>NZ_AYWI01000005.1:0-414685 GCF_000502535.1 Mesorhizobium sp. LNJC391B00
GCTGGCGCCGCAGGCTCCGGAGCGGCCGGTGCTTCGGCAGCAGCCGGTACGGCCGGCTCAGCAGGCTTTGCTTCGGCGGGCTTGGTCTCGGCGGGCTTGGCCTCCGCGGGCGCTACAGCGGCGATCGCCTCGCCGGGTTCGCGCTCGAACGGTACGGCGGCACGCGCTACCACCTTCACGCCGTCGGCATCGAGACCGTCGACATGGATGGTGTAGTTGCCGACCGGGATATCGCGCGTTGCCTCGACCAGGAAATGACCGTCGGGCGAGGTCACCGCATCGCCAAGCAGGATATCGTTGGCATAGGCGCGCACCTTGCGGCCGGCGTCAGCCAGACCGGCAACGAAGATCTTGTTGCCGTCGATCTCGACCGCTTCGACGACGATCTTGGGTTCAGCCACGGCGGCAGCCGGCGGCGTTGCAGGTACTGCTGGCGCTGCAGGGGCAGTTGCGGCTTCCACAGCCGGAGCAGCAGGTGCTGTTTCAGCGGGAGCGGCAGGCGCTGCCGCGGCCACGGCAGGCGCTGCCGTAGCAGGCGCCTCAGCGGCTGGGGCAGCAGCCTGATCGCCGGCGGCCGGTGCCGCGGGCTTGGTCTCAGGCGCCGGGACGCTAAGCAGCTCGGCCGGCTTGCCGGGTTCCTCGACCATCGCCAGCACCTGGCCGGCGGCGTCCTTGGGAACCGAAACGACGGCGGTCTGCACCGAAGGCGTAACCACTTCGCCGGTCGTCGAGCGCAGCGCAATCGTATAGTCGCCGGGCTTCAGTGGATCGTCGAGGACGATGACGAAGGCGCCGTCCGGACCGGCGACCGTCGAGCCGAGCACCGTCGAGCCGTTGAGAATCTCCACCTTCGCATTCGGGGCCGCATTGCCGGCAATGACGATCGAGCCATTGCCTTCGACGCGCACGACGTCGAAGCTCGGCGCAACCGGCCCGGCCGTGGCCGGCGCGGGAGTTGCTGGGGCTGCAGCCGGCGCGGCAGGTGCCGCCGGAGCCGCAGCTTCGGTCGCGGGAGCGGTTGCGTCCGCAGGTGCAGCCGGAGCCTTGACATCGGCGGGCGCGGNCGGGCGCGGCAGGCGCCGGCGGCAGCCTTCCCTCGGTCCCGGAATCGGCCGGCTTCTCAGCCGGCGGCGTCAGCGCTGCAATCTCCGCTGGCGGCTTGGGGTTGAGATACGGGTCGAGTGCGCCCGATACATAGGCGGTTCCGACGATCGCGACGGTCCCACCCGCCGCGAACAGAAACGCCTTCAAAGGATTAATTGCCATATTTCCCTGCCCCTTAGCCACCTAAAGCCGGTCTAGCGTGTTTTATCTGGACCGACAAGAAAAAGCCCGGGCTTGTCAGCCTCAGGGGCTTGACCCCGCATTCAGACCCAATCACCAATCACGCATGAACACGATTCGATCCGTCTGCGTCTACTGCGGCTCGTCGCCGGGCCGCGATGAAATCTATGCCAAGGCCGGGCACCTGCTTGGCCGCTCGCTCGCCAAAGCCGGCCTGCGGCTGGTCTATGGCGGCGGCACCAAAGGCATTATGGGCGCAGTCGCCGAAGGCGCGCTCAAGGCCGGCGGCAAGGTAACGGGCATCATTCCGCGCTTCCTCATCAACAAGGAGGCGACCGAAACCGCGCTTGACCGGCTCGACGAGTTGCTGATCACCGACAACATGCACGAGCGCAAGCACAAGATGTTCGAGAAATCCGACGCCTTTGTGGCGCTGCCCGGCGGCATCGGCACGGTCGAGGAAATCGTCGAGATCATGACCTGGGGCCAGCTCGGCCATCACCGCAAGCCGATCGTCTTCGCCAACGTTCAAGGGTTCTGGGATCCGATGCTGGCGCTGCTCGACCATATGGCCAGCGAAGGCTTCATCCACACCGCACAGCGGGTCAGGCCGCTGGTGGTCGAAGACCCCGAGGCAATCGTCGCCGCCATCATGGTGGCGGGGTCGTCGGTCGATGCCCCGACGGAAGGCGTGCAGTCGGTGATTGATAAGATGTGATAGTGAATAGTGAGAGAGGCCCCGCTGCCCATCACGCCGTAGCGCGAAGATCCTCGACGATGGTGCCGGCGGCAGCGACCTCCGCCTCATGGTCCGGCTCCCGCCAGGTCTCGGCGAGACCCGCCGCATACCATTCCTGCATGGCCGGCAGGCCAAGCAATTGCGGGGGATAGGCTGCAGCTGCCCCTTCGAAAGACAGCCCATAGGATAGCACACGGAACGCCACCGGAGCAAAGAAAGCGTCGACGGCGGTAAAATGGCCGCCGGCAAGGAACGGCCCGCCGAACAGGGCAAGGCCATCGTTCCAGAGATCGCCCAAACGGAACAGATCCTGCTTCAGCGCGTCCGACATCGGCAACGGTTTCACCCGCAAGCCGCAATTCATCGGGCATGCGCCGCGCAAGGCCGTGAAACCAGAATGCATTTCGGCGGCGGCCGAGCGCGCCCAGGCTCGCGCATTGGCCTCGGCAGGCCACACACCATGGTGGCGCTCGGCGAGATACTCGGCAATAGCCAGCGAATCCCAGACAGCCCAGCCGTCATCCACCAGGCAAGGCACGCGCCCGCTGGGGGAGAACGCCCGGTAGAGATCGAAACTGGGCCCGGTCGGAAACGGCGTCAATTGCTCCTCGAACGGAATGTCGAGGGTGCGCATCAGCACCCATGGCCGCAGCGACCATGACGAATAGTTCTTGTTGGCGATATGCAGCACGTACATCGAAAGGCTCCCTACTTCGGGGCCAACGCCACCGGGCGGATTTCACGGCCACGAAACATCGACCAGGAATACATCGCCAATGCCGCCCAGATCAGCGCGAAGGCAATTGCTTGCGTGGTGCCGAACGGCTCGTCGAAAATCAGCACGGCGATCAGGAACACCATGGTCGGTGCGATGTACTGCATGATGCCGATGGTGGAGAGGCGCAGAAGCTTGGCGCCGAAGGCGAACAGAAGCAGCGGCACCGAGGTGACTGGGCCGCAGCCGATGAGCAAAGCCATATCGGTGCCGTTGCTGGAGATGAAATGGTCCTGGCCGTTGACGAGCAGGAACACGATGTAGGCAAGCGCCGGCACCGAGAGCAAAAGGACTTCGAGCAGAAAGCCCTGGCTCGGGCCGATCGGCAGCGTCTTGCGGAAGAAGCCGTAGGCGGCGAAGGAAAAGGCCAGCGCCAGCGACACCCAGGGCAATTTGCCGGCGTCGACGGTGAGCACGGCAACTGCGACCGCCGCCAGCAACACGGCCGCGATCTGCAGCCGGTCGAGCTTCTCGCCGAGCAACAACGCGCCGACGACGATGCTAACTAATGGGTTGATGTAGTATCCGAGCGCGGTCTCGACGGTGCGGTCGACCGAGATCGCCCAGACATAGATGGCCCAGTTGACGGAGATCAGGGTCGCCGTCAGCGCCGCCATGGCGATGCTGCGCGGCGAGCGGATCGCCGCCTTGAAATCGGCTGTGCGGCCGGCCCAGACCAGCACTGCAGCAGCAATCGGCACCGACCAGACGATGCGGTGGGCGATCACCTCGATCAGCGGCAGATGCGCAACCGCCTTCATGTAGAAGGGCAACAGGCCCCATAGCAGATAAGCGCCGAGCGCGAGGAGAAAGCCGCTGCGGGCTTTGGAGTCGGCGTCGGGCTGGATCGTGTCGCTGGCCATGGCAACCGCTATGGCCCAGTGGGCCATCCAAAACCATCGCAAAATTATGATGGATCAATGGACTTCCGCTGATGGCTCAAGGGGCGGCGCCAGTTCCTCGCCCCACTTCGGGGGGCGAGGAAACCCACGTCTTGCAACCCTACTCCGCCGCCACCAATCCCGCCATGTCGCGGTTCTTCATCAGCTTGTAGACGATCGAATCCATCAGCGCCTGGAAGGAGGCGTCGATTATGTTTTCCGACACGCCGACCGTCCACCAGCGTGCGCCGGTGCCGTCATGCGATTCGATCAGGACGCGAGTGATCGCCTCGGTGCCGCCATTGAGGATACGCACCTTGAAATCGGCGAGCTCCATGTCGGCGATCTCGCTCTGGAATTTGCCGAGGTCCTTGCGCAACGCGATGTCGAGCGCGTTGACCGGGCCGTGGCCTTCGGCCACCGACATCTTCTCCTCGCCCTCGACCATCACCTTGACGATGGCTTCGGAGACCGTCTTCAACTGGCCGTTGGCATCGAAGCGGCGCTCGACCATGCAGCGGAACGAAGTGACGTTGAAGAACTCCGGCAGGCCGTGCAGCATTTTGCGCGCCAACAGCTCGAAGGAGGCATCGGCGCCCTCATAGGCGTAGCCCTCGGCCTCGCGCTCCTTGACCACCGAGATCAGCGCATCGAGACGATGGTCGTCTCTGGGCACATCGATGCCGCGCCGCTTCAGCTCGGCGAGGAAATTGGCCTTGCCGCCCTGGTCCGAAACCATAACGCGGCGGCGGTTGCCTACCGCCTCGGGCGGCACATGTTCATAGGTCGCCGGCTCCTTGGCCAGTGCGGAGGCATGGATGCCGGCCTTGGTGGCGAAGGCCGAGGCGCCAACATAGGGCGCCTGCGCTTCCGGAGCACGGTTCAGCAATTCGTCGAAGGCGCGGGAAAGCCGGGATATCCCGGTCAGCGCCTCGGCCGAGATGCCGGTTTCAAACCGATCGGCGAAGGCCGGCTTCAGCGCCAGCGTCGGTACGATCGAGACCAGATTGGCGTTGCCGCAGCGCTCGCCGATGCCGTTCAGCGTGCCCTGGATCTGGCGCACGCCGGCCTCGACGGCGGCGAGCGAATTGGCCACCGCTTGGCCGGTGTCGTCATGGGCATGGATGCCGAGATGGCCGCCCGGAATACCTGAAACAATGACCTTGTCGACGATGGCGCGCACTTCCGAGGGCTGCGTGCCACCATTGGTGTCGCACAACACCACCCAGCGCGCGCCGGCATCATAGGCGGTCCTGGCGCAGGCCAGTGCGTAGTCCGGATTGGCCTTGAAGCCGTCGAAGAAATGCTCGCAATCGACCATCGCTTCCTTGCCGGCGGCAACAGCTGCTTCGACCGACGCGTTGATCGAGTCGAGGTTTTCCTCATTGGTGCAGCCGAGCGCGACGCGGACATGATAGTCCCAGCTCTTGGCGACGAAGCAGATGGCGTCGGACTTGGACTGCACGAGCGCTGCCAGGCCCGGGTCGTTGGATGCCGACACGCCTGCCCGCTTGGTCATGCCGAAGGCGACGAACTTTGCCTTCGCCGTGCGCTTCTGCTGGAAGAAGGCGGTGTCGGTCGGATTGGCGCCGGGATAGCCGCCTTCGACATAGTCCATGCCGAACTCATCGAGCAGCTTGGCAATCGCGATCTTGTCCTCGACGGAAAAGTCGATGCCCGGCGTCTGCTGGCCATCGCGGAGGGTTGTGTCGAAGAGATAGAGGCGTTGTTTGGTCATTGTTCTGTTGGCGCGCGAGCACCCCCCTCTGGCCTGCCGGCCATCTCCCCCTCAAGGGGGAAGATCGGCAGCTTTAGCGTCGGATCGTTTCCTGCAGCGACGGAGATTTGCGAAAGCGCCGATGACAGCCAATCTCCCCCCTTGAGGGGGAGATGTCCGGCAGGACAGAGGGGGGTGCCACGCGCTGTCATTTCCCCGCAAACCCATCCGTCGCGCGTATCAGCCGATCCAGAATCCCCGGCTCCGAATAGGAATGGCCGGCGCCTTCGATGAGGTGGAAATCCGCCTTCGGCCAGGCCTTGTGCAGGGCCCAGGCATAGCGCGCCGGGCACGGCATGTCGTAGCGGCCGTGGACGATTGTGCCGGGAATATCCGCGAGCTTATGGGCATCGCGCAGAAGCCGCCCCTCCTCCAGCCAGCCGGCGTGGACGAAATAGTGGTTCTCGATGCGGGCAAAGGCGATGGCGAAGTGGTCCTCGCCGAACTTGTCGCTGGTCTCCGGCTCCGGTAGCAGCGTGATCGTCTCACCTTCCCACAGGCTCCAGGCAAGGGCGGCTTCCAGCTGCGCCTTGCCATCGGCGCCGACCAACCGCCTGCGGTAAGCGGCCATCATGTCGCCGCGCTCGGCTTCAGGAATTGGCGCCAGGAAACGCTCCCATTTGTCGGGGAACATCTCGGAGACGCCGAACTGATAGTACCATTCGAGTTCGGCGCGGGTCAGCGTGTAGATGCCGCGCACGACAAGCTCGCTGACGCGATTAGGATGCGTCTCGGCATAGGCCAGCGCCAGCGTCGAGCCCCACGAGCCGCCGAACACCAGCCATTTTTCGAAGCCGCACATCTCACGCAGCCGCTCGATGTCGGCAACCAGGTGCCAGGTGGTGTTGGCCTCGAGCGAGGCGTTGGGTGTCGATTTCCCGCAGCCGCGCTGGTCGAACAGGATGACGTCGTAAAGCTTCGGGTCGAACAATTGCCGATGTTTTGGCGAGAAGCCGCCGCCGGGACCGCCATGCAGGAAAACGGCCGGCTTGGCGCCCCTGGTTCCGGAGCGCTCCCAGTAGATATGATGGCCGTCGCCGACATCGAGCATGCCGGACTCGAACGCCTCGATCTCTGGATAAAGAGTACGAAGTTCACTGTTCATTTCATTGCTCATATCTTCAGGCCGTGCGCGGGCCAGTCCGTGGTTTCGTGGTCGGGATGCTGGAAGGAGATGATCTGCTCCTGGCGGGAGTAGAAATCCGGATCCTGATGCACGGGCTGGTCAAAGATCGTTTCCACCCAAGGCAATCGGACCGCGTAGTTGACCTGGATCTGCGGCGCCAGATCGGAGCGGTCGTCGAAGGCGCCGATGGCGATCTCCAGTGCGCCAGGTTGGCGATAGGTCAGCGGTGTACCGCAGCGGGAACAGAAGCCGCGATCGATGTTGACCGACGACTGGAAATAGGTGGGCTCTTCGCGCATCCATTCGACGCCATCCTTGGGCACTGTCACCAGCGCGCCGAAAAACGAACCGAACTGTTTCTGGCACATGCGGCAATGGCAGATGGACGCCCGGCCGAGCTTGCCCTTGATGCGGAAACGCACGGCACCGCACTGGCAGCCGCCGGTTCGAACTTCATCGGTCATAACTTTTCCTCTGGCGCCCATTGTTCGGTGTCATGGTCGGGATGCTGGTAGGAGACGAGCTCGGCGAGATAAGGCGCCGACGACATGTCGGCCATAGTGTCCTCGCCCGGCAATTGCGGGATGGTATCGACATAGGGAAGTTTTGCCTCCGTGCCCCACTGGATCAGCGGCACGATATCAGCCGGATTGTCGAAGGCGCCGATGGCGAGGCCGATGCCGTCGGGCGCGGTAAAGGTCAGCGGCGTGCCGCAATTGGCGCAAAAGCCACGATCGACATGGCTGGACGAGGCGAAATATTTCGGTTCGCCGCGCGTCCAGTCGAGTTTGGCGCCACGCACCGAGACCAGGGGCGCGTAAAATGAGCCGAACGCCTTCTGGCACATGCGGCAATGGCAGATCGAGGCGTCACCCAGCGCACCCTCGACGCGAAAGCGCACCGCGCCGCACTGGCAGCCACCGGTGTAGATCGGCCGGTTGTCGAGGCTCATGGCGTCTCACTCCGTTTCATAGTCATTCGGGCGCATGGCAGACGGCCTCGACATTGTTGCCGTCGGGATCCAAGACGAAGGCGCCGTAATAGTCCGGGTGATAATGCGGGCGCAGCCCCGGCCCGCCATTGTCCTTGCCGCCGGCGGCGAGCGCCGCGGCATGGAAGGCGTCGACCTCGGCGCGGCTGCGCGCGGTGAAGGCGACGTGCTGATGGGTCCTCGGCTTGTCATCGCTGGCCTGCAGCCAGAACACCGGCCGGTCGCGGCCATAGCCACCGACCTTCGCGCCGCCGGTATATTCCAGTGGCACCATGTAGATCAGCGAGGCGCCAAGCGGCGCTATCGCCTGGTCATAAAAGGCTTTCGACGCGTCGAAGTCGGCGACATTGATGCCGAGATGGTCGATCATGAAACAAGTTCCTCCCTTGCTGGCGCCGGCACGTCGGCGCCGGCCAAGCCGGCCTCGATCACGATGTGCTGGCAGACATTGTCGATATCGCGGATGACGTCGTCGTTCCAGAAGCGCAGGATGGTCCAGCCACTGGCACTCAATTGAGCGCTGCGTGCCTTGTCGCGTTCTGCATCTTCTACGTCGGCATGCTGACTGCCATCAACCTCGACTACGAGGTGGTGGGCCGAACAGGCGAAGTCGACAATGTAGGGCCTAATCGGTACCTGTCGGCGAAAGCTCATCCCCATCAGCCGGTGAGCCCGCAACTCATTCCACAGTTTCAGCTCGGCATCGGTCATGACGCGACGCATGGACTTTGCATTCTTGCGCTGACGCGATGGAACGAGGTCGTGACCCATGCTCAGGCCACTCCGCGCTGGCGATTCGCGAAAACCGAGGCGAGGGCTGATCTCCCCCCTTGCGGGGGAGATGTCCGGCAGGACAGAGGGGAGTGCTGTCCCGCCAGCGTCTCAACCGGCAGCCATTGCGTTCTCAGAAAGTGACCGAAATGAAAGTGGGCAAGAAGGAACGCTGGCGTTCCTTCACACCCCCCTCTGTCCTGCCGGACATCTCCCCCGCAAGGGGGGANCAGGCCACTCCGCGCTGGCGATTCGCGAAAACCGAGGCGAGGGCTGATCTCCCCCCTTGCGGGGGAGATTGGCTGTCGCTCCGGCCTTCGCCAATCTTACAACGGTGTCTCGCGCCACCCTCACCGCTTTACCTCCCACGTCGTCACGCGTTCGCCAGTGATAGGATCCTTGCCGTCTTTCAGCTGCACGCCCTGCGCCAGAAGCTCATCGCGGATGCGATCGGCTTCGGCCCAGTTTTTCGCTGCGATCAGTTCCAAGCGCTTGGCGATCGCCTTGGCGACCGCAACCTCGTCGACCTTGGCCGCGCCGATATCGAAGCCGAGGAACAACAGCGATGCCTTCAGCGATGCGGCCGCTTCGTTGCCCTCCGCGGCCTCACCGGCAAGCTGCGTGAGCTGCTGGAAGGCGGCATAGGTGGCGAGGTCGTCAGACAGCGCCGCCACAACCTCCGCCGGAACTTGCCCTGCCGACGGGGCGAGATCGGCGGCGCGCTTCCATTTGCGCAGCGTATTCTCGGCCTCTTCCAGCTTGCGTACGGAAAAGTCGATCGGCTCGCGGTAATGCGTCATCAGCATCGCCAGCCGCAGCACCTCGCCCGGCCATTTGCGGCCGCCGAAAGTGTCGGTCTCCAGCAGTTCGGCGATGGCGTAGAAATTGCCGAGGCTCTTCGACATTTTCTGGCCCTCGACCTGCAGGAAGCCGTTGTGCATCCAGACATTGGCCATGACGTCGGTGCCGTGGGCGCAACGCGACTGGGCGATCTCGTTCTCATGGTGGGGGAAGATCAGGTCCAAGCCGCCGCCATGGATATCGAAGACATCGCCGAGATAGGCGGCCGACATGGCCGAGCATTCGATGTGCCAACCGGGCCGGCCCCTGCCCCATGGGCTGTCCCAGCCGGGCTCTTCCGGTGACGACAATTTCCACAGCACGAAATCGCCCGGGTTCTTCTTGTGAGCGTCGACGGCAATTCGCGCACCGGCCTGCTGTTCGTCGAGATTGCGCTTCGACAGCTCGCCATAATCCGGCATCGAGGCGGTGTCGAACAGCACTTCGCCGGCGGCGACATAGGCGTGGCCGCGTTCGATCAAACGTTCGATGAGGGTGATCATGTCAACCTTGCCGTCGGCGCGGCGCGCGACGAACTCGGTGGCGCGCGGCTCGACCGTCGGCGGCAAGCAGCCGAGTGCGGCGACATCCTTGTGGTACTGATCGGCGGTTTTTTCGGTAACGCGGCGGATCGCCTCGTTGAGCGTCAGGCTTCCCGACGCGATCTCGGCGCCGAAATCGCGCAGCGCACGGGCGTTTATCTTGTCGTCGACATCTGTGATGTTGCGCACATACGTGACACCAGCCTCGCCGTAGAGGTGACGCAGCAAACGGAACAGCACGTCGAAGACGATCGCCGGACGCGCATTGCCGATATGGGCAAAGTCGTAGACGGTTGGGCCGCAGACATACATGCGCACATTCGACGGGTCGATCGGGACGAACACGTCCTTCGTCCGCGTTAGCGTGTTGTAGAGGCTGAGACCCTTCGATGCGTCAGACATGCGTGCCCTTCCGGTCCGTTAAGTTCTGGAGAGAGCCTTACGTGTGCCAAGGCACAAATCGGGCTCCAGCCTGCTGGCCGGGGCGTTTGTCCACTCTGGGGAAAGATGAGGCGAAAACGTCCGGACCAGCGCGAAGCTAGCCAATAATGCAAATGCCACAAATGGCGAAAAACGTTTTCATCGGCGGCTTTATCGCCTTGGCCGGTGTTGCCGTCAAGTCGCAACTTCCGGCAAAAGCATCGCTGGTTCATAGGTCAGGAGCCGCTGAAACATTTTATTAAACATGTCGGCACAGTCATGAAACATTCGCCGGCTAGTTCACCAAAGGTCACGATTCGGTCAGATTCGGCCGGCAAACGCAGACACGGAAATGTTACAGGGAAGAGATCGATGTCACGAACCAAGCAGGAATCGAGCCGCGCCAAGCAACCGGCGCTCGCCAACCACTACCGTGCGATCGGCCCGGCCGCGATCGTCGCCGCCCTTCTCCACACCGCGAAGAATAAAAAGCCGGCGCCGAAAATCACTTCGCCCCGCGCTGCCTGAACAGGCATCGTGCCGGCCGCCGACAAGGCGTGCGCCGGAACGGAAGGCTGAGGCGCCTATAGCGCGCCTGAAACAACAGCTCTTCCTATTGAGCAGGTTCTTCCCGAAGACCGGACCTGGCTTCTTGGGAACGCGCTCTAAAACAGCGTCATCTGACTGTCGTCCGCGCCGGGCTTCTGGCGCCTGACCTTGCCGGGCTCGACGATGCCCATGTCCTGTATCTCCGGCCCGGTGTTGGCGACCTTGTTGACGAGGTCGGAGACCGGAATTGCCTCGAAGAAATCGGGCAGCGCGGGTTTGAGCAGGTCGGCCACGTCGCGCGGTTCGAGCGTGCGGCAGTCCAGCCAGCGGGCGAAATCTTCCGGCGCGATCACCACCGGCATCCGGTCATGGATATGGGCGATGCTGGCATTGGCGTTGACGGTAAGAATGGCGCCGGTGTCCATTTCCGAACCGCCCGGCTCGACATAGGTTTCAATCAGCCCGGCAAAGGCGATCAACCCGCCATGCCGCGGCCGTATCCAGTAGGGCTGGCCCTTCTTGCCGCTGCCGGATTGCTGCCACTCATAGAAGCCGGAGGCCGGCACCAAGGCACGGCGATGGCGCATGGCGGCTTTGAACGAGGCTTTTTCAATAGCGCCTTCCGAACGCGCGTTGATGAGCAGCGGAAATTCCCTGGTGTCCTTGACCCAGGTGGGGATCAGTCCCCAGCGCACCAGCATCGCCTGGCGATCCGGGAAATTCGAGCCCGGCATGCGCGGCGGCCCCGACAGCGCCATCAGCACCGGCTGCGTCGGCGCGATGTTGTAGCGGGCCGGAAAATCCTCCAGCTCCGCCAGGCCGAGCAAGGCGGCGGTCTGGTCCGGCGTGGCCGTCAGGGCAAAGCGTCCGCACATTGGAAAGCTCGATGAAATGATCCGATCGCGAAAGTGGCGATGGAACCGGCGTTGCGCAACCGCTAAAGCTCAATGCCGCCGGCCGGTCCACAAGGGTCTGGCCTCACATAGGCGAAACGAGATCGATGAACGAGCAGCGCAAGACACTTCCCGCAGTCTCGGTCGCCGTCGTGCGCGGCAGGACGGTGCTGCTGGTCAAACGGGCGCGGCCGCCGTCGCAGGGGCTTTATGCCTTTCCCGGCGGCAAGGTCGAGCCCGGCGAGACGCTGCAAGAAGCAGCGTCGCGCGAATTGCTGGAGGAAACCGGGCTGCGGGCGCAGGACTATCGTCCGCTTCGCGACATCCACATCGACGGCAGCGGCGAGAATCACCCGGTCGACTATCTGCTGACCGTGTTCGGCGCCGTTTATGCCGGCGGCGAAGCGACGGCCAGCGACGATGCCGAGACCGCCGCCTTCTATAGTCTTGATGAAATGGCGACGCTGCCGCTCGCGGGTGACGTCATGGAGGTGGCTGAAGAGCTTTTGGCCTGAAGCAGGCCCATATCTGCCCGCTCCGAGAATCGCCTTGCAGGCGACAAAATGTTTCGTCAGATAGACTTATGACCCGCACCTCGCTGTTCCTTGCCGCATGCATCGCCGCCGCCACGGCTTTTGCCGTGCAGCCGGCGCTGGCCGCCGAGTCGCCGTTCGAGCCCGGGCTGATGCGACTGGCCGAGGTGCTGGGGTCGCTGCATTTCCTGCGCAATCTGTGCGGCGAAAAGGGCGACCAGTGGCGCACCGAGATGGAAAAGCTGATCGATTCGGAAAATCCCGATCCGGAGCGGCGTGCCCGCTTCATCGCCAGCTTCAACCGCGGTTACCGTTCCTTCGGCGGCACCTATACCCAATGCACGCCGTCAGCGACCGAAGCCATCAGCCGCTACATGAAGGAAGGCGAGACGCTGTCGCGCGACATCGCCTCGCGTTACGGCAACTGACGAGCGCCAGACGGCGTTTAGCCAACGCCTTTTCGAGCACCCGCCTTGTATCCACGGCACGTTGATGCAATCTTGGTGTTGCACTTGCGCAACAGTATTAACGAAACGTTAGCGCGCGAATGCGGAATTAACTCAAACTGAAGGTTTTCATCCCGCTCACCGGTCTAATCGGCTAAGTTTGAATCGGACCGAACGCAGGCGACGAAGTTTGTAAAGACGATCAAAAAAATGTCGTATTTACAGATACTTACTTAGCCTGCGTGAGATAGGGGCAGCCCAAGCCGGATCCGACCCGTCGGACCGCCGCTTGAAAAGGTGGACATCGCAAATGGAACATGGCGTCAACGACATCGACGCGCTTGTCAGGGAAGAAAAGCGCCTGACCGCGGTGGAAAGCCATAGCGAGGCCTGGGCGGAAGGTCTGTCGGCCGGCATAGAACCTGAGATCATCGCCGAGGCAGCGCTTGAAACCGCGTTCGGCGAGATGCTGCGAGCCAATGGCGAAACCTCGGCCCTTGCCCTGCTCGATCGCATGCGTGAAAAGGTGATCGCCGGCGCCTTCGAGCCGGAGCGGTTTCGGCACTAGGCGTCGCGCGTCTCAGAGGGTGCACTGCCAGCTTACCGGTTCTTTGACGACGGCGAGTCGTTTGGGCATCATGCCTGAAGAGCCTAGGCCCGAGGAGAGGCAAGCGGTGAATTTTTCGATGTCAGGCCGGCCTCGCGGCGTGGTCCTCAGCATCTGGCTTGCCGCTTCCTGCGCCGCGGTTCCGCTGGCGCTTGTCCTGACCAGCAACCCTGCCTATGCGCTGAGCGAGATCAAGCGCGAGGAGCTTCCAGCTCCTGCCGGGCCACCAGCCAATGGTGAGACGGCGCCGTCTGAAAATTCAGTGCCAATGCCCGATCTGCCCGGCACGGCGCCACCGGCCGCCAGCCAGCCGAAATCGCCCACGGAGCCCGAACAAAGCCAACCGGAAGCCCCCGCCAACGATGGCGGCGTGGCCAACCCAAGTGCCGATCCCGAAGGGCCGGTGCCTGAAGTCGTCTACGACCTTTCCAAATTGCCGGAGCCCGTCAGGCGCATGCGCGATCTGATGGTCGAGGCCTGCGTCAGCGGCGACATCGAGAAGCTGCGGCCGCTGATCGGCAAGGGCGACACCATGACCCAATTGTCGCTGGGCGAAATCGAGGGCGACCCGATCGCGTTCCTGAAAGGGCTATCGGGCGACAAGGAAGGTCAGGAAATCCTCGCTATCCTGGAAGAGGTGCTCAATGCCGGCTATGTCCATGTAGACGTCGGCACACCGCAGGAACTCTATGTCTGGCCGTATTTCTTCGCCCTGCCGCTGGACAAGCTCAACGCCAGACAGCGGGTCGAACTGTTCAAGATCGTCACCGCCGGCGACTATGACGACATGAAGCAGTTCGGCGCCTACATCTTCTACCGCGTCGGCATCACGCCGGCCGGGCAGTGGACATTCTTCGTCGCCGGGGATTGAACGGCGATTCCCCTGGGATGGCTACTGGCTAGGGCTAGAAAGCTCGAGGCCTGTGTCAGGCCATATGCGGATACCTTCATTTCGAAGGGCCGAAATCGCTTCGACCGCCGCGTTGGGATCCATTTGCAGCACCTCGGCGGCATGCCGCAATTCTTCCTTGTCCCGCAGCCTGTTTACCACCCAAGCCACCTTGCGCTCGATATCCACGCCATAGGCCGCCTTCGCCTTGCCAACAGCGTCGCTCGGGATTTCCTTATAGATGCCAACCAGCACTCCAAGATCGATGGCATCGCGATATGCAATTGCACGGTCCTGACATCGATCCGCGTTCGCCAGCAACTTCTCGGCAAACATATCCGCCGGGACCAGGGCGGATACATTCAGATCGTCGTCGAAATGGCCTCGCAGTTTTATGCGGCCTTCGCGGATGACTTCAAACTTGATCGTTTGGCCTTTCAACCGCACGATCGTCCGCAAGCCATATTGATCGATCTGGAAGTCCCGAACAGCCTCGACCGGCTCAGGAAAGAATGCTCTGACGCCACGTTCGGCTGCGGAGGTCCGCAATTCGCGATAGCCATCACTGTCGGCACACAGGAAGTCCACATCCAGTGAGCGGCGATATTCCCCGAATTTCATAACGATCGCAGTGCCACCGCCGAACCAGCACTGGTTTGCGGTCAGGAAATGGCGATCCATCAACCCGAGCGCTTCGGCAATGATCTGGTGCTCGGGCCTCTTGAATTCCATCATGACGCTCGCGGTGTGTCCTGTTGATATTCCGGCTGCGAGGAACGATCAGGTGAGGGAAATCAGCCGGCGGTCAAGAGCACGCCGTGACCGAATTTGTCTGCCAAACTTTGGATAAGCATCTTCTCACGCACAGTAAGACGCTTTTGATCGACAAACCGCCAATTACGCTCATACAGCGCAAATGCCTCTTCGGCCGGAATCGGGCGTGCCGCATCGCGGTTCCAGGCGAGCGCCTGGAGCTCCGGAAACTCCGCAGGGACAATCATGGGCGCGATATCTGCGTTCATAATGCCCTTAACGTAGTGGATAGCGCTTAAAAAATCCAACGCAGCAAGAAACCGCTAAGCCGGCAGCGCCTCGGAAAACTCTACCGGCCTGCCCTGCCCGGGCGTGACGATCTCGCCTTCCCACATCACGCGACGACCGCGCACGATGGTGCCGATCGGCCAGCCGGTGACTTCCTTGCCGTCATAGGGCGTCCAGCCGGCCCTGGAGCCGGCTTGCGCATTGGTGATGGTCTCGCGCCGCTGGAGGTCGACAATGGTGAAATCGGCATCGTAGCCGGCGGCGATGCGGCCTTTCCTGGCCATGCCGAAGATGCGCTGCGGGCCGTGGCTGGAGAGGTCGACGAAGCGCTGCAGGGTCAGCAGGCCTGAATTGACGTGGTCGAGCATGATCGGCACCAGCGTCTGCACCCCGGTCATGCCAGACGGTGAGGCCGGATAGGGCTTTGCCTTTTCGGCCAGCGTGTGGGGGGCGTGGTCGGAGCCGAGCACATCGACAATGCCTTGCGCAATGCCGTGCCAGACGCCGTCGCGATGGCGGGCCGCGCGAACCGGCGGATTCATCTGGATCAGCGTGCCCAGCCGCGCATAGTCGTCGGCGGTGAGCGTCAAATGGTGCGGCGTCGCCTCGCAGGTGGCGACATCCTTGTGCTGTTCGAGGAACACGATCTCTTCGGCAGTGGAGATGTGCAGGACATGGATGCGGGCGCGGGTGCTGCGCGCGATGCGCACCAGCCGCTCGGTGCAGCGCAAGGCCGCGATCTCGTCGCGCCAGACGGGGTGTGAGGACGGGTCGCCCTCGACGCGCAAGCCGAGGCGCTCGCGCAGCCGGAACTCGTCCTCCGAGTGAAAGGCGGCGCGGCGGCGGGTGTTGCGCAGGATCGATGCGACACCCTCGTCGTCCTCGACTAGCAGGTCGCCGGTGGACGAGCCCATGAACACCTTTATCCCGGCAGCACCCGGCAGCCGCTCGAGCTCACCGACATCATTGGCATTCTCGCGTGTGCCGCCAACCCAGAAGGCGAAGTCGCAATGCATCCGGCTGGTGGCGCGGCGCACCTTGTCGGCAAGCGCCGCCTCGCTGGTGGTCAGCGGATTGGTGTTGGGCATTTCGAAGACGGCGGTGACCCCGCCCAGAACAGCGGCGCGAGATCCACTCTCGAGATCTTCCTTGTGCTCCAGCCCCGGCTCGCGAAAATGCACCTGGCTGTCAACGACGCCGGGCAGGACGTGCAGCCCGCGACAGTCGATCGCTTCGCCGGCCGAAGCTTGGCGAAGATCGCCCATTGCGACGATGCGACCACCCTTGACGCCGACATCGCGCGCGCCCTCGCCATCATGGTTGACCACCGTGCCGCCTGTCAGGATGAGGTCGTAGGTGGTGGCCATGGGCGTTCGGTCTCTTGCGGGGGGAGTATCGTCGGCTTACGTAAAGGCCGCCCGTTTTGCAAGATCAGGTTCTTTGCCACCCATGCCTTTTGCCCTGCTCAAAGACCGCGCTCTCATTTCCGTGTCAGGCCCGGATGCCGAGCATTTTTTGCAGAACATCCTCACCACCGACCTCGACACGCTGGCCGTCGACGCGGCAAAGCCCGGTGCGCTGCTTTCGCCGCAAGGCAAGATCCTGTTTGATTTCCTGATCTCGCGTAGCGGCGAAGACGCATTCCGGCTGGATTGCCGTGCCGATATCGCAGACGACTTCCTGCGCCGGCTGATGCTTTACAAGCTGCGCGCCAAGGCCGAGATTGCTAGGCAGGATCAAGTGCTTGTGACGGTTGCCTGGGGCGATGATTCAAGCGCCTCACCTTCTGATTCAACGACACTTGCCGATGTCCGCTTCCGCGATGTGGTTGTGAGCCGTTCCTATGGCGGCGCATCCGCAGGTGGCGACCCGGCTGCGTGGAAGGCGCTCCGCATCGCCAAAGGCATTGCCGAAAGCGGTTCCGATTATCAGCTCGGCGATGCCTTCCCTCACGACGTGCTGCTCGACGAGACCGGCGGCGTCGGCTTCAAGAAAGGCTGCTATGTCGGCCAGGAAGTGGTCTCGCGCATGCAGCATCGCGGCACCGCCAGGCGCCGCGTGCTGATCGTTTCGGCCGACCGCGCCTTACCCGCGCCCGGCACGGAGCTGACGGTTGCGGGGCGGCCGGTCGGCACGCTCGGCTCGACCGCGGGCACGGCCGGACTCGCCATTGCCCGCATCGACCGGGTCAAGGCGGCGCTCGACGCTGGCCAGCCGGTACTGGCCGGTGATGTCACCGTCTCGCTCGCCATCCCGGCCTGGGCGCAGTTCAGCTTTCCCAGGGAAGCCATAGGCGCGGAGGACGCCTGATGGCTGCCGATCGCGTCGGAGCGCCACCGCGCGCGTGGCAGCGCATGCTGTCGGGACGGCGGCTCGACCTGCTAGATCCCTCGCCGCTCGACATCGAAATCTCCGACATCGCCCACGGGCTTGCCCGCGTCGCCCGCTGGAACGGGCAGACCCGCGGCGATCACGCCTTTTCGGTCGCCCAGCATTCGCTGCTGGTCGAGGCGCTGTTCAGCGAGTTGCAGCCGGACGCCTCGGCCAATGCTCAGTTGGCAGCACTGCTGCATGACGCGCCGGAATATGTCATCGGCGACATGATCTCGCCGTTCAAATCGGTAATGGGCGGCTCCTACAAGGAGTGTGAGCTGCGTCTCCAGCGCGCCATCCATCAGCGCTTTTCGCTGCCGCCCGAACTCGGCGTCGGCTTGCGCAAGGAGATCAAGCGCGCCGACCAGATCGCCGCCTATTACGAGGCGACGCTGCTTGCCGGTTTCTCGACCGCGGAAGCAACCGAGTTCTTCGGCCGGCCGCGCGGGTTCAATGCCGACCGCTTCGACTTTAAGCCGCACTCGGTGACCTCGGCGCAAGCTGCCTTCCTCAAACGCTACGCAACGCTTGAAAAGCAACGCCAGGCAACGGTTGCCGTGCATTCGGCGCAGTGAACATACGCTAAATTAACCAGCGGTAACCACAGTACCGGGTTTCGATCACGGTCAGCAGGCACGCCTCATGTCCGTTGCGCACGTCAAGGGTGGTTCGCCCGTCCGCAGACGGGGAGCCGGAGGCGTCGCCGCGCCACGGCAGATCGCCGACGAACTGCGCCACCAGAACGAGCGCTTTTCCGCGGCCGTCGAGAATATGTCGCATGGGCTGTGCATGTTCGACGCCGACGAGCGGATGATCATCTGCAACGGCAACTATATCAGCATCTTCTCCCTCGACGCGAAGATCGTGCGGCCCGGCATCGCGTTCCTGGACATTCTAAAGCACAGCGTCGACATCGGTGTCGCCTCACAGAGCGCCGAAGACCTGTATGCCATCCGCAAGCCCTATATCGAGCGCGCGCAAGCCTCGACCTACGAGGAAATACTGTCGGACGGACGCATCGTTTCCATCACGCACCGGCCGCTGGCCTCAGGCGGCTGGGTGTCGATCTATGAGGACATTACGGAGCAAAGGCGGGCCGAGCAGGAACTGAAGGAGCAGCACCGCCGCTTCGATGCGGCGCTCGCCAACATGTCGCAAGGCCTGTTGATGTACGACGCCGAAGGCACGCTGATCGTGCGCAACCAGCGCTTCCTCGACCTCTACAAGGTCACGCCTGACGACTTCCCGCTCGGCATGAGCCAGCGCGCCCTGCTCGAACAGATGGTGCGACTGCGCATCTATCCGTCGATGGACATCGACGGCGAGATCGCCAACACCAGAGCCAGCCTGCAGGCCGGTGAGGAGCGTTCGACAGACCGCAGCCTTGCCGATGGCCGAACGCTGCTGGTTGCGCGCCGGCCGCTTACCGGTGGCGGCTGGGTGGCGACCTTCGAAGACATCACCGAGCGCCGGCGCGCCGAAGAGCGCATGAGCCACCTTGCCCATTACGACACGCTGACCGACCTGCCCAACCGCTCGATGTTTCGCGAACGGCTCGACCAGGCGATGACCGGCGATACACCGTTGGCGATCTTCTCGCTCGACCTCGATCGCTTCAAGGCCGTTAACGACACCTGGGGACACCCGGCCGGTGACTGGCTGCTGAAATGCGTGGCGGAGCGGTTGCGGCACAGTCTGCGCAGCGACACCGATGTGGTCGCCCGCCTCGGTGGCGACGAGTTCGCCATCCTGCAGTTCAATCCCAAAGGCGCCACCGATGCGGAACAACTGGCAAAACGCATCGTCGCTGTCGTCAGCCAGCCGTTTCGCGACAAGGGCCGCGACATGCATGTCGGCATCAGCCTTGGCATCGCGCTGTATCCCGGTGACGGCAAGGACGCCGACACGCTTTTGAAGAACGCCGACATGGCGCTTTACAGCGGCAAGAGCGAAGGCCGCAACGTCTACCGCTTTTTCGAGCCCGGCATGGATGCCTTGGTGCGGGCGCGCCTGGCGCTCGAAACCGATCTCGAGACGGCACTGAAACGGCGGGAGTTCGTGCTGGAGTTCCAGCCGATCACCAACATCGCGTCGGGCAAGATCGTCGGCGCCGAAGCGTTGATGCGGTGGAATTCACCGACGCGCGGCCTGGTGGCGCCCGACGATTTCATCGCAGCCGCCGAAGACAGCGGGCTGATCGTTCCGCTGGGCGAATGGGCGCTGAAACAGGCCTGCAGCGTGGCCGCCGGCTGGCCGCCTGGAATGCGCATCGCCGTCAATGTCTCGGCAGTGCAGATCAGAAGCGCCGACTTTGCCCGCAGCGTGATTTCGGCGCTGGCCGTTTCCGGTGTGCCGGCCAGCCGGCTCGAACTGGAAATCACCGAGACCGTGCTGATGGATGAGAGCGAGACGGTGCTGAAGACGCTGAGGCAGCTGCGCGAACTCGGTATCCGCATCGCGCTCGACGATTTCGGCACCGGCTATTCGTCGCTCGGCTATCTCAGGCGTTTTCCCGTCGACAAGATCAAGATCGACCGCTCCTTCATCCACGATATCGACAACAAGGACACGGCGGCGATCGTGCGCACGATCATCGGGCTTGGTGCCGAACTTGGCATCACTGTCACCGCCGAAGGCGTCGAGACCGAAGCGCAGCTCGACATATTGCGCAAGGCTGGCTGCGTCGAGGCGCAGGGCTTTCTGATCGGCATGCCGTCAAAGGCCGCCGACATGGCTCGACTTCTCAAGACGAGGGCAGCGTCCCGGCGCGCCTGAACATCCCCGGCGTCATTCCATGCGCGGCGCGGAAGGTGCGCGAGAGATGGCTTTGGTCGCAGAAGCCGGCCGCAAAGGCGGCACCGGCGAGATCTGAACCTTGCCGGATCAGCAGATCGGCACGGCGCAGCCTGCGGTCACGGATGAAGGCAGCAGGGCTGAGACCCAGCACTTTCCTGAAATCGCGGATAACTTGAAAGCGCGTCACGCCTGCGGCTTCAGCGAGCCGCTGCAAATCGAGGTCCGAGTTCAGATGGTCTTCGATGACCTGTTCATAGACCCGGAGCCGGCTTTTCGATCCGAAGCTTTCGACCGCCTCGCGCCGCCGGCCGCCCCAATCGCCATGGCGCAGGATGAGCTTGCGCAAGGCGATCAGCATGGATGTTTCGGCGCTGGTGGCATCATTCGATGTCGAAGCCAAGTGCGCGACGCCTACTGCCTGGACGAGATCGGCATCATCGACGATCGCTTGCGAAAACAACGGCGGGCGATCCTGCCCGAGCTCGTCCGCGATCGCACCCATGAGCGAGGCCGACGGATAGAAGGTGCGGTAAGCCCAACCCTGGTCGGCACCCGCCTCGCCGTCATGCCATATCTCCGGATCGACGAGCAGAACCGTGCCCGACGGCGCGAGGACAGTCTCGTTGCCGATGCGGACCCGCTCGCACCCTTGCGTGATCAGGGCGACGACATAGGTCGGGTGCGTGTGCAGCTGGTAGCGATGCCGCGTGAAGCGCGCCTTGAGCATGCCAAGATCGCGAAAGCGCGGATGACGCCAGAACTGCGTCGTCTCCTGAGGCTGTTGAATTCCAGACACGGTCAATCCTGTTCAAGACGCTGCCGGCGCAAAACCTTTACGTGCTGGCATCGACAAGGCCGAATTTAGGATAGCCGGCAAGGAGAGCGCAATGCTGCACAACGACCCCATCGCCGCCCTCACCCCGCAGGTGGTGGAATGGCGGCATCACATCCACGCCAACCCCGAACTCGGTTTCCAAGAGTATGAGACCGTGCGCTTCGTCGCCGACAAGCTGCGCACCTTCGGGCTCGACGAGGTTCATGAAGGCATAGGCGGCACCGGCGTGGTTGGCGTCCTCAGAGGACGGCCAGGCGTGCGCGCCATCGGGCTTCGGGCCGAACTCGATGCCTTGCCCGTGCTGGAGAAGACAGGATTGCCATATGCGTCGAAGAAAGACGGCGTGATGCATGCCTGCGGCCACGACGGGCACATCGCGATGCTGCTCGGCGCCGCCAAGCTGCTCGCCGACAACAGAGCCTTCGACGGCACCGTCTGTTTCATCTTCCAGCCGGCGGAAGAAAATGAAGGCGGCGCCATGCGGATGATAGAGGACGGACTGTTCGAGCGCTTCCCCGTGGAAGCCATCTACGCCGTCCACAACTGGCCGGGGCTGCCGCTCGGAAAGATCGCGGCCCGTGCCGGGTCGATGATGGCGGCCGTCGACACTTTCGAACTGAACTTTGAGGGGACCGGCGCGCATGCCGCCATGCCGCAGCTAGGCGACGATCCCGTGCTCGCGGCCGGCGCCTTCGTTCAAGCCGTGCAGCGCATCGTCAGCCGTTCGGTCGACCCGCAAATGGCGCTGGTCGTTTCGATCACCCAGATCCATGGCGGCAATGTCGGCAACATCGTGCCGGGCAAGGTCTGGCTGCAGGGAACCTGCCGCTTCTTCGAGCCCACTTTGTCGGGCCATTGCGAAAGGCTGATCGGCGACATCGCGCAAGGCATTGCCTCGGCGCATGCACTCACCGCCAAGCTCGCCTACAAGAAAGGCTACCCGCCGCTGGTCAACACGTCGGCTGCCACTGACCGGGCCGTCCAGGCGGCAACCGCGGTTGTCGGCCGCGAGCAGGTCGAGACCGCATTCAACCCGAGCCTCGGCTGCGAGGATTTTGCCTACATGGTCCGCGAAGCCGGCGGCTGCTATGCCTGGGTCGGCGCAGGAGCGGTCAGACCGGGCGAAGGGCTGCACGGCGATCGCTATGTCTTCAACGACGCCATCGTCCCCACCGTGCTCCGCTATTTCGTCACGCTCGTTGAGCAGACGCTACGCTGACGGCCGAGCGCCTCAGCGCAAGGTCTCGACGTATTTCTCGTGGAAGCTGACATAGCCGGGTTCGACGACTTTGAGATGGCGCTCGATCAGCTGGTGGAAGGCCGGCAGCTGATGGAAGGGCACGCCGGGATAGGCGTGGTGCTCGGCGTGATACGGCATGTTCCAGGCGACTTTGCGCACCAGCCAGTTGGTCAGCGTGGTGCGGGTGTTTTCCAGCATGTTGGCGACAAGCGGGCAGCGGCCATGCTCGGCCAGCAGATAGAGCCTGAGGAAGGGCTGGCCGAGCAGCGCCGGCACGATCCAGACATAGAGCAGTACACTTGCCTCGAACCACAGGGCTAGCGCGGCGACCACGACATAGAAAGCGATCATGGCGCGGGCTTCAGTGCGCACCTTGGGCAGGCCTTTCGGCGGCACGTAGCTGTCGTGGCAGCCGCCAATCGCGTTGGTGTAGAGTGTCTGCAAATGCCCCCACCACACCGGCAGGCCCGAGACGTGGACGATGTATTGCCGCATCGTCTCCGGTTTCGGGAAGGCGAGTTCCGGATCGGTCTCTGGATCCTGGGTGAAACGGTGATGGGCGAAGTGGAAATAGCGAAACCAGTCGGCGGGCAGCGCGATCGCCAGGCTGCAGACCCTTGCGGCGGCATCGTTGAGCCACTGCGTCTCGAACGCCGTCCTGTGCACCGTCTCATGCAGCAGCGTGAACAGGAAGACGATAAGAATGCCTTGCGGCAACATCAACAGCGGCCAGTACGACACCTTGGCCGCAATCAGCCCGCCGATAGCCACAATCGCGCCGAGATGGAAGGCGAGTTGGACCAGACCCGGCCCGTCCGACTTGCCGGTCAGGCGGCTGCGCTGCTCATTGGTCAGAGACGCGACGACGTCGCGATGGTCTCTGGGTTCAAACTGGGCCGATACGGTCATGGCGCCAAGCTACTCGAATAAGAAAGCTTTCGAAAGACGAGGATTTCTGCGACACAGATAAGCTGACCTTACCTATCGGATCACCCAATGACCGCGCTTCCTTCCCTGAGAGGACTTCAAGCCTTCGAGGCGGCGGCGCGCTCGGGGAGTTTCGCCGCAGCGGCGGATGAGCTCTCGATCTCGGCGGCTGCGGTCAGCCAGCTCATTCGCACCGTCGAGGAGCAGATGGGTCGAAAACTGTTCCATCGCGTCAACCGCCGCGTGGTGCTGACGGAAGCCGGCGTCGAGATGCTGCCCCGGCTGACCCTGGCTTTTCGGGAGATCGGCAGCATCGCGCGTGGCAGCGATGCCTTCCGCCCGCGGCTTGTCGTATCGGTGCCGCCGTCCATGGCGATGGGCTGGCTTTCCGAACGCCTCGCCGGCTTTGTCGCCAGCCACGGCGCCGTCGACATATCCCTGCGCGGCGATGACGATCCGGTGCCGTTCGACCGCGAACTGATCGACATCCGGCTGTCCTTCGGCCCGCACTATCGTGAACACCCGAGCGAGGAGATCGTCAGGGACGCCGTCTACCCCGTCTGCGCGCCAGAACTCACCGCCAAAACCGACAGCCTCGCCGGCCTGCCACTGATTCACACCGACTGGGGACCGACCGGCGCGTCGTTTCCGTCTTGGCGCACATGGTTCGAGGCGGCGGGCATAGAGCCCGGCCGCGCAGTGCAGCGCGGCCTGTCGGCGAACTCGTCGCGGGCAGCGCTCGACCTTGCCATTTCAGGGCTGGGCGTGGCGCTGGCGCAAGGCATTTATTGCGCCGGGGCGCTGGAATTGGGCCGTTTGGTCCGGGCTAATGCCCTATCGATCGCGCTGCGTCAGCCCTATTGCCTGACGATCCCGGAACGCAGTGCAAGGCGCGACCTGGTGGCGGCGTTTCGCAATTGGCTGATTGAGGAATGCCGGCGGTCGGTGGGTTCGCCGGTGCTCGGCTGATGGACCGAACTGCTCAGAGATGGCCGGCCAGTGCGGCGACCATGTCCTTGTTCGTCGCCACGGGAATGATCTCGAACTCCACCAGGTCAGACCATTCGATGACCCAGCGCTGCAGCAGCGTGACGTCATCGGCCTCGACCAGCAGGAAGCAGCGGCTCATATCAGCCGCGATCCAGGAGTGGTGCACGACAAGCGCGTCCGGCTTCAATCTGCCGCGCTCGCCGAAACGGCGGTAGATCTCCTTGCGGTCGCAGCCGGTGAAATCCTCGATGACGATGAACTGCATTTTTCCCCCTCGGTTGAATTACCGCCCGGGACGGCAAACTAACGCCCGGGACGGTCCAGCCGCTCCAGGAACCATTGCGTCAGCCGCACCCAGACTTCGTCCTTTTCGCCGGAATCCTCCCAGCCATGGTCGAGGTTCGGGTTGTCGTTGACCTCGATGACGAAGACGCCATCCTTGGTTTCCTTGAGATCGACGCCGTAAAGCCCGTCGCCGATGCAGCGCGCCGCCTTCACCGCGGTGTCGACGACATGCGGCGGCGTCTCTTTCAGCGTGAAGGTCTTGATGCCGCCCTGGTCGGGCTTGCCGCTGGCCTTGTGGTTGACGATCTGCCAGTGTTTTTTCGCCATCAGATAATGCACGGCAAACAGCGGCTGCCCACCGAGCACGCCGACGCGCCAGTCATATTCGGTCGGGATGAATTTCTGCGCGATCAGGAGATCGGAATCCTCCAGCCACTCGGTGGCGAGCGTCTTCAGTTCTTCGAAGTTGCCGCATTTCTTGACGCCGCGCGAGAACGATGAATCCGGGATCTTCAGCACCAGCGGAAAGCCCAGCGTCTGCGCCGCCAGTTCGAGGTCCGAGGTGCCGGCTATCATCACCGTCGGCGGCACCGGCACCTTGTTGTAGGCCATCAGTTCGTTGAGATAGACCTTGTTGGTGCAGCGGATCATCGACAGCGGGTCGTCGATCACCGGCATGCCTTCCTGCTGGGCGCGGCGCGCGAAGCGGTAGGTGTGGTTTGAGATCGAGGTGGTCTCGCGGATGAACAGCGCGTCGTAATTGGCGAGCTTGGCCAGGTCCTTCCTGGTGATCGGCTCGATTTCGACGCCCATCTTTTCGGCGATCTTGGCCCAGTAACGCAGCGAGGAAATCTCCGACGGCGGCAGTTCCTCATGCGGATCGACCAGCGTGGCGAAGGTGTAGCGTGCCGGCGTGCGGCCCTTGGTGTCGCGCCACTCGCGGTTGGTGTACGTCTCGAGCGCCTGCACGAAGAGGNAAGAGGGCTTCTTCCTCCTCGGCCATCCTGGCCAGCGGCAGGAAGCCGATCTTGCGGATCGAAGCCCATTCGGCGCTGTCCTTGATGTGAACCTCAAGCGCCGGAGCGCGGAACCAGTCGAACAACAGCTTGGCGAAGCGGTCCCAGACCTTCGACGGTCCGATGCCGAAGAAGATGCAGATTTTTTGCGGGAATACGCCACCGAGATCCTTGCGACATTTGTTGAGCGCCAGCTCCAGTTCCGGCAGCGCGTGCTCGTAGAGCTTGCGCTCGGACAGGTCGATCATCGTCTCGACCGTCGGGATGACCTTGTGGCCGCGCGAACCGGCGAGCAGAGAGGCATAATAGCCGCGGCTCTGGTAGGCGTAATTGTTCGACAGGTTGATGACCTTCGGCTGCTGGCCGCGAAACAGCGCCGGATGCGCAAGATAGTCACGGTTGGTGATGATCTTGTGCGGCGTCGCCGCCGGGTCGAGATCGTTCTGACGGCCGGTGAGGATGACCCAGGTCATTGTTATCAGCGTTTCCCAAGAGTGATGGCAGCACGCAGTCCGTCGCGGCCGAATTGCGCCATGTTCATGAAGATGCCGTGCGGCACGGGAATGTTGGCGGCATCGAGGATGGTCTCCTGTCTTTCGTCCTCGACCCAGGGATCGTGGATCAGGATGTGGTCGCCATCGTCGCCGATAGCCAGCACCCAATGCGGCACCTTCTTGCCGAACATCAGGAAGCCGCTGATCAGCACCAGCACCAGTTTTCCCTGAGCCAGGGCGCCGCGGATATCATCGATGGTGAACGGACGGTAATTCACCGGGATGCCGTAAAGTTCCGCGCGGCGGCGAAAGTCCACCTGGGCAAGTTCCATCACCCGGCGCTTGTCGTCGCTGCGCACCGATTGCAAGAACAGCGCGCCATAGAAGGACACGAAGATTTCCGCCGCAAGCCCGCTTTCGTAGCCGGAAACCGCAAGGCCGAAGGGCTCGCAGCCGCCCGGGCCGGACATCATGAACACGGTCGTTGCCTCGCGCCATAGGCGGATTTCCATGACCGGATCGGGCACGAAGCCGGAATCGAAATTGGCCATCGCCATCATCAGGCAGCATGGACCGCAGGTGAACTCGCAGGTCTGCTGGTAGAACGGGACTTTGGTGGCGACCGGAATATCGCCGCGCAAGGTCTTTTCGTAGCGCAGCGCGGTGGCGCCATCCTCGTAATAGTGGGGCTCGCGACCGATCTTGCGGTAGCCGCTCTGCTCATAGATGCCGATGGCGCGAAGATTGTCCTCGCGCACTTCGAGGCGCAACATCATGCGGTCGTGCTCGAAGGCAGCTTCTTCGGCCGCTGCAAGCAGCATGCGGCCAATGCCGCGGCCGCTGAAAAACGGGCTGGTGGCAAGCGAATAGAGCCGGGCGACGCCGCTGCCCTTGCGAAACAGCACGATGGCGTAGCCGGCGACACGGCCATCGCTTTCGGCGACCAGCATCTCGGCTGTCTCGCGTTCGATCAACAGGCGGAAGGAGCGCCGGGAAATGCGGTCACTGGAAAAAACCGCCTTCTCGATGGCGGCGAGGTCATCGACGTCGGACGCGCGGGCCTTGCGAATCTCGGCAGGCATGCGGGTTTGGAAAACCTCGATTGGGTGGAGGAAAAGGCCGCGGTCAAAAACGTCGCAAACATCAGCCGAAACGCCGATATCAGCCAAGCGCTATCGCACCTTGAATAGGGCCGAATTGTGACAGTTCCACCGCGAGTGGCGGGCGGTGACCGCGGCACCGCCAGGTGCGGCGCCGCCTCGGCGCATGACGCCAAAACCGAATGTGCTCAACTGGCGATACCGGCCAGAAGCTGACCGTAGGCGCGCTTGGCGACCGCGGCCAGTTGCTCTCGCGGCAGCGAGCCGACGACGGCGCAGGCATAGCCCTTGTCCAGCCAGTAGACCGCCTCGGGGCCGTCGGCGTCCGCCATGTAGGTGCCCTTGGACTTGGCTGAGGAATCAGCGGTAACGAACAAGGAGATGCGCTGACCCTTGGCGTCCTCGTAAAGCAGCATCGCTGCCTTGCCCTGGCCGGCGGGCAGCAGCCGGCCGCCAACCAGCTGGAAGCCTTCCGCCACCAGATCCGGCGCCACCAGTTTCAGGCCGACGCGGTTGGACAGCCAGGTCTGCAGGTGATCCTTGTCGCTTGCCGGCACTTCCACCGCATGGCGCTGTTCGGCGGCATAGATGACATGGGCGGCGATCGCCTCTTCGGCCAGTTGGTCATCGGCGCCATCTTCCCTGCCGATGCCGTCGATGCCGGCAAAATAGCCGCCAAGACCGCCGATGACGAGCACTGCGGCCGCCGCGGCCGCAAGCCACCAGCGCGACTGCCGCGCCGCCGCTTTGGTCGCGCCTTCACCGCTAACGATCTGCTTGAACAGCACCGGCACGGGCTCGTCGAGCACACCGGCAAAGGCGGCGCGCAACGCGGCGCGGTCGGCGGTGTAGCGGGCGCTTTTCGCCTTCATTTCGGGATTGGCGTCGATCCAGGCGTCGTAGGCGGCGCGCTCGTCGCCCGGCAGCTCGCCGTCGAGAGCCATGTGGATATCGCGTTCGGAAAAATCGCGGCGGGTCATTTCTCGACGATCCTTATCGAGCGGCGGCGCGCCGTGTCATCGAGCAGGCTGCGCAGCTCCTCGCGTCCGCGCGCTATGCGCGACATCAGCGTGCCGGCGGGCACGCCGAGAATGTTGGCGGCTTCGGCATAGGAGAATCCTTCGATGGCGACCATGACGAGAGCGGCGCGGCGGTCGGGGCTGATCGCCTGCAATGCGTCGATGATCTCGCGCGAGGCGGCGTTCTCGGCCTGCTCGGCGGGGACTGCCTGCGCCTCGTTTGCGTCAAGCGGCAGGATCGCCGCCTCACCGCGCCGGTTCACCTTGCGCATCTGATCGATGAACAAATGATGCATGATCGTAAACAGCCACCTCCGGGGGCTTTCTCCCGTCTGCCAGCTTTCAAGCCGCAAGAGCGCTCGTTCGAGGCAATCCTGGACGAGATCGTCAGCGGATTCGCGGTCGCGCAGAAGCGAGCGTGCGTAGCGGCGCAGGCGCGGTATTTCGCCAAGGATTGCTGCCTTCTTTTCGTCCATGACCGCTGGTTCTGAGGTCGCCCTTGTTTAACCCGATTGAACGCGCCTTCCCGGCGCGGCGCAAGCGGCCAGCGCGAAGCGGTCTGCCGCCCCGGTCACCCAAGCAGTGAGATAACGAGTTGATCGGCTAAATTATTCCCCGCAATCAACAAAAGGGCCGAATTATCCTAAATCGGTCTGTGCGAAATCATGGCCTTTGTATAGCAGTGGAAGATCGCGGCTTTTCGCGCAGGCGTAAGCAAAACAGTCCCCGAGATTCAGATCCGCCTTGTGGCCAACGGCTTTGCCGTAACGGGCACTCGCGTCAATGGCCCGAGAGCTGATGTTGTCGTCAATGGCCAGACTCTCTCCCATGATCTCCACAATGAACTCATCGATCAGATCGCGGGCATGGAGAAGGGCTTCAGCGCTGGGTCTGCGCGGGCCGGCGCCGGCCCTTGCCAATGCCTGTGTTGCTTCGAAGGGAACCAACGGAGAAACCCAGACCTGCCCGGAAAAACCGGATAGCTGCTTCAGCAATTCCTCCCACCCAGGTTCCTGGTTGAGAATGGCGACGATCACCGACGCGTCGACAAACATCAGTCTTCCCACATCTCGTCGGTGAACTTCTTCATATCGAAATCGGGATTGGGCAGGCCAAGCTTCCTGGCCCTGTCCTGAAGACTGGCGATCCGATCGCGCAGCGGCACCTTCGCCCGATTGCGCTCAAGTTCGTGCACGAGCGCGACCCGCACCGCCTCCGTTTTGCTCGGAGCGTTCGTCTCGCGTTGCAATCTGCTGGCCAGCGCATCCACTTCGTCGTCGCGGATATAGAGCGGCATCGAATATCCTCCGTTGGATATTCATATATTCCATCTCGTATATCACTTCAAGTTGCAGCGTTGGCCTCCCTCGCCGCCCGCGTCAGCAGCCGCTGGTAGAACAGGCCGATGCCGATCAGCACGGCGCCAAGACCGATGAAGGACAGCGCCCTGAGCACGCCTTCCAGTTCCGACATGTCGAACAGGAAGACTTTTACCACGGCAATCGCGATCAGCGCCGCCGAGGCGATGCGCAGCACCTGCGACTTCAGCCAGACGCCGGCGGTGAGCAGCACGACGCCGATGACCAGCCAGAGCGCCGAATAGGTGTAGGTCTCGAGCTGGCCGAGGCCGCTCCACAGGCCGATGAACTCGCCCTTGAACACGCGCCTGACCGACAGTGTGGCGTAGGCGAAGACAAGCAATGCCGCCACCACCGCCAGCATCTGCGCATACCATGGCGGCCGCTTGTCCCTGGCATAGAGCGCCAGCCCGCCGACAGCGATGGCCGGCAGGAGATAAGCCAGGAACAAGAGGTTGAACACCGGGATCTGGCCGGTCGATTCGTCGGTGAACAGCGGATTGAGCACCAGGAAATGCTGGAGGACGATGAAGGCGACCGAGAGCACGCCGGCAGCCATCGAGCCGTAGCGCAGCACAGAGCTTGGCGAGCGCATGTCGATGGCCACCAGTATCGCGCCGGCGCCGATGGCGATCAGCGTATAGATCGCCTGTTCGGCGAGCGTCACCGGGCCGGTGTCGATGACGCCGCCATGCATGGCGTGGCGCACCAGCATGGCGACGGTGAGCAGCGCAAACAGGGCTGCACCCGCCTCCATCGCTAGGCGCGGCCGGCCATTACCAGTTGTTGGTAGTGCGGGGGTGGTACGCGCGAGTTGCCAGGCGGCAAAGCCGAAGGCTAGCGCCGGTACGCCGTATCCCGGCAGCAGCCAGTTGAACACCCGCGTCGTCGTCAGGAACTCGGCGCCGACGATGGTCGGATCGAAGGCGACGCGGCCGAGCACGGCGACGACCGCGCCGACCGAAATCCAGCCCAGCACCGGATAAGAACGCCAACGCGTCGCCAGCGCCGGCACGATGGCGGCAACGCCGGCAAGCAACGTGGTCCAGCCGGAACCGAAGGCCATGTGCAGCATCAGGAGCCCGGCCAGAGCCGAGCCGCAAAGCGCGAAGGAGACGGCGACGTCGCCCTTGAGCGGCGGCTGTTCGGCGCGCGCAATCCATTCGCCGCCGGCGGCGAAGACGACGACCAGAAGGGCAGCTATCGCTGCGTAGACAAGGTCGCGGTCGAGATTGCCGTAGGCGAGCCACAGCGTCAGCAGAATAAGCAGCGGCGCAGCGACGCCCCATGCCGCCCAGCATGCCGCGCGGACCCGTGCTGAGGCGGCGAAGCGGCGTGCGGCCCAGAGGCCGGCGCCGATGAAAACCAGGCCGAGGGCAATGCCGATGCGCAGCGTCAACGGATTTCCGGCCGCCACCGGCATGCCGTCAAAGCCGATATTCCCCTGGGTTATGTCGGAGCCGATGGTGGTGGGCGGAATGATGCCGAGATGGATCATCACGCTCGCCACGCCGGCGGCATGCAGCAGCGGCAGCGCGCGCGGCCGGTAGAGTGCGGTGGCGACAAGGGCGACGAGGACGAAGGCGCCCGGCAAGGCGCCGCCGGCGGCGACCAGCGTCGTGTCGACGGACAGGCCTAGCGCTGAAAACGCAACGAAAACGCCTGGCACGATCGAGGGCCAGTCGAAGCCGGTCTTCGCCGTCTCCGCTTCGCTGTCACGTGTGCCCAGCCAGACAAAGGCAAGCACCGCCAGCGTCACCACGTCGATGAACAGGATGACGGCAAGGTCGGCGACTAGCGTGCTCATCATGTAGACGATGGTCCAGGCGCCGGTGCCGAAGAAGGCCGCCGCAATCAGGAATTTCCAGTCGCGAATGCGGGCGATCACGGCTGTAGCGGCAAGCACGATCGCCAGGTAGACGAACAGCGCCCATGGGTTGGGCGCCTGCGAGGACACAAGCGCCGGCGTCGCCATCGAGCCGACGAGACCGATGCCGGCCAGGGCCTGGCCGTGGACGAGGGCGGCGACAATGGTCGCCACGCCGATGGCGCCGAGCACGGTGAAGGCGAAGGCCGGCCCGACGAAACCGTAAATGGCATGCGCGGCATAGACCGTACCGAACAGGATGAAGGCGCCGGCAGCCGTCAGGATCGCCGGAATATAGGCGCCTGCAGCCCCTTGCACCGGCACCTTGAAGCCGGTGCGGCGGATGAACTCGCCGCCGCCGATCAGCACCAGGCCGAGCAGCGCCGCCAGGGACAGCCGCACTTCGGGGCCGAAAATGCCGGCCTCGATGGTGTAGCGGATCAGGAACAGGCCGCCCAGGGCCAGCGCGACGCCGCCGACCCAGACCGCCCAACGGGTGCCGAGCGCCGTTTCGACCTCTGACTGGCGGGCTGCCTTCGCCGTGGCGGCAGGCGCGGATCCGGTGAATGCCGCCTTGGCCGCGGCCGACAGTTCTGGCACGGCCTCGCTGGTGGCCGCATCGGCTTCGGCGGCCGGTGCCTGGGCATGTGCCGCGTCTGCTGTTGTTGGCGAAGCTATGTCGGCAACTGGTGCGCTAGCGTGAGCGGCATCCGCCGGTGCGCTTGCAGCCTGCTCGGCCGGTTTGGCAACGGGCGGTGTCGCATGCACTCCGGACAGAACCAGGCTGCGCAGCGCTCCGAGCTCGCGCTCGATCAGACTGACGCGGCCCTGCTGGCGCAAGACGAGGACAAAAAGCACGATAACGACGACGGCGCCAATCAGGCTTTCAAACATGGCGGTTCCCCCAAACCAGGCCAGTTTTCACTGACAATTGCGGCGGCCACACGGCCACCCCAGACGGCTATTCAAGTCACGCCACCGCAATAGTGGCCGAAAAGAAGTTATCGAGCATGTTTCGTCGGCAAATTCCAGCGGCCTACGGTCTTTATCCTCACCCATCATCTGAGATAGCCAGGAATGGCATGCCGCCGCCACTTGCCCAGGAGCCATGCTATCCTCGGATGAACTATGAGGAAATCGAATGCCGAAACGAAGTGCAGGGCTGCTGATCCACCGGACAAGGGCCGGCATTCTCGAATTTCTGCTCGTCCATCCCGGCGGCCCGTTCTGGGCAAGGAAGGATGAAGGCGCTTGGTCGATCCCCAAGGGCCTCGTCGAGGACAATGAAGATGAGTTGGCCGCCGCCCGGCGCGAGGCTGGGGAAGAACTCGGAGTCAGCATCGATGGCGATTTCGAACCTGTCGGCAGCTATCGGCAAGCCGGCGGCAAGATCGTCATCGCCTGGAGTGTCGAAGCCGATTTCGATCCCGATGCCGTTAAAAGCAACATGTTCACGATGGAATGGCCGCCCAGGTCAGGCGTGACGAGGGAATTTCCCGAAATCGACAGGGCCGGCTGGTTTTCCTTCGCGGAGGCCAGCCTCAAGATCCTCGGCGGTCAGCGCGCCATCCTCGATGATTTCATGGAGCATCGCAAGGCCGGCTGAGGCTCTTGCCCTACGAGTACCCCACCCTAACCCTCCCCACAAGGGGGAGGGAATGCTGCCGCATGCAGCTTTTGCTGTGAACCTGGACGGTTGCGGAGGTCAGCACCCACCGAGTCTCCCTCCCCTTTCTGGCGCAGCGTCTGCCGTAGTGGCGGCATTGCCGCCCGAATGATGCTTGCGCAAGGCGGCGAGGAAGCCGGCACGGGCATCGGGCTGTTCGATGCCGCGCGGCTCGTAGACATGGCGGGTGAAAAAGAAACCGGTCAGATGGAAGGCGTCCTCGAGTGCCGCGTGGTCCGCCCGCAAGCCGGAGCCGCGCTGCAGGAAGGCCGGCAGCGCCAGCATCTTGTCGCGCCACGGCGCACCGGCGGCTCGCGACACCGCACGGCCGGATTTCGGCGAGACATAGGCCAGATCCTGCCTGGCGCCGGTCGCCGCGCACTGGCTGAGATCGAGGCCGAAGCCGAGTTCGTCGAGGATGAGCAGTTCGAAGCGCGCCACCAGTTCGCCGGCGGCATCCGAATCGTCCAGATGGGCGATCATCACGGCAAGCGTCTCATACAGGCCGCCATGGGCGTCGCGCTCGGGCAGGAGTCTGAGATGCGCGGCCATGGTCTGCAGGCCGTAGACGGCGACTGCGCTGTCCATCAACCGGGCGGCATTCATCTCGATCGCCTCGGCCTGGAAGGTGCCGAGATGCTCGTCGAGGCGTGCCCGCCACAAAAGGTCGACCCGGTTGCCGGGCTGCAGCACCGGCTGCTGCTTGCGCGAGCGCCCGCCGCGCACCAGGCCGAGATGGCGGCCATGCGCACGCGTCATTACCTCGAGAATGGCGCTGGTTTCGCCATGCTTCCGGGTGCCGAGTATGATTCCCTCGTCGCGCCATTCCATGGCAGGAGCTTGTCACCGGTTGCATGGCGAAATCAAGATTTTGGCGCACCGCGTGCGATCTGTGCTGACATTGGATCTCCGCACATCGTCGAAAGGCTCCGATCACGCGAATTTCCGGTGATCGGCCAGGACGTCGTCGATGACGCGGCGCGATCGCTCGGCTTCGGCTTGGTTGGCGTCGTGTCCGGCAACGGTGATCAGCGCCTTCCACAGCGTCCAGCCGCGGCCGCGCGCCCAGGTCGCTTCATCGACGTCGATGGCGGCACGGAACGCCTCCCGGCTGTCGCCCTGGAAGAACGTCCAGGCGATCGCCAGGTCGCAAGAGGGATCGCCGATCCCGGAGGTGCCGAAGTCGATGACGGCGCTCAAACGGCCGTTTTGGACCAGAAGGTTGCCCCAAGCGACGTCTCCGTGGAACCAGACGGGCGACCCTTGCCAGGTGGCGGCAAGGGCCGCATACCAGACAGCGGTGGCCGCCTGGGTGTCGATCTGCCCCTCCAGCGCCTGGAGTGCTTCCCTTGTCTGGTTGTCATACACGCTCAGCGATCCGCCGCGGAAGAAATTGTGCTGGCCCGCGGGCGGCCCGCCCGCCGGATCGATCCGCCGGAGCGCAATGAGGAACTTGGCCAGATCGACCGCGAACTGTCGGCGATCGGCGATTTCGGCGGTCTTGGCTGTTTCGCCGTCGATCCAGCGGTAGACGGACCATTGCCAGGGGTAGTCCTCCCCAGGCTCGCCCATCGCCAGTGGAACCGGGATCGGCAGCGGCAGAAGCGGCGCCAGCCTGGGCAGCCAGCGGTGCTCTTTTTCGACCTGCAAGGCATATGGTGCGGCACTCGGCAGCCGCACAGTCATATCATTGCCGAGGTGGAAGGTTCGGTTGTCCCAGCCGCCAAACGCCACCGGCCTCACCGGCAGATGCCGCCATTGCGGAAATTGCGCGGCGATCAACCGGCGCACGAGATCGGTATGGATGGTCGGTTTTGGATCAGGCATGTCATCGTCTCAAACTGCCGGGCGGCATTTCCAGACGATGAAGCTCAATGGGGAAACTCAAGCCCCATCTCGCGGTAGCGCTCGGGGTCGTCGCCCCAGTTTTCACGCACTTTGACGAACAAGAACAGGTGCACTTTCTGCTCGAGAATGCCAGCTATTTCCATGCGCGCCGACTGGCCGATGGCACGGATGGTCTCGCCCTTGTGGCCGAGCACGATCTTCTTCTGGCTGTCGCGCTCGACATAGATGGTCTGGTCGATGCGCACCGAGCCGTCCGGTTTCTCTTCCCATTTCTCGGTCTCGATATGCGAGGAATAGGGCAACTCCTGATGCAGCCGCAGATACAGCTTCTCGCGGGTGATCTCGGCGGCCAGCTGGCGCATCGGCAGGTCCGAGATCTGGTCTTCCGGATAGTACCAGGGGCCGACCGGCAGAGCTTGCGCGAGATAGTCGAGCAAATCCTTGCAGCCGGAGCCGGTCAGCGCCGAGACCATGAAGGTGCGCTTGAACGGCACCTTTTCGTTTGCTGCCGCAGCCAGGGCCAGCAGCGCCTCGTGCTTGACCCGGTCGACCTTGTTGAGGATCAGCACCATCGGCTGGCGGACGTCCTTCAGCCGCTCGAGGATGGCGTCGGCGTCACCCCTGATGCCGCGCTCGGCATCGATCAGCAGCAGCACGATATCGGCGTCCTTGGCGCCACCCCAGGCGGTGGTCACCATCGCGGTGTCGAGCCGGCGCTTCGGCTTGAAGATGCCGGGCGTATCGACAAAGACGATCTGCGCGTTGTCATGCGTGGCGATGCCGCGCACGATGGCGCGGGTGGTCTGCACCTTGTGGGTGACGATCGACACCTTGGCGCCGACCAGTTGGTTGACCAGCGTCGACTTGCCGGCATTGGGCGCCCCAATCAGGGCAACGAAGCCGGAATGCGTGGGCTCCGCTGCCGGAGGGAGATCTTCGCTGCCGGTCATGCCGCACTCCCTTGGTTGGCCCAGATGCCCTCGCGCATAAGAAACGCCGATGCCGCCGCTTCTTCGGCTGCGCGGCGAGAGCCGCCCGTGCCGCTTGCCGGCGCAAACCCGCCGACCTTCACGGACACCGTGAAAACCGGTTGATGTTCAGGTCCCTCGCGTTTCTCGATCGCGTATTCGGGCCTGACATCGCTGGTCTTGGCGAGCCATTCCTGCAGGTCGGATTTCGGATTGGGCGGCTTGGCCACCACCTTTTGCGAGCGCGGCTCCCAGTAGCGCAGGACGAATTGCCTTGCGGCATCGAGGCCGCCGTCGATATAGACCGCCGCGATCAGCGCCTCGACCGCATCCGCCAGATAGTTTCCGCCCGAGCCACGCGAGCGCGCCTTCAAGGCAGCGTCGGCCCGAACCAGATCTTCGAGCTGCATTTCAATGCCGATCTCGGAGCATGTCCGCGCATCGACCAGGGCATTGAAGCGCGGGGCGATTTCACCTTCCGGCGCTTCAGGAAACTTTTCGAAAAGCAGGTCGGCAACGATCAGGCCGAGCACGCGGTCGCCAAGGAATTCGAGGCGCTGGTTGTTGCTGCTTGCCTTGACCGCACTGGAATGGGTCAGCGCGGTCTCGAGCAAACGGACATCCCGGAAGGAATGGCCGGTTTTGGCTGTCACCAAATCGGCCAGAGTTTCACCCGTCGGGCGCTTCAAAGCCATCAATTCACGAAATGGAACAGGCGCGACAGGCGCACCAGCGACGGCCATTTCCAGATCTCGAGCGGGCTCGCCTTCCCGGCGATCGAGAAGAAGACGATGTTGGCGCGGCCGACAAGGTTCTCCGCCGGCACGTAGCCGACGCTGAGGCGGCTGTCGGAGGAGTTGTCGCGGTTGTCGCCCATCATGAAATAGTTGCCGGGGGGCACGACGAACTCGCGGGTGTTGTCGGTGATCGAATTCGGTGTCAGGTCGAGCGTGTCGTAGCTGACGCCGTTGGGCAGGGTCTCGCGATAGACGTCGACCGGCTCAGGCACTTCCGTGATATCAGGATTTTGGATCTGGCCGGTTTTCACACGAGGCACGCCCTGGCCGTTGATGAACAATTGGCCGTCCTTCATCTGGATCTTGTCGCCGGGCAGGCCGACGACGCGCTTGATGTAGTCGAGCGACGGATCCGGCGGGAACTTGAAGACCACCACGTCGCCGCGCTTCGGATCGGAACCCCAGATGCGGCCGGAAAAGATGTCGGGGCCGAATGGCAGCGAATAACGCGAGAAGCCATAGGACCATTTGGTGACGAACAGATAGTCGCCTTCGAGCAAGGTCGGCCGCATAGAGCCGGACGGGATCGAGAAGGGCTGGAACAGCAAGGTGCGGATGACCATCGCCAGCAGCAAAGCCTGGATGATGACGCTGACGATTTCGCCAAGCCCGCCGGATTTCTTCTCGGATTTTTCAGCCACGCTCATGTCGTCCTCGATTGTGCGTTGGATGGTATAGAGTCTCGGCGCGCGCTGGGCAACGTCAAGTCGGCTTTAGATAGCGGTCGTCTGATGCAATCAATGTGGCGCTTGTTCGGCGGGCAACGCCTCGATGATCACAAAGGCTTGAGCAAGCGGGAAATCATCGGTGATTGTGAGGTGGATCGCCGCTCTGTGCCCCTGTGGCAGGATTTTGGCCAGCCGTGCCGCCGCTCCCCCGGTCAGCGCCATCGTCGGCGCGCCGCTGGGCAGGTTGGCGACCCCCATGTCGCGCCAGAACACGCCCTGCGCCAGGCCGGTGCCAAGCGCCTTGGCGCAGGCCTCCTTGGCGGCGAAGCGCTTGGCATAGGAGGCTGCGCGGCCCTTGCGGCCTTCCGAGCGGACCTGTTCGACCTCGGTGTAGATGCGCTGGATGAAGCGCTGACCATGCCGTTCCAGCGACTTTTCGATGCGTCTGATGTCGATCAGGTCGCTGCCGATGCCGATGATCATTCCGCCGGAACTTCCCGTCCGCGGTGCTCGGCCTTATGCGCCCGCTCTGCCATGCGCTTCCTGCGCTGCTCGCGAAAGGCTGTCATCCCCCAGCGGGTGATACCGTAGAAGATCAGCCCGAAGATCAGGCCGAGCGGCACAGCGCCGATCAGCATCGGCTCGAGCACCGGATGCCACAGTTTTGCAAACGACAGCGTGTGCATCATCTCACCAAGATGCGCAGGCGGTCCGTTCTTGGGCAGGCGTTCATGCAGGATCAGCTTGCCGACTTCCCAGGACGCTCCCCACAGCAGCGGGAAAGTCAGCGGATTGCCGAAGAATACCGCGCCGAGGGCGGCGGCCACCAGATTGCCGGCGACCACCCAGCAGAGCACGGCGGCGACGGCGAAATGGAAGCCGAGCGGAAAGAAGGAGGCGAAAACGCCGGCCGCGACGCCGGCCGCGACCGCATGCGGTGTCGCCTTCAGCCGCAGGATGCGCTTGGAGAAATATTGCAACGAGCGCGAAAACGAGCGGCGCGGCCACAGATAGGTACGCACCCGCTCCAGAATGCCATCAGGCTTTCGGCGTCGAAAAAGCACTCTGTTCCAGTTCCCGGTTCGTCACGCCCAAATTGCAACCATCCCTGGCCGGGCGCGGTCGCTCCATCTTGCGCTTCGAGGGCGCAGAAAGGCAACAACGACTTTGATATAGCGACTGCCTTGCGGCGGAACAATGAAACGCCGCCGCGATGGTCTGCCGCAGGCGGGTAACAAGAGCGCCATTGGGGCGAAACTGAGGACAATATCGATGAAAGCTCCCCGACGACGGCAAGGCCCGCGCGAGTCGACGCCGAGGCGGATAGACTATTCCCGATATTCGCTGACTTCGACCAAATTGCTGTCCGGATCGCGGAAATAGACCGAGATCATCTTACCGCGGGCGCCGGTGCGCTCGACCGGACCGACTTCGATGGCAACGCCATTGGCTTCCAGACGGGCGCAAATCTCGGCAAGCGGCCTTGCGGCGACCAGGCAGAAATCGCCGGACCCAGGCATCGGCACCTTGGCCTTGGGCTCAAAGGTGCGGCCCACCTGATGCAGATTGATCTTCTGCGATCCGAACAGCAAGGCCGTCGGCCGGTTCGGCTCGTCGAGGCGCTTGAGGCCAAGCACCCGCTGGTAGAAGGCGCAGCTGTCCTCCACAGAGCGGACCGTCAGCACGAAATGATCGATGCCGGCGATCATGGTGATGTCCCCTAGATGTTGCGGCTTCCTGGCTTAACGGCGGGAATGGCGGCAAGTTCCGGCGGCAGGCGGTCGGCGGGATAGGCCGGGACCTCGTATTCGGCAAGCGCGATCAGCGGCACGCCGACATTGGTCTTGCCGGCCGAGCGGTCGATGATGCAGGCCGCCGCCACCACCTCGGCGCCAATCGCGCGCAGGCAGTCGATGGTTTCGCGGATCGAGAGACCAGTGGTGACGATGTCCTCCACGATGACGACGCGCGATCCCGGCGCGATCTCGAAGCGGCGCAGCCTGAACTCGCCGCCTTCGCGCTCCACCCAGATTGCTGGCACACCGAGATGGCGCGACGTCTCATAGGCCGGGATCAGGCCGCCGATCGCCGGGCCGACGACGTAGTCGATCTTGCCCGGCACCGCCTTGCGGATCTTTTCGGCCAGCGCCTTGCAAAGCCGCTCGGTCTTGTCGGCATGCATGAATACGCGCGCCTTCTGCAGGAAGACCGGGCTGCGCAGACCCGACGTCAGGATGAAATGTCCCTCCAGAACAGCGCCCGCCTCGCGGAAAATGCCCAGAACTTCATCGGTATTCATAACTCGCCCCATGTCCATGGTGAATGGTGAATGGTGAATGGTGAATGGTGAATGGTAGTGAGAACGCCTTCTTTCACTATTCACTATTCACTATTCACTATTCACTATTCACTATTCACTATTCACTATTCACTATTCACTATTCACCCATTCACACGCCGCGCATCGCTGACGCTCGAATTATCCTTGAGCTGCGACAGCAGCCGGTTGAGGTGCTTCAGATCCCAGACTTCGAGATCGATCAGCATTTCGGTGAAGTCGGGCGCGGTGCGCACCATCGACAGCGTATGAATGTTGGCGTCGTTGGAGGCAACGACCTGGGCGATATCGGCGAGCGAGCCCGGCGCGTTGATGGCGGTGACCGAGACGCGCGCCGGAAAGCGCTCCTTGGTCTGCTCGTCAATGTCCCAGCGCACGTCGATCCAGCGCTCCGGCTGGTCGTCGAAGGCCTGCAGCGCCGGCGACTGGATGGGATAGATGGTGATGCCGGTGCCCGGCTGGACAATGCCGACGATGCGGTCGCCTGGCACGGCCCCTTCCGGCGCGAAACGCACCGGCAGGTCGCCGCGCACGCCGCGGATCGGCACCGCGCCATCGCGCGGCTGGTCCTTGTCCTTGCGCGCGGCTCGTGTGCCGGGCATCTGGAACAGCATGCCGGCGGCGTTGCGGATCTTCGACCAGCCCTCCTCGCGCTGCTTGGGGGCGCTGACGGTGACGCGCTCGTCCTTGTAGTCTGGGAAGACGGCCTTCATGACGTCGGTCGAGGCAAGTTCGCCGCGCCCGACCGAGGCCAGCACATCCTCGATGTCCTTGCGCGCCAGCCGGTGCAGCACCGGCTTCAGGCTTTCCTTGGTGAAGGTCTTGCCGGCGCGTTCGAAGGCGCGCTCGAGAATGCGGGCACCAAGACCTGAATATTGCTTGCGAATGGCGTTCTTGGTGGCGCGGCGGATGGCTGAGCGCGCCTTGCCGGTGACCACCACCGACTCCCACGCCGCCGGCGGCACTTGCGCCTTGGAGCGGATGATCTCGACCTCGTCGCCGTTCTTCAGTTCCGTCATTAGCGGCATGATGCGGCCGTTGACCTTGGCACCGACGCAGGTGTCGCCGACATCGGTGTGCACGGCATAGGCGAAGTCGATGGGCGTGGCGCCGCGCGGCAGCGCAATCAGCATGCCTTTCGGCGTGAAGCAGAATACCTGGTCCTGGAACAGCTCCAGCTTGGTATTTTCGAGGAAGTCTTCCGGGTTGTCGCCTTCTGCCAGTTGCTCGATGGTGCGCCGCAGCCAGGCATAGGCGTTGGTCTCCTTCGAGATCGCATGGGCGGCGCCGTTCGTCTTGCCGCCGGTGTCCTTGTAGATCGAATGGGCGGCGACGCCATATTCGGCGATCTTGTTCATCTCGCGGGTGCGGATCTGCAGTTCGACGCGCTGGCGCGACGGGCCGACAATGGTGGTGTGGATCGAACGGTAGTCGTTCTGCTTGGGCGTAGAAATGTAATCCTTGAAGCGGCCAGGCACCATCGACCATGTGGTGTGGATGGCGCCGAGCGCGCGGTAGCAGTCTTCGACGCTGTCGACGACGACGCGGAAGCCGAAAATGTCCGAGAGCTGCTCGAAGGACAGCGCCTTGGCCTCCATCTTGCGGAACACCGACCACGGCTTCTTCTGCCGGCTCTTCACGCCGGCGTTGATGGCATGCTTTTCGAACAGCGCCGACAGCGCCTTTTCGATGTCGGTCAGCACGCCCTTGTTGCGCTCGAATATCTCGGCAAGCCGCGCGGTGACGGCGCGATAGGCTTCCGGATTGATGAAGCGGAAGGCGATCTCTTCCAGTTCCTCGCGCATGCCTTGCATGCCCATGCGCCCGGCGAGCGGCGCATAGATGTCCATCGTCTCCTCGGCGATGCGCAGGCGCTTGGCCTCGGGCATGTGGTCGAGGGTGCGCATGTTGTGCAGACGGTCGGCGAGCTTGACCAGCAGAACGCGGACATCCTCCGAGATGGCCAGCAACAGCTTGCGCAGGTTTTCCGCCTGCTCGGCCTTCTTGGAGACGAGATCGAGCTTCTTCAGCTTGGTCAGGCCTTCGACCAGCTTGCCCATTTCGGGGCCGAACAGATCGTCGATCTCGGCCCGCGTCGCGGTGGTGTCCTCGATCGTGTCATGCAGCAAGGCGACGGCGATCGTCGCCTCGTCCATGTGCATTTCGGTGAGGATGGCGGCGACTTCGAGCGGATGCGAGAAATAGGGATCGCCGGAAGCGCGCTTCTGGTGGCCATGCTTCTGCATGGCGTAGACATAGGCCTTGTTGAGCAGCGCCTCGTTGACGTCAGGCTTGTAGCGCGCGACGCGCTCGACAAGCTCATACTGACGCATCATGGGCGGGTTCTCACGGTGCTGAAATGATTGATGCGCCGCACTGATGTACGGCGCATCTCATAGATAGCCACGAAACTCACGGGACGGAAGTGCCGGAACCATATTCCCGGCAGGTCCAGGGCAGCGATTAGTAGTCGTCGCTCTTTTCCGGGGGAACCAGGCCCTCGATGCCGGCCAAAAGGTCTTCCTCGGTCATGCGATCGAAGGTGACGTTTTCTTCCGCGTCGTCGGCGTCGGTAGCTGCAACTGCGTTGCCGGTCTGGTCGGCGATCGCCTCGCCGTCGGCCTCGGGCTCGTCAACCTCGACATGCTTCTGCAGCGAGTGGATCAGATCTTCCTTGAGGTCGTCGGGCGACAGCGTCTCGTCGGCGATCTCGCGCAGCGCCACGACCGGGTTCTTGTCGTTGTCGCGGGGCACGGTGATCGGCGCGCCCTGGCTGATCTGGCGGGCGCGGTGGCCGGCGAGCAGCACGAGCTCGAAGCGGTTGTCGACCTTGTCGATGCAGTCTTCAACGGTTACGCGGGCCATTGATTGCCCCTTTCATGCCTGGATTTGATGGAAAACAGGCGCGGTCCATAACCCGAACGCCGCCGAAATACAAGCATTATGGCTCTGTGGCCCCATGGGCTGGCGGATGGCAGTTTCTGGGCGCCGGTGAATGCCTTGCCGGCGAAGCCCGCCTACCGGCGACGACACGGCTCCGATCACAATTGCTTGCAGTGCGCCCCGGCACCCTTGGATTGCCCTAAAACTGGCGCTATCTCGGTTGACGAAAGGTCAGCCGGTTTTACGAGCCGACCGATATAACGACCCATTTCGATTAGTCCGCCACCTATTTCGAAAAAGGAATATTGCCATGTTCGACCCCCGTGAAAAAATCGCTCTTTTCATAGACGGCGCCAATCTCTACGCCACGTCGCGCGCACTCGGCTTCGACATAGACTACCGCAAACTGCTGTCCAGCTTCCAGAAGCGCGGCTATTTGCTGCGGGCCTATTACTACACCGCATTGGTCGAGGATCAGGAATACTCTTCGATCCGCCCTTTGATCGACTGGCTCGACTACAATGGCTTCAAGGTGGTGACCAAGCCGGCCAAGGAATTCACCGACTCGACCGGCCGCCGCAAGATCAAGGGCAATATGGACATCGAACTGACCGTCGATGCGCTCGAACTTGCCGATGTCGTCGACCACTATGTCATCTTCTCCGGCGACGGCGACTTCCGCACACTGGTCGAAGCGCTGCAGCGGCGCGGCCGCAAGGTCTCGATCGTCTCAACCATGGCTTCGCAGCCGCCGATGATCTCGGACGATCTGCGCCGCCAGGCCGACCATTTCATCGATTTGACCTCGCTGAAGAACGAGGTCGGCCGCGATCCCTCCGAACGGCCGGTGCGCAGGCCCGAGCCGGCCGAAGTCGAAGAGGAAGACTATTGACGGCGGTGGCCTTGGACGCCGCTCCCGAACCCGACCGCGACTGCCCCCTCTGCCCGCGCCTGCATGATTTCATCGCGGACTGGCGGCAGCGCGAGCCGTCGTGGTTCAATGCGCCGGTGCCGACTTTCCTGCCGCCTGATGGCGAGGACGCCGTCGAGCTGCTGATCGTCGGGCTGGCGCCCGGCCTGCGCGGCGCCAACCGCACCGGGCGACCGTTCACCGGCGACTATGCCGGCGACCTGCTCTACTCAACGATGATCGCTCACGGTCTTGCCCGCGGCGAGTTCAAGGCGCGGCCGGATGACGGGCTCGAACTGATCGGCACCGCGATCACCAATGCGGTGCGCTGCGTGCCGCCGGAGAACAAGCCGGTCGGCGCCGAGATCTCCACTTGCCGCAGCTTTCTGGTGCCGACGATCGCGCGCTTTCCAAAATTGCGCGCCGTGCTGGCGCTGGGCTCCATCGCCCACCAGTCGACCGTCAGGGCGCTGGGCCAGCGCGTCGCCGCCTATCCGTTCAAGCACGGCGGTCAGTTGCCGGCCGGCGGCGTCACGCTGTTTTCCAGCTATCACTGCTCGCGCTACAACACCAACACCGGTGTCTTGACGGAGACGATGTTCGTCAAGGTTTTCAGCGACATCGCTGAGTTCCTGCGCAATTAAGCCTTCAGAACCCCGCCAGCACGATCTTGCCCTTGGCATGCCCGGGCGCGGATGACGAAGCTTGCCGAATGGCAGGCACGACGAGACAGGCGCTCTCCAAAGCCTTGAGCGGCGACGGGAACCCGGAATTGCGACAATTATGAAGGTCCGGAAGCGCTCGGTCTGAAACCGACCTTCGTTAGCGCGCAGACTGGCCCGAACGCTGGGTAGGGCCGATCAGCGCCGCGATGTTTGGTTCCAATCTCGCGCCGGTCGAGCACGCCAGGTCAAGGCGCGGCAAACAACTCAGCCAGCTTCTCCTGCCCGCCCTTCAGCACATTCAGATCGACATCGCCGACGATGCCGTCGACGCGGCCCATATTGTGGTACTGCCAGTAGATCCAGTCGTTGCGACCTGGCTCCAGGAGCAACGAGCGACGCCAGAGCGGGCGAACGTCGATTTTCCCGGCATAGGCGTCCTCGGCCTCGTCGGTCAGGTAGATGATCGCCGGCTTGCCGAACGCAGCTTCAACCGGTCCGAGGAAGGCCTGGAGTTCCGCGCTCAGCTGCTCCGGCGACGGGCGTTGCGGGCAGTTGCCGCCGAATTCGATGTCGACGACCGGTGGCAGCAGCGGCTGGTCGTGCGGCACCACCGCGATGAAATTTTTCGCCTGGTCGGCGCCCGGCCGGCAGAAGGTGAAGAAGTGATAGGCGCCGACCGCAAGCCCGGCCGCGCGCGCCTCGCGCAGGTTTTTGGCGAAGGCATCGTCGACATGGTCGCCGCCCTCGGTCGCCTTGATGACCGCGAAGGCGACATCGTCGGCGGCAACGCGCCGCCAGTCGATCTCACCCTGATGATGGGAAACGTCGATACCCCTGACCGGATAGCTGTCACGATCCGGCGAGAACGTCCGGAAATAGAAGATGCCACCTGCGGCGACGATGCCGGCGAAGACCAGACTGGCCGCACCCCAGAGAATGATCCGGTTCTTCAAGCCTTTCCCCATCGTATGTCGCTGGAAACTTGAAAGCCGATGTGGCTTTTCTGGGGCTGTGGCTCGAGGTTCTTAGCCCCGTTCCTTCATGAGCCGGCCCTTTTCGCGCGACCAGTCGCGCTGCTTTTCGCTCTCGCGCTTGTCGTGCAGTTTCTTGCCGCGGCCGACGGCGAGCAGCAGCTTGGCACGGCCCTGGTCGTTGAAGTAGATTTTCAGCGGCACCAGCGTCATGCCTTCGCGGTCGATGCTCTGCGCCAGTTTTGCCATCTCGCGCTTGTTGAGCAGCAGCTTGCGACGCCGCCTGGGCTCGTGGTTGAAGCGGTTGGCCTGCAGGTATTCCGGCAGATAGGAATTGATCAGCCAGATCTCGCCACCCTCGACCGAGGCGTAGCTGTCCTGGATGTTGGCCTGGCCCTGGCGCAGCGACTTGACCTCGGTGCCGGTCAGCACCAGGCCGGCCTCGACGGTGTCGAGCACCTCATAGGAAAACCGCGCCTTGCGGTTTTCCGCAACGGTTTTGTTGTTTGGATCGGCTTTTCTGACCTGGTTCATGATGCGGAGAGGTGGCGCCTCATCCTTAATTTATCAAGCCGGCGTGTTTCATCGCCGCATCGATCTTCTCGGCGGTCGACGCCTCGATGGTCACCAGCGGCGAGCGCACCACGTTCTCGACCTTGCCAATCTTCGACAGCGCGTATTTGACGCCGCACAGGCCGGGCTCAAGGAAGATCGCCTTGTGCAGCGGCAGCAGACGGTCCTGCAATTCCAGCGCCTTGGCGCTGTCACCGGACAGTGTGGCTTCCTGGAATTCAGCGCACAGCCGCGGCGCGACATTCGACGTCACCGAGATGCAGCCGACGCCGCCATGGGCGTTGAAGCCGAGCGCCGAGGCATCCTCCCCTGAAAGCTGGATGAAATCCTTGCCGCAGGTGGCGCGCTGTTCGGACACGCGCTCGACCTTGCCGGTGGCATCCTTGACGCCGACGATGTTCTGGAAGTCGTGCGCCAGCCTGCCCATCGTCTCCGGCATCATGTCGATCACCGAGCGCGGCGGGATGTTGTAGATGATGATCGGCAGCTTGGTCGCCCTGGCGACGGCGGCGAAATGCTCGTACAGGCCGCGCTGCGTCGGCCTGTTGTAATACGGTGTCACGACCAGAGCGGCGTCGGCGCCCGCCTGCTCGGCATATTGCACCAGACCGACCGCTTCCGCGGTGTTGTTGGAGCCGGCGCCGGCGACGACCGGAGCGCGGCCCTTGGCCACCTCGATGCAGACCTTGACGACATGGCGATGCTCGTCATGGGACAGCGTCGGCGACTCGCCGGTGGTGCCGACCGGGACGAGGCCCGTCGTGCCCTCGCCAAGTTGCCATTCGACGAAGGCGCGAAAGGCTTTCTCGTCGAAACGCCCGCTCTTTTCGAACGGTGTCACGAGCGCAGTAAGCGAGCCTCTCAGCATGTCGTCCAACTCCTTGGAACTTGTTTGTTTATGCATGTCGTCGTCCCAAAACCGGTTCCCACTTTTGGGCGACTGCATCGGGCGCCTTCTAGCCGAAAGCGAAGCCGCGCACCATAGTCTCGACACTGTTGCGCGGCAAGCATGCCGATGGTGCCAGCAAGCGCAATTCGAACGGCCTCGATAACCCTTTGTTTACGGGCTCTTCACGACCTAAGTCTAGGCTCTCGGGCACCTGGGCTTGCCATCTAAAGTGCCGCAACAGGGAAAGATCAGGATCATGCCGGCCGGTCGGCCACTCCGCTTCAAATTGCTTGGCGCCGTTGCCCTGCTGATAGTGGGGACGGCGGCAAACGAGAGCGTCGACGAGCAGACGACCTCATCGATCCCGATGCCTGACATGCAAGATGGAGCGCAGACCGATGCGCCCTCCGCCAATATCGCCGTGTTGAAAGGCAGTCTCGACGCGTTGGCGACCGGCGATATCGCCGCGGCACGAGCGGTGCGCGAAACATTGCCGGCCAGTTCGCTGGACCGCCATATCCTGGCCTGGGCGATCGCGCTCTATGGCGGCGACCGTGTGCCGAGCAGCGAGATTGCCGATACCGCAAAGATGTTGCCGAATTGGCCGGGCACCATCGCTCTGCGCAAGAACAGCGAGCGCGCGCTTTATCGCGAAAACCCCTCGCCGCAGACCGTGGTGAAAGCCTTTGACGGCAGCCAGCCGCTGACCTTTCAAGGCGTGGTCATCCTTGCCCGTTCTTATGTAGCTCTTGGCAACACCAAGGCTGCGCTTTCCGTGCTGTCGCCATTCTGGCGCACCGAGAAGCTGGAAGCCAGGGACGAGGCGGCCGTCAGCAAGGAGTTTGGCGCCATCATTCCGGCTGCCGACCATCGTTTCCGCATGGAACGGATGTTTTATGCCGACCGGGAGAATTCGGCACTGCGGGTCGCAGCCCTTGCCGGCGCGCAACCGCTGGCCGATGCCTGGGCCGCCGCCTCGCGTGGCGACAAGAACGCGGCCAAGCTGTTGAAAGCAGTGCCTGCCGCACAGCAATCGGCCGGCTATTTCTTCGCGCAAGCCGAATATCTGCGCAAGCAGCGGAAGTTTGCGGACGCCGCCGCGGTGGTAATGAAAGCGCCAACGAACCGCGACGCGCTGGTCGATCCCGATGCCTGGTGGGTCGAGCGCCGCGTGCTGTCGCGCGCGCTGGTCGATCAGGGCGACTGGAAGACCGCTTACAAGATCGTTGCCGCGCACGCCGCCGAAAGTCCCGCGAGCGCCGCCGAGGCGGAATTCCACGCCGGCTGGTATGCGCTGCGCGGCCTCAACGATCCTGCGATGGCCTCGACCCATTTTGCCCGCATCGCCGATCTCGCGCAGGGACCGATGTCGCTGTCACGCGCCTATTACTGGCTTGGCCGCGCGGCGGAAGCCGGCGGTCCCGGCAATGCGAAGGATTATTTCACCAAGGCGGCGGCCTATGGCACCACTTTCTACGGCCAGTTGGCGGCGGAACGGGTTGGCTTGCGCACGCTGAACATCGTCTATCCCGAGCCAAGCACTGCCGACCGCCAAAGCTTTGACGGTCGCGAAGCCGTCAGCGCCATCAAGCGGCTGCAGGAGGCGGGCTACGACCGCTATGCCGAGACGCTTTACCGCGACCTCGCCGGGCAGTTGACCAGCCCCGGCGAGCTGGCGCTGCTTGCGGTGCTGGCGGAAAAGCAAGGCAATCATTTCATGGCGCTGAAGATCGGCAAGATCGCCGGCGCGCGCGGCATCGATGTCGGCGCGCTGTCGCATCCGCTGGGCGTCATTCCCGACACCGCCGACATATCCGGCTCGGGCAAGGCGCTGGCCTATGCGATCGCCCGCCAGGAAAGCGAATTCAATGTCGGCGCCGTCTCCAGCGCCGGCGCGCGCGGCCTGCTGCAGCTGATGCCGGGCACCGCCAAGCAATTGGCGAAGAAGGCAGGACTGAGCTTTTCCCAGGATCGGCTGACCAGCGATGCCGGTTACAATGCGACGCTGGGGGCTGCCTTCCTTGGCGAGCAGCTCGACCGCTTCGGCGGCTCCTATGTGCTGACCTTCGCCGGCTACAATGCCGGCCCTAACCGCGCCAGCCAATGGGTAGCCAAGTACGGCGACCCGCGCGGCAAGGGCATCGACGCCGTCGTCGACTGGATCGAGCGAATTCCCTACACCGAAACAAGAAGTTACGTGCAGCGCGTGATGGAGAATTACGAGGTCTACAAGATGCGCATTTCGGGGAAGTACGATATCGTTGGGGATTTGGTGAACGGAAGAGGCTGAGGCCGCAGAGCTGTCGCCACGGGCAGACGTTGGCGATCCTTCGCGCCCCCCTTGCCGGCCATCTCCCCCACGAGTGGGGAGATCAGCTGTCATTGCCGATTCCGCCGATCTCCAACGTCGAAGGAAGGGCGTAGCGCCTGAACCGCCAATCTCCCCCCTCGTGGGGGAGATGTCTGGCATTTCCAAGAGTGTCAGCTTGCCGACAACCCTCGATTTGACCGCTCCCACCCTCGCCTGTAGCAGACGGAGACAATCCGGACAGGGAGTCCTTTTAATATGTCGAGCACCGACGGCTTCTCCGACTTTTTCTACACCGCGCCGGACGGGCTCAAGCTTCACGCCCGCGTCTATGGCGAGACCAATTCGGCAGACTGGCAGGTCGTTTGCCTGCCCGGCCTGACCCGCAACGCGCGCGATTTCCATGAGCTGGCGCTTTATCTGTCGCAGCGAACCGACAATCCGCGCAAGGTCATCGCCTTCGACTACCGTGGCCGCGGCCAGTCCGCTTACGATCCTGATATCTGCCACTACAATGTCGGCATCGAAGCCGGCGATGTCCTCGCCGGACTGGCCGCTCTGAACGTCGAGGAAGCGGCCTTTATCGGCACCTCGCGCGGCGGGCTGATCATCCACGTGCTCGGCGCGCTGCGGCCGGCCGCGCTGAAAGCCATCGTGCTGAACGACATCGGACCGGTGATCGAGGCCGCGGGGCTCGCCTATATCCAAACCTATCTCGACCCGGCACCGAAACCGAAGAGCCGCGCTGAGGCGATCGATGCCCAACGCGTCGCTCACGGCGCGGATTTTCCCGCTCTGACCGCAGCGGATTGGGAGCGGATGGTGTCGGCCCTCTACCGCGAGACGGACGAAGGCCTCCTGCTGCCGGATTTCGACACGCAGCTGGTCGAGACGGTGGCGGGCCTCGACCTCAGCAAGCCGTTGCCGGATCTGTGGCCGCAGTTCGAGGCGCTGGCGGCCATACCTTTGCTTGCCATTCGCGGCGCCAACTCGAAACTCCTGTCGGCCGACACACTCGACGAGATGCAAAAGCGTCATTCCGGCATGGAAGCGATCACCGTCGAGGGCCAGGGCCATGCGCCCTTCCTGGAGACAGGCAATCTGCCGGGCGCTATCGCGGCTTTCCTGGATGGAGTACCAAATGCGGCCCAGAAAAAGTAAACCCCAAGATCAAAGATGATCCTGGGGTTGCCGAGGCAGTATATGAAAGCCTTGGGTAACTATTTGGCTTTCGAGCTTTTCCGGGGCGCCTTGGGTGCCTTCGCCGCTGCCGCTTTACTTTTTTGAGCAGGCGCTGGCACTGAGGCCGTGGTCAGCGGCGATGCGAAGGCCGAGCTTTTTCCATCGCCGGATAACCCCTCGCCGCGGGGCGTTTCCAGCACGACAACGCAGCCGTCGAGATCGTTGGTGGCCAGATGCGCATAGCGCATGGTCATCGAAAGCGTCTGGTGGCCGAGCCACATCTGCACGCGGCGGATGTCGATGCCGCCCTGGACCAGACGCGAGGCACAGGTGTGACGCAAGATGTGCGGAACCACCTGGTCGTCGGCGCCGAGACCGACTTCGACCTTGGCATCGTTCCAGATGGCGCGAAACTGTGCCTGGCTGAGTTTGGTGAACGGACCCTTGGGCCGGCGGCCCTCTGACGGGGGCAGTTTGATCACCTCCTTGACCCGCTCGGTCATCGGGATGGTGCGGCTGCGGCCGGATTTGGTGATCCAGAACGAGACGCGATGTTCCTGGATGTCGTTCCAGATCAGTCCGAGCGCTTCGCCAAGGCGGCAACCGCTGTCGACGAGAAAGACCGAGAGACGGTAGGCATCCTCGCTGCGGGTCCTGATGGCGGCGAACAGCCTTGCTTCTTCGTCCCTTTCGAGGAAACGAATCCGTCCCGCCCGCTCCTTCTGGCGGCGGAACTCGGGCAGGCTGTGGATATCCCCCATCTTGTAAGCCTTGCGCAGCAGTTTGCTGAGGGCAGCCATCTTTCGATTGATGGTTGCGTTGCTGTTGCCGCGCTGGCGCAAGGTGCCGATAAGATTGTCCAGGGTGCTCTGGTCAAAGGCGCTGAACCGTTCTCCGAGGAGAATCTCGTCTATTTCGCCGATGAAGGAGCTGACATTGTATTTATGCCGCCCATCATCCCAGAGTATGTCTCGGTATGCTGAAAAAAGCTCTCCGACCCGGTGCGACCTTACTTCTCTGATCTTGTTGTAGCTGTATTTTATCTTCGCATTTTGAGAAGAGAACATTGAGAAATGTTCGGAGGGGTCACCCTCTTGTATCGCGTCGATGGTCATAAATTGCCACACCCCCGAGTGGATAGAGTCAGACCTACCCGCTTGGAAGCGTCCTTTCAAGAGATTTAATCACGCAGTTGTGAATTCATCCGCCCATCAGCGGATCCCACGAACTCACCCTTACGGACTGTTCAGCTGCCGATACCCCCTGTTCCTTCTGCTTGCCTTGTTCCAGTCACGAAACAAAAACAGCCCGGGCGTAGATGCGCCCGGGCTGGTACTCACCTGTCGTAAGCCAGCTCTTAGAACGAGCGCTGGAAGCGGAGCATGCCGCCGATGGCGTCGTCGCCGCCATCGGAAATGCCGGTCCAGTTGTGGTTCGCGCCAAAGCCGGTGTCTTCGATGCTGCCTGCATTGATGTAGTCAACTTCGGCCGTAACCGTGAAGCCCGGGACAACGTCGTAGGCGATGTTCGCGGCGATGGCGAGGTTTTCACCTTCGTCATACGAGACCTGGGCGTTGAACGAGGTCTTCTCGTTGATGGTGTACGTGCCACCACCCCAGACTGCCCAGTTGCCGTCCCACTGCTTGTAGAAGCCGCGACCGCCAGCTGCGAACGTGTAGCCCGCATCCGTGTAGTTGTCGTCGGTACCGTAGCCGCCCATGATGAAGAGCGACAGGTTCTGCATCGGGGTGATGTCCAAACGAACCTTACCTGCGACTTCTTCGTAGTTGCTGTCGTAAGCAATGACGCCGGTGATGGCGCCCCAGCCCTGTGTGTACTTCAGGCCGCCGACAACATGCGGAACGTAGCTGTCGATCGTGCCGACGCCGTAGAAACCATCAGTGCCGCCGCCCGAGCCTTCTTCGAGCGAGATCACGGCAGAGAAGCCGTTGCCAGCGTCGAAGTAGTACTGGATGACGTTGGTGTCGAAATCGCCGTACGGAACCAGCGTATCCTGGATGACGTTGCCGGCGTAGCCGATGAACGTATTGAAGGCCGATTCGTCCTTACCGACACGGAGACCACCGAGCTGGATCCAGGCGAAGTTCAGCGAAACGGTGTCGGCATTGCCGGCAGGATTTACGGCGAAGACAGCGCCCGCATCACGGTTGTTGTTCTGGAAGTTCCAGCGGGTCTCGGTGTAGGTCTTCAAGGTGCCGAGCTCGGTTTCCTGGCCGGTCCAGGTCTTCAGCGAGAAGCGGGCTTTCTTGTACCAGGTGTCGTTGCTGTCGCCGTCCTCAACGTCGGCGGACGTCGCACCATCGAACGAGCCGACGTCGCCGGCGCCGATGTCATAACGGACGTAGCCGCCGATGCGCAGGCAGGTTTCGGTGCCGGGGATGTAGAAGTAGCCCGAGCCGTAAACGTCGCAAATCTTGACGTATTCAGCCGGTTCCGGCTCGGCGACGACGACGGCGTCGGCGGCGCGCGCACCGGAAACTGCGATCAAGGCCGCAGCGGAGCCGAGNTCCGGCTCGGCGACGACGACGGCGTCGGCGGCGCGCGCACCGGAAACTGCGATCAAGGCCGCAGCGGAGCCGAGGAGAAGGCTCTTAATGTTCATTTTCTGACCTCCAGTCAGAATCGAACAAGACAGTGAAGCCGGCGACAGGCGTTTTCGCTGTAATCAGTTGTTATTGTTGAGGTCTATTGAAAAATGGAACTTTACTGCGGGTGATGCGGCCATCACCACAGGCGCTTGTTTGCGGAAGCATGCCCCGAACCGGATTTGAGATAGCGCTCGAATGAAGCTGCCTTGCCCTGGTTCGAAAAGGCCATATAGGTGACGATCCGCCACGGCAGAAACTTGGATGTATGGCTGGATTTCCCCGCATTGTGCTCGACAAGCCGTCGTTTCAGGTCCGTCGTTATGCCGATATAGCGTTCGCGTTCGGCAGCCGCACTCTCCAGAAGATACACATACCACATGAGCTGCTCTCCTTTGCCGGGCGTCGAAGGGCATCCTCTCCGCCATCCTGCTTCGCGCTGAGGTGGGCTTGTCCTGCGAAGCTCGAAGAGCGAAGCAGGACTGCCAATCGAATTTTGCAAGGGATTGTCTGGGCTTACGCTGTGCGGCACGTAGCACACCACACGGTCCGGCCCTTCTACGCCAAGGCTTCGGAGGGCATCCTCTCCGCCATCCTGCTTCGCGCTGAGGGTTGGGCTTGTCCTGCGAAGCTCGAAGAGCGAAGCAGGATGGCGGAGAGGATGGGATTCGAACCCACGAGAAGCTTTTGACCTCTACTCCCTTAGCAGGGGAGCGCCTTCGACCACTCGGCCACCTCTCCGTTGCGCCGCTGGATAGAGAAAAGCGCCGGCACAATCAACAAGCCGGCGCGATAATCGTTGAAAAATCCGCATTCGGCCGCAGCGGCGCCTTTTGCATGCGGCGATTCTACGGCAGTTCCCTGGCTGGCGAGTCGGCGACATGGCCGCAATTCTGGCCGGCCATCGCCGGATTCGGCCGCATTGCGCGGCGCTGGAAGGCTTGCGGGCCCTTCGATAGTTAATGAGAGCTTTCTGACTGAGGCCAAATCGTGTCATTTGTGCAACAACGCATGGGGATAGCGCCCGCATAGCCCTTTCGCCGGTACGATCGTGGTTGAACGCCGCCGCCTCATGGGTAATGTCGATTTCGAAGGAGCGGCGCGGTGCGCATCTTTTTCGGTAGTGGGGATGGGGCAGGGAACGCTGTCCTTCAGCAAAGAATACCCAGACCCGTTTTTTAACTTTTGACTGGAGGTCAGAAAATGAACATTAAGAGCCTTCTCCTCGGCTCCGCTGCGGCCCTGATCGCAGTTTCCGGTGCGCGCGCCGCCGACGCCGTCGTCGTCGCCGAGCCGGAACCGGCTGAATACGTCAAGATTTGCGACGTGTACGGCGCCGGCTACTTCTACATTCCCGGCACCGAAACCTGCCTGCGCATCGGCGGCTATGTCCGTTACGACATCGGTGCCGGCGACGTGGGTTCGTTCGATGGTGCGAGGTCCTTCGACCATAAGGATGGCGACGAGCAGGATACCTTCTACAAGAACGCCCGTTTCACGCTGAAGACCTGGACCGGCCAGGAAACCGAACTCGGCACCTTGAAGACCTACACCGAGACCCGCTTCAACTTCGGCAACCGCAACGGCTACCCCTCGGCAGACGATCCGACGACCGAAGCAGACGAGTTCAACTCCAACCCTGCCGGCAACAAGAACGTTTCGCTGAACTTCGCCTGGATCCAGCTCGGTGGCCTGCGCGTCGGTAAGGACGAATCGGCCTTCGACACGTTCATCGGCTACGCCGGCAACGTCCTCCAGGATACGCTCGTTCCCTACGGCGATTTCGATACCAACGTCGTCCAGTACTACTTCGATGCGGGCAACGGCTTCTCGGCCGTGGTCTCTCTCGAAGAAGGCTCCGGAACCGTTGGCACCATCGACAGCTACGTTCCGCATGTCGTCGGCGGCGTGAAGTACACGCAGGGCTGGGGCGCCATCACCGGCGTCGTCGCTTATGACAGCAACTACGAAGAAGTCGCCGGCAAAGTTCGTTTGGACATCACCCCGATGCAGAACCTGTCGCTCTTCATCATGGGCGGCTACGGCACCGACGACAATTTGACGGACTCGAGCTATGCGATCGACGCCGGCGGCCGCGGCTTCTACAAGCAGTGGGGCGGCAACTGGGCTTTCTGGGGTGGTGGCACCTACACCATCAACGAGAAGACCTCGTTCAATGCCCAGGTCTCGTATGACGAATGGAAGAATCTCGGTGTTGCCGCCAACATCGCCTACGACGTTGTTCCCGGCTTCACGGTCACGGCCGAAGTCGACTACCTCAATGCAGGCAAGTTCGACGACGCCAATTTCTCCAACTTCACCAACGCCGACAAGAAGAGCAGCATCGGCGGTCTCCTCCGCTTCCAGCGCTCGTTCTAAGACGCTCAGCCTGGCTGAAAATCGAACCCGGCGGGCAACCGCCGGGTTTTCTTTTTGAAGCGCCCGTCGCCATTGGCTGCAGTGCTGGCCTTCAAAAGGGTTGCCGCCTACCGGCGGTCAGGTCGTAGAGCGTGGCCACCCGCGCCGATTTCATCACGGGCGTGATGGCCACTATTTCCAGCCGCGCCAGAACTTGCGCCGTCCTATTGGGCACGCTAGCAAGAAGGCCCATCTTCTCGTGAGCCTTTGCCATGCGCCAGCGCCCTGCCCTCACGCCGCTTGTCGGCGCGCTTCCCTCGACGGTGCCGTTTGTCGGACCGGAAGCGCAGGAGCGCGAGCGCGGACGTGCTTTTCGCGCCCGCATCGGCGCCAATGAAAGCAGCTTCGGGCCTTCGCCGCGCGTTATCGCCCGTATGGAGCGCGTCGCGCGTGACCAGTGGATGTATTGCGATCCCGACAATTACGATCTGAAGCAGGCTGCGGCCCGCCATCTCGGCGTCGGCGCCGAAAACGTCGTGGTCGGCGAAGGCATAGACGGGCTGCTTAGCCTGGTGGCGCGCATGTATGTCGCGCCTGGCGACGCGGTGGTCACCTCGCTCGGTGCCTATCCGACGTTCAATTTCCACATTGCCGGCGTCGGCGGCCGGCTGGTCACGGTGCCTTACGAGAACGACAAGGAAAGTCTGGACGGCCTGCTCAAGGCCGTCGTCCGGGAAAAGGCGCCGCTGGTCTATCTCTCCAACCCGGACAACCCCATGGGCAGTTGGTGGGATGCAAGCGAGATCATCGCCTTCATTGAAGCCCTGCCGGAAACCACCATGCTGGTGTTCGACGAGGCCTATGGCGAATTGGGACCGGCCTCGGCGCTGCCGCCGATCGACGTCGCGCGGCCCAACGTCATCCGCATGCGCACCTTCTCCAAGGCATACGGGCTGGCCGGCATTCGCTGCGGCTATGCGGTGGCCGAGGCTGAGGTGATCCGCGATTTCGAGAAGATCCGCAACCATTACGGCGTCAGCCGCATGGCGCAGATCGCCGGCGTCGAGGCGCTGGCCGACCAGGACTGGCTGCACAGCGTGGTGGCGCGAGTCGCTGCCGGACGCGCACGTATAGCCGGGATTGCCGAGACGAACGGGCTGAAGCCGCTGCCATCGGCGACCAATTTCGTCACCATCGATTGCGGCAAGGACGGCGCCTTCGCGCTGAAAGTGCTGCAAAATCTTTTGTCGCGCGACGTTTTCATCCGCAAGCCGATGGCGCCAGGGCTCGACCGTTGCATAAGGGTCAGCGTCGGCCTCGATCATGAGCTCGACATCTTTGCCGAGGAACTGCCCGGCGCGCTCGCCGCTGCGCGGGGAAATTAGCCCGGCCGATTGCCGTCGCGACACGGCCTGCCAATGCCGCCAAAGGCCAAGACAGAATCAGCCGGGTCCCCGGCTTCCGTCGATCCAACAACAATCCAACCGTTCAAGGCTGTTGCTTTCGTCCGATCCCGCGCCAGTTCTTGAGCATGGGAGATAACGACCGGCAAAAGGCGGTGCAGGCGCGCGTGCATGGTAAGGTGCAAGGCGTCGGCTATCGGATGTGGGCGCGACGCGAAGCGATAGGGCTTGGCCTCGTAGGTTGGGTACGCAATGAACGAGATGGCACGGTGACGGCCTCGATTGCCGGTGCCGATGCTGCGGTTTCGACAATGATCGAACGGCTCCGGCAAGGGCCACGGGGAGCTTCGGTTTCGAAGGTCGAGACCGAGGAATTCGAACTCCTCGACGCGCCCATCGATTTTCGGATCATTGTCTAGACGGAACCACTTTATTGCCGCTTGAATTAATTGAACGTTCGTTTTATTACTGAATACCGGAAGGCGATCATGGCACGCACAACGGGATCCGATGGCGAAAAAACTGAAGCGGCCGTCCGCGAGGCAGCGGTCAGCCTGATCGCCCGCTTCGGCTATGAGGCGACGTCGATGCGGCAGCTTGCCGCCGAGGTCGGCGTCCAGGCGGCCGCGCTCTACCGCTATTTTCCGACCAAGGAAGACCTGCTGTTCACGCTGATGCGCGAACATATGGAAGGGCTGATCGAAGCGTGGGACGCCGCACGCCCCGACGCAGCCGATCCGGCAACGCGGCTTGCCGCCTATGTCGAAAACCACATCGCTTTCCACATCGAGCGCCGCCACTCCACCCATGTCTCGAACATGGAATTGCGCAGCCTGTCGCATGACCGGCTGACGCAGATCCTTCGCATGCGCACCGCCTATGAGAAGGAGTTGCGCGCCATCCTGCGCGACGGCGCGGAGGCCGGCGCCTTCAGTGTCGATGACACCGGGCTCACTGCCATGGCCCTGGTCCAGATGATGACCGGCGTCATCGTCTGGTTCCGGCCGGGCGAGCGGCTGTCGATGGCTGAAGTCACGGCGACATATCTTTCAATGACAATGCGCCTGGTTGGCGCGAAGATCGACGGCAAGACTTACAGCGCCGCGCGTCCCTTCGGACGCGCAAAGGACGCTGTAGCATTTTGATTTCGCGCATGATCCTTTCCGGAAATCAAAGTTGATTTTCGGGGTCATGCGGCAGGAGGAACGGCATGTACACGAACACACTCAGCTTCGGGCATGACGAAGACATCGAGGCGCTGCGCGATCTGGTGCGCCGCTTTGCCCAGGAGAAAATAGCGCCGATCGCTGCCGAGATCGACCGCAGCAATCAATTCCCCACGCATCTGTGGAAAGAGCTCGGCGCGCTCGGCCTTCTCGGCATCACCGCCGATCCCGATTTCGGCGGCAGCGGCATGGGCTATCTTGCCCACGTCATTGCGGTGGAAGAGATTTCGCGCGCCTCGGGCTCGGTTGGTCTCTCCTACGGCGCCCATTCGAACCTCTGCGTCAACCAGATCAACCGCTGGGCGACGCCGGCTCAGAAGGAGAAATTCCTGCCGGCATTGTGCTCGGGCGAAAGGGCAGGTGCGCTGGCCATGTCGGAATCAGGCGCCGGCTCCGACGTCGTCTCGCTCAAGCTGCGCGCCGAAAAGCGCAACGACCGCTATGTGCTCAACGGCTCGAAAATGTGGATCACCAACGGCCCCGATGCCGAAACGCTGGTGGTCTACGCCAAGACCGATCCCGAGCGGAAATCGCGCGGCATCACCGCCTTCATCGTCGAAAAGACGATGGCCGGCTTCTCGGCATCGCCAAAGCTCGACAAGCTCGGCATGCGCGGCTCCAACACCGGCGAACTGGTGTTCGACAATGTCGAGGTGCCCTATGACAATGTGCTGCATGAGGAGGGCCGCGGCGTCGAGGTCCTGATGTCGGGCCTCGACTACGAACGCACCGTGCTCGCCGGCGGACCGCTCGGGCTCATGGCGGCCTGTCTCGACGTGGCGATCCCCTATGTGCATGAGCGCAAGCAGTTCGGCCAGCCGATCGGCGAGTTCCAGCTCGTGCAGGGCAAACTTGCCGACATGTATTCGACGATGAACGCCGCGCGCGCTTACGTTTATGCTGTCGCGGCTGCCTGCGATCGCGGCCAGACGACACGCAAGGATGCCGCTGGCTGCGTGCTGTTTGCCGCCGAAAAAGCGACGCTGATGGCGCTCGACGCCATCCAGCTGCTTGGCGGCAACGGCTATACCAACGAGTATCCGACCGGCCGGCTGTTGCGCGACGCCAAGCTCTACGAGATCGGCGCCGGCACCAGCGAGATCCGCCGCTGGCTGATCGGGCGCGAGATCATGGCGGAAGGGGTTTAGTGCCTGCCAAGATGGCAGGCTGTTGTTTTGCGGGTATCGAGAGACAAGTAGGGCGATAGATGGTTACGTCATCGGGGCATCCAGTCACAAGGCGGGGGATATTTGCGATGGCTTTGTTTTCCACAATCGCTGGCTTTCTCGGGCGCGCGAAGGCTCAGAAGCGTCGCTTTTCTAATATGGCGGAATTCAGAGAGCTCGTAATTGCCGAACTCAAACGGCAGCCGGGTGTCGATAGCGCTGTCGCAGACCCATCGGATCCTGCAAAAATCGGTGCAAAACTCGATGGCGCAGACGTGACGGCAGACGTCACAAACGTGTTCGGGCACTTGAACTCATACCCCGACGAAGACGCCGATGCGGCCATACGCAGGCTTGTCCGAGGCCTCGCCGAAATACGACCTAGGGCGAGTGAAGAAAGTCTGATCGCGGTGATACGGACCCAGCAGTATGTCGAGCACCTCAAATCGATGGGTTTGGATTTATTGTGCGAACCGCTGGTTGGTGAAATTGCGGTCGTATACATGGCCGACCTTCCCGATACAGTCTCACCTGTTGCTCCGAAGGACTTCCCCGGCCGGGCGCTTTCGGATTTGCGCGATGTCGCACTAGGCAATGTGAAGAAATGGCTGCCGAAAATTGTCTCCGACGGCCAGATTGGCACATTTTATCTCTATTACGTCGACGGCAATACGATGCTCTCCACGAGCCTTGTGCTGCTCGACGAGTTCTGGCTGTCGATCAAAGCACAGTTTCCCGGCGATGTTTTATTTGCGCTGCCGCGCCGGGATCAATTGTTCATCTTCGACGCGAGCAATCCGCAGGCCCAAAGCGCGGCCAGACAGATGATCGACGTCACGTTCGAGGATGACTTCAATCTGCTATCCGATAAAATTTTCGAACGCCGCAACGGCAAACTCCTAGCCCAGATGTAGAGCTCGAAATGGCCGTACTCCAGACCCAGATCTCGCCCTCCTCCGAGACCTTCCGCGCCAATGCCGAGCGCATGCGGGCGCTGGTTGCCGACATTGCGGACAAGGCGGCAAGCGTCGAGCGCGGTGGCTCGGAGGAGGCGCGCGAGCGTCATGTTTCGCGCGGCAAGCTGTTGCCGCGCGAGCGGCTGGCGCAGTTGCTCGACACCGGCTCGCCTTTCCTCGAGATCGGCCAGTTCGCGGCATGGTCCATGTATGGCGAGGAGATTTCCTCGGCCGGCCTCATCGCCGGCGTCGGCCGTGTCGAAGGCACCGAGGTGATGGTCGTGGTCAACGACGCCACGGTGAAGGGCGGCACCTATTATCCGCTCACGGTGAAGAAGCATTTGCGCGCACAGGAGATCGCGCTGCAAAACAATCTGCCTTGCGTCTATCTGGTCGACAGCGGCGGCGCCAACCTGCCTAATCAGGACGAGGTGTTTCCCGATCGCGAGCATTTCGGCCGCATCTTCTACAACCAGGCCAACATGTCGGCGGCCGGCATTCCGCAGATCGCCTGCGTCATGGGCTCATGTACTGCGGGCGGCGCCTATGTGCCGGCAATGTCGGACGAGACGATCATGGTGCGCAACCAGGCGACCATTTTTCTCGGCGGCCCGCCTCTGGTGAAGGCGGCTACGGGTGAAGATGTCAGCGCCGAGGAGCTTGGCGGCGCCGACGTGCACACCAGGCTGTCCGGTGTCGCCGACCACTATGCGCTGGACGACGAACATGCGCTGGCCATCTGCCGGCGCATCGTCAAAAATCTCAACCGGCGCAAGACTGTAAGCCTGACCTTACAGAAACCCATGCCGCCGCTTCATGACGCGCAGGAACTCTACGGCATCGTGCCGACGGATCTGCGCCAGCCCTATGATGTGCGCGAGGTGATCGCGCGCGTCGTCGACGGCTCCGAGTTCGACGAGTTCAAGCAGAATTACGGCACCACGCTGGTCACCGGCTTTGCCCATCTTCAGGGCATGCCGGTCGGCATCATCGCCAACAATGGCGTGCTGTTTTCCGAAAGTGCTGTGAAGGGCGCGCATTTCATCGAACTGTGCTGCCAGCGCAAGATCCCGCTGATGTTCCTGCAGAACATCACCGGCTTCATGGTCGGGCGAAAATACGAGGCCGGCGGCATCGCCAAGGACGGCGCCAAGCTGGTGATGGCGGTCGCCACCGCCAAGGTGCCGAAGGTGACGATGATCATCGGCGGGTCGTTCGGCGCCGGCAATTACGGCATGTGCGGACGCGCCTACTCGCCGCGGTTCCTGTGGATGTGGCCGAACGCGCGCATTTCGGTGATGGGCGGCGAACAGGCGGCGACCGTGCTGGCGGTGGTCAAGCGCGAGGGCATCGAGCGCAAGGGCGGTGAGTGGAGCGCGGACGAGGAAGCGAAATTCAAGAAGCCGATCCTGATGAAATACGAGCATGAGGGCCACCCGCTCTACTCCTCGGCGCGGCTGTGGGACGACGGCATCATCGACCCGGCGAAAACGCGCGAGGTGCTGGCGCTCAGCCTGTCGGCCGCGCTCAACGCCGACATCGAGGAAACGAAGTTCGGCGTGTTCAGGATGTAGGATGAGCAAGTTCGGCGAACGGATACATGTCCACACCGGCGACATCACCAGGCTTGCGGTCGATGCCATCGTCAACGCCGCCAATTCCTCGCTGCTGGGCGGCGGCGGCGTCGACGGCGCCATTCACCGCGCCGCCGGCCCGGAGCTCGAATTCGAATGCCGGATGCTGAACGGCTGCAATGTCGGCGAAGCAAAGCTTACCAAGGGCTATCACCTGCCGGCACGTTACATCATCCACACGGTCGGACCTGTCTGGCAAGGCGGCGGCAAAGGCGAAGCCGGGCTGCTCGCCTCCTGCTATATCAGGTCGCTCGAAATCGCCGCCGCCAGGGATTGCCGGACTGTGGCATTTCCGGCGATCTCCACCGGCATCTACCGTTATCCGAAAAATGAGGCGACGCAGATTGCCGTTGGCATCGCAGGTACCTTCGTCGGACAGAACTCAACGCCCGAAACAGTTATTTTCTGCTGCTTCGACGAGCCAATAGCTCAACTATACCGACAAGCCGTTGCTGCCATTGGAGGATGCTAGTCTGCATGGATAAGATGGTTCCTCCACCTACGCAAAAGCAATTTTCGGTGAGCAGGCTGGCGGCACTGGAGAATAGACGCTATTGTTCATCCCACATTGGGCAACGGGGATGGGGTAAAGATGAGGCCGAAATATTCGGGAAAAACGACTGCGTCGGTACTTGCAGTCTTGCTTATATTTTCGGTACCCGGCGTTGGCGCCGCGGCATCGCTGGCGGGAAGCAAAGGCGACATCCATTTCTATCCGTATTTGCCGAAAAGCCCGAAAGACCAGTGCACCATGGCTTACAACGCCTATGTGGCCGCCGGCGGCCATTCGGCCTATGCGACCACGCCCTATGCGACCACGCCCTATGCCCGGATCCGTTCGTTGTACATCATCTGCGGCTCGGGCTTGAATGCACCGTCACAGAAGGCTGCCGAAGAACGGGCGATGAAATCCTGCGAGTCCGCCCGCAGCCATTACAAGGTCATTACAGGGGCTGGCTGCGAAGTTGCGGCATCGAAGTAGGCCGACAAGCATCGGCTTGGGCATTTTTCAAATGGGCGGCGCAAGATGAAATCGACACGCATCAAACGAATTACTGTATCGATGCTTGCCGGCCTGCTCGTATTTACGGCACCCGGTATCGGGGCGGCTGGATCGCTGGCGGGCAGCAAGGGAGACACCCGATTCTGGCCTCCGTTGTCACTGAATCCAAAGGAGCCCTGCACGAAGTCGTACAACGCCTATGTCGCGGCGAGTGGCCACTCGGCCTACGCGACCACATTCTACTCGCGCGTCGACGATCTTTACATCATCTGCGGTGCGCGGCTGAACGCGCCATCTCAGAAGGCCGCGGAAGAGTTGGCGTTGCGAAGCTGTCAGGTTGGCCTGAAAAAGTGGAAGGTTCAGACCGCGAGCGGCGGCTGCAAAATCGCGGCTTCGAAATAGGCTCATTCCTGCTAGACCGGCGCCGCCCGAGACAAACCCGGGAGGCTCCATGTTCGCCAAGATCCTGATCGCCAATCGCGGCGAGATCGCCTGCCGGGTGATACGCACGGCCAGGAAGATGGGGGTGCGCACCGTTGCCGTCTATTCCGACGCGGACGCCAAGGCTCTGCATGTCGAAATGGCCGACGAGGCGGTGCATATCGGCGCTTCGCCCGTCGGTGAAAGCTATCTGCGCGGCGACAGGATTGTTGCGGCGGCGCTGGCGACCGGCGCCGAAGCAATTCACCCCGGCTATGGCTTCCTCTCGGAAAACCCCGATTTCGTCGACCAGGTGGTGGCGGCAGGGCTCACCTTCATCGGCCCGTCGGCCGCCTCGATCCGCGCCATGGGGCTGAAGGACGCGGCCAAGCGGCTGATGGAAAAGGCCGGCGTGCCGGTGGTGCCGGGCTATCATGGCGAGGCGCAGGAGATCGTGCTGCTGGCGTCCAAGGCGCGTGAGATCGGCTATCCCGTTCTGATCAAGGCGCGCGCCGGCGGTGGCGGCAAGGGCATGCGCCGGGTCGAACATCCCGACGATTTCTCCGAGGCGCTGTCGGGCGCACGGCGCGAGGCCAAGGCCGCGTTCGGCGACGACCGCGTGCTGGTCGAAAAATATGTCGACAAGCCGCGCCACATCGAGGTCCAGGTATTCGGCGACAATTTTGGCAATGCCGTGCATCTCTACGAGCGCGACTGCTCGGCGCAGCGCCGCCACCAAAAGGTGATCGAGGAAGCGCCGGCGCCCGGCATGACGCTGGCGCTGCGCGAGGCGATGACGGAAGCGGCGGTCAAGGCCGCCAAGGCGATCAGCTATTCCGGCGCCGGCACCATCGAATTCATCGTCGATGCCTCGCAAGGGCTGAAGGCCGACCGCTTCTGGTTCATGGAAATGAACACCCGCCTGCAGGTCGAGCATCCCGTCACCGAAATGGTCACCGGCACCGACCTGGTCGAGTGGCAGTTGCGGGTAGCCGCCGGCGAAAAGCTGCCGAAGACGCAGAGCGAAATCACGCTTTCCGGCCACGCCTTCGAGGCGCGCATCTATGCCGAGGACGCGGCGAAAGGGTTTCTGCCGGCGACCGGCACGCTGCATCACCTGGCGTTTCCCGACAACGCGCCCGAAGGCGCCAGCATGCGCATCGAGACCGGCGTGCGGGCCGGCGATGCGATCTCGCCCTTCTACGATCCGATGATTGCCAAGCTGGTCGTCCACGCCAAGGACAGGCAGGCGGCGCTCGATGCGCTCGGCACTGCGTTGTCGCAGACCGAGATTGCCGGCTCGACCGTCAACACCGCCTTTCTCGCGGCACTTGCCGCGGACGCCGATTTTTCGGCCGGTGATGTCGATACCGGCCTGATCGGCAGGCATCAGGAAGCGCTGACCGCGGTCGCCCCGCCGAGCTGCGGGATCGTTGCCGCGGCAGCCCTTGCAGCGGCCGGGGCCGGTGCCTTGCCGCCGTCGAACGATCCGTGGTCGTCGCTTGCCGGCTATGCGCATTTCCACAGCGTTGCGCGCCGCACGCGCCTGCGCCATGGCGAGGACGATATACTGGCGCGTGTTTCAGTGCGGCCGGACGGGCGCTTCGAGGTGGCGCTGGACGCGCCCTATGACAGCGTCAATTCGCATGATCTTCGCGCCGCCCTTCGCCTTGCCCGCTGGCCAGGCCACGTCACCGTGTTCGAAGGCGCGGTCGGCTACAGTTTCCTCGTCCCGGATCCGCTGGCGCGCACCGACGAGGCGGCCGCCGCTTCAGGCAGCCTGCGCGCGCCGATGCCGGGCCTGGTCAAGCTGGTGCGCGCGGCAAAGGGCGAAAGGGTGATCAAGGGCCAGCCGCTACTGATCCTGGAAGCGATGAAGATGGAGCACACGATCGCGGCCAGCCATGACGGCGTGATCGCCGAGATCGCCACCGAGGGCGCGCAGGTCACCGACGGAACGGTGCTGGTGCGCTTCGTTGAAGAGGCTGCATAGCCGGCTGGAGGCTTGAATGAAAAATGGCCGGGACAAGCCCGGCCATTGCCATGAGTACGCGGCCGCTTACTGCGCGATCGGTGCGTATTTGCCGTCGTGCCACTGGTTGATGTCGTAGCTGGCGTTCTTCAGATCGCCCTTCTCGTCGAAGGTCACGTCGCCGACCACGGTGCTGAACGGCGTGCCGTTCTTCAGCGCTTCGGCTACCTTGACCGGATCGTCCGTTCCGGCGCGCTTGACGCCCTCTGCAAACGCCTGAACGACGGCGTAGGAGAACAGCGTAAAGCCTTCCGGCACGAAGCCGCCCGCCTTGATCTTGGCGATGGCCTCCTTGGCTTCCGGCTTGGCCTGCGGGTCCGACGGGAAGACGAACAGGGTGCCTTCACCGGCGGGGCCGGCGACCTGCCAGAATTCTGGCGAGGCGATCGAATCCGGCATGATCAGCTGGAACTTGACGCTCTGCTCGGCCGACTGACGCAGGATAAGCCCGGCTTCCGGGTGATAGCCGCCGAAATAGACAACGTCGGCCTTGAGGTCCTTCAGCTTGGTGACGAGAGCCGAATAATCCTTCTCGCCGGCATTGATGCCTTCATAGTCGATCTCCTTTAGGCCACCGGCATTCATCGTCGCCTTCACGGCATCGGCAACGCCCTGACCGTAGGCGCTCTTGTCATGCAGGATAACGACATTCTTGCCGGCATATTTCTTGGCGATCCACGGGCCAATGAAGGCGCCCTGCGCGTCGTCACGCGTATAGAGACGCATGATCGTCGGCCAGCCGGCCTTGGCGGCGGCATCGGTCAGCTCGGGATTTGAAGAGGCCGGGCTCATCATCAGCGCGCCGGCCTCGGCGTAGACGGCGGAAGCCGGGATGCTCGAACCTGAACAGGCATGGCCGTCAATAAACTTGACGCTGTTGGCAACGATCCGGTTGGCCACCGAAACCGCCTGCTTGGGATCGCACTGGTCGTCCTCGATGTCGAGCTTGATCATCGAGCCGTTGACACCGCCGGCGGCGTTGATCGCGTCGGCGGCTGCCGTTGCGCCCTGCTTGAACTGGTCGCCGATCGTGGCGAGTTGTCCGGTCATCGGGCCGACCACCGAAATGGTGATGTCATCGGCAAAGGCAACCGGAGCGCTCATCATCAGGCCAAATACGGCCGCGCTCAAAATACCCGTTTTTTTCATGGTGATAGAACTCCTCCCACACTCGCGCAGCCGCTCTGGCCGCGCTTCTTTCCGAAGGCGGGACAATTTCATCCTTCATTGGGCCTGTCTAGGCGCATCGGCGCCGCTCGATTGGGCCTCATCAACGCAAAAAGCCACGCCAGCCTGTTCCGGCCGGTCGTGGCTTTTTGCTCGTAGCAGTCCCCATGCGCCCCCGCGCCACGAAAACCTGCCCGCCGTCCCCATTGTGCACGACTGGACCGTGCCGGCCTGCCGCGTTCTTGTTCTTTCATGGTCGGCCGTCTTGTCGCGGCCTTGTCGTTTCACCGGTTCCGACCGTCTTTGCGGTCTTGATCCCGGGGCTTCCCTGTTTTCGATAATCTGCCTGCGATAATCTGCTCGCGATCTCAGTGCATCGTCATCCATTCGCGGGCTTCGCGCAGCGCCTTGGCGATCTCGACCTTGGACATTGCGGCCGACAATTCCGAGCGCAGTTCCGCGGCGCGGACCGAGCCCTTGATGGCGGCGATGTTGAACCATTTGTGGGCGGCAACGACATCGATCTCGCAATCGCGGCCGGTCGCATACATCATGCCCAGTTCGAAAAGAATGTCGGCCTGGGCAGTTGCCCCCATGGCGCCGAAGCCGGCTTCAAGCATTTCAAAACGTGCCATTTTAGTCCCCTGTCTGGCTCCCGAGAGCGGGCCTCTTCTGTCCCCCGGTGTTCCCTGGGGAGCCGCTCTTTCGATGCTTCCGAGAATGAGGCCGAGCCTTGAATCCGTCGTTAAATGGCGTGCTTAATTTGGAGAAAACAAAGCTAAAACAAGAGGTAAACGCGGAAATTCGTTAAGGATACAAAGTCAGCAATCCCGCCGTTTCTCGACCGATTTGACGAAAATTTGCAAGGCGCCGATCAACACTCTGCTAACCACGCGAACCAAAGCCAACGCCTCGATCGTTTATTTCCACGGGCTGCACTCTCCCGACCCCGCATGAAAATTGCGAAACCTTCCGTCGCGGCACGCTTTTGTTTTGCCGGGAGCTGGATTAGCTTACGTTTGCGTAAGGGGCAGAGAGGCGGCTGCCCCATCTAAACCAGGGAGGACAGATATGTTTCGCAAAGTGAGCTTGGCCCTGGCGGCCGCCGTGATGATGGCTGGTGCGGCTTGGGCCGATCCGATCGAAGGCAATTGGAAGACACAAGCCGGCGACACAGCAGTTATCGGCGGCAGCGGTTCATTCTCCATCACCCTGAAGACCGGCAAATATGCCGGGAAGACCATCGGTTCGCTCAAGGCGGCCGGGGCCAACAAATATGCCGGCAACATCACCGATCCGGCAAACGACAAGACCTATTCGGGCAAGGCAACACTGTCGGGCACCTCGCTCAAGATGAGCGGCTGCGTGCTCGGCGGGCTGATCTGCAAGAGCCAGACCTGGCACAAGCTCTGATCTTGCTGCTTTGAGTTGACCAACGGGGCCTTCACAGGCCCCGTTTTCTTTTGCAGGACGGTCCGCGCCATAGCGACGACCGTGCCGTTTGCGGCGGCGCAAACCCGAACCGATGCGCTCCCTAAAACATCGTCAATCACTTTGAACCGTAGATGAACGCCGGCATCAGCGCCGGTTCAGTCGCATCAGGGCATTTTGATGGCGTGTTCAAGGAGACACCACGCAAATGCTCGCTCGCCGCTTCACCATCGTCTGCCTGTTGATGAGCCTGTTCGGGATGCTCTTCGCCATCCTCGTGGCCGAATCCGGCCGTCCGGCCCGTTCCTGGAATGCAGCCAGTTCCTGCCAATTCGATTGCATGAACCATTTTCGCCCCTGAGACGACAAAGACATAGATCCAAACAGAAAAGCAAAAGCCATGAACCGCATCGCCATCAACGCCCTCCAGACCCTTCGGCTCCTGCCGCGGGCGGCGCTCGTCCTGGTCGTGCTGTCGGCGCCGGTCCTGGCCATGCCAATGATGCGGGCCAATGCCGACACGACGATCGACGCGCCGGCGCCGAAGAAGCATGGCGTCGGCTTTGTCTTGCTGGTCAGTCTGCAGCGCGGGTAAGGTGTGCCGGTATTAAGGTGATGCTGGCCTGCAAGTGGCGGCCTTGGTGCTCACATGCTTCGAGTACGCTCCGCTCCGGTTCTCGAAGCCAACCAGTTTGGTCGCTTCGCGCCCGTCCTCGACTCCGGCTCAGCCTTACCTGAATCTCAGCACACCTTGGGCGTGGACGAATAAATCGACCACTTGGCGGCCACCCTCCCCTCCCAAGTGCGGCCTCAAGTCTCTATATTGAGCCATGGAAAAGCGAATCTACCCACAAGCTATCGAATCGGTCGTCATGCCGGAGCCTTTCGGCAAGCAGAGCTTCGACGACGCCAAAAAGGCCGTGGCCGCCTTGCAGGTGCTCTACGACCGCAACACCAAGTTTCTGCGCGACTCCTTTGCCACGCTTGCCGCCGGCGGCGACGAAAGCAAGCGCTACCGCGCCTTCTACCCGGAGATCGGCGTCACCACCAATTCGTTCACCCAGATCGACTCGCGCCAGGCCTACGGCCACATGCCGACCCCCGGGCATTTCTCGACCACCATCACCCAGCCGGTGCTGTTCGAACGCTATCTCGTAGAGCAGCTTCGCCTGATCATGCGCAATCACGGCGTGCCGGTAACGGTTTCGGAATCGACCACGCCGATCCCGCTGCATTTCGCGTTCCTTGAAGGAACCCATGTCGATGGCGCCGCCGCCGACCGCATCAAACGGCCGATCCGCGACCTGTTCGACGTGCCGGATCTCGACGGCACCGACGACCAGATCGCCAACGGCACCTTCGAGGTCGCGTTCGGCGAACCAAGGCCGCTGGCGCCGTTCACGGCGCAGCGCATCGACTATTCGCTGCACCGCATGACGCACTACACGGCGACCAGCCCGCAGCATTTCCAGAACTTCGTGCTGTTCACCAACTACCAGTTCTACATCGACGAGTTCGTCGCCCGAGCGCGGGCCCAGATGGCTGAAGGCGGCCACGGCTATACCGAATTCGTCGAACCGGGCAATGTCATCACCAAGGCAGGGCAAAACGCGCCCAGCGAAGGCGTGGCGGCGCCGCGCCTGCCTCAGATGCCAGCCTATCATCTGAAGAAGCCGAACCATGGCGGCATCACCATGGTCAACATCGGCGTCGGCCCGTCCAACGCCAAGACGATCACCGACCATGTCGCGGTGCTGCGGCCACATGCATGGCTGATGCTCGGCCATTGCGCCGGCCTGCGCAACACTCAGGCGCTGGGCGACTATGTGCTGGCGCATGCCTATGTCCGGGAAGACCATGTGCTGGACGATGACCTGCCGGTGTGGGTGCCGATACCGCCGCTGGCCGAGATCCAGGTGGCGCTGCAGGAGGCGGTCGCCGAAGTCACCGGACTTTCCGGCTACGATCTCAAGCGCATCATGCGCACCGGCACCGTCGCCACCATCGACAACCGCAACTGGGAACTGCGCGACCAGCGCGGACCGGTGCAGCGGCTGTCGCAGTCGCGCGCCATCGCGCTCGATATGGAATCGGCCACGATCGCCGCCAATGGCTTCCGCTTCCGCGTGCCCTACGGCACGCTGCTTTGCGTCTCCGACAAGCCGCTGCATGGCGAGTTGAAGCTGCCCGGCATGGCGACCGAATTCTACAAGCGGCAAGTGGCGCAGCATCTGACCATCGGCATCAAGGCGATGGAGAAGCTGGCGGAAATGCCGATGGAACGGTTGCATTCGCGCAAGCTGAGAAGCTTTTCGGAGACGGCCTTTCAGTAGACCGGCTTGCCGTAAATGTTTGCCGCGAGGCGTTTCGTCATCTTGATTGGGCCGCATTTCAGCCGATAAAGGCCTGATACCTCGGCAATGTATTACCCGGTCTATGGGCAAAACCCGGTCTGATGGCACGCGTGCGAAAGATGATGGCTTCAATGGCGTTCCTGGCAATGCTCGGCCTCTCGGCCGCGCTTGTAGCCGGGTTCTTTGGCGCACTGCATCCGGCCTTCGATTCCTTCGCCCATTTCCGCATCCATTTTGCCGTGCTGATGGGGCTGATTGCGCTGCCGCTGCTCGCCACCTCGTTTCGCCTGCAGGCGGGCGTGGGCCTGCTGCTGGCCGTGGCCGCCTTCGCCAGCACGTTGAGCACCTTGCCGCGCCTGTGGCCGGTGCAGGCCGCCAATGACGCCGCGCCCGGCAACGAACCGGTCTACCGGCTGCTGCAGATGAACCTGCGTTTCAACAATCCGACACCCAAGAAGGTTCTTTCGCTGATCGCCAGGACCAACCCAGACGTGATCACGCTCGACGAAGTATCGGCCATGTGGGCGACCGAACTCGGCTATATCCAGAACGCCTATCCCTATCGCATCCTGTGCGCCCATCCCGACGGCGTGTGGGGCGTGGCGCTTTTGTCCCGGCGACCTTTTGCGGCCGGCACCGAGCCGCATTGCGAACCGCGCGGCGCGATGGCGGCCGCCACCGTCGATTTCGGCGGCACTCCGGTCGATGTCGCGGCGATCCATTTGAGCTGGCCGTGGCCGAAGGAACAATACTGGCAGATCGGCGAGTTGACCGAGACGCTCACCTCGCTCGGCGAGACGGCGATCATGGCCGGCGACTGCAACGCCGTGCCGTGGAGCGCCGCGGTACGGCGCGTTGCCTCGCTCGGCGGACTGACCGTGATGCCGTCGGCCGGATCGACCTGGATCCACCGGACCCTGCCCGATTTCCTGCGGCGCTATGCGGGCCTGCCGATCGACCAGGTGTTTTCGAAGGGCGGGGTGACCATCCTGTCGTCGACGCAGATGGAAGCGACCGGCTCCGACCATCTGCCGGTGATGGTGGAATTTTCATTGATGCGCGACGAGACCAAGCCGGTCGACGAGGATTCTACCGCGACTGTGTCGCTGATCCAGCCCAGCATGGGCGGCTAGATCGTACGCCACGGGGCTTACGGTTTCACAAGCCTACCAAGGCCTCGATGATGCGCTCGACATGGCCGCCTTCACTGTGCTCGCGCGCGTCGAACGCGATCTGTTTTGCCTCGTAGAGCTTGGAAGTGGCTTGCAAGCGCCGCGTGGCTTCGACGCGCGTTTTGTTGCATTGCGGATCGTTGGCAAATTTCAGGCCGCGAACCGACCGCTCGGCAGCCTGCATCATCTGCCCGGCGATACGGCCATGGGTTCCTTCATGAGCGAGAACGCCTGTGAAAAACCGGTTCCAGCGTTTGCGCAGCGCCGGCGTGACGGCCGAGGCGACGCGCGGGTAGGTGTAGGCGATGTTGAGCGTTCCATTGGCCTGGCGCAGGCGGCAGACGCCGTTGACCTGACCCACGTCCAGGCTCCAGTCGGCGGTGTAGCTTGTCTGCGCGATGGCGTGGGTCATGAAACCGTGCTTGGGGCCCCTGCGGTTCATGGCGATAACCAGACCGGCACCTGTCGTGCCGGTGATGTCATAGGTTCGCGTCTTGACGACGGTTTTCACCCCCGCCGACGCCGTCCCGACGACGCCGCAGGCCGCGCTTATGACGGCGACGCAAAACAAGACCAACACGCGCATGCCATTTTCCCCATGGACGCGGCAATGAGACCACAAGCAGACGACGGTTTCAACAATCTTTGGCGCCGAGCGCCTTACATGCCTTGGTAAACCCGGCCATCGCCGCCATTTTTGCTGGTTGAGACGGCCCCGGTCGGTGAGGCTCACATGCCCTGATAGACCGGGCCTTCGCCGCCTTGTGGCGGCACCCAGTTGATGTTCTGGTTGGGATCCTTGATGTCGCAGGTCTTGCAGTGCACGCAGTTCTGCGCGTTGATGACGAAGCGCACATCCTTGGCAGACGGATCGGCGGCGGCGTTGCCGTCCTTGTCGACCCATTCGTAAACACCGGCCGGGCAATAGCGGGTCGAAGGCCCGGCAAAGACATCATGCTCGGAACGCTTCTGCAACTCCATGTCGCCGACGATGAGATGCACCGGCTCGTTTTCCTCGTGATTGGTGTTGGACAGGAACACCGAGGACAGGCGGTCGAAGGTCAGCACGCCGTCCGCTTTGGGATAGGCGATCTTCTTGTGCTTGGCCGCGGGCTCAAGCGTGGCATAATCGGCCTTGCCGTGCTTCAGCGTGCCGAAGGGCGAGAAGCCGAACAGCGTGTTCAGCCACATGTCGAGACCACCGAGGCCGACGCCGATAATGGTGCCGAAGCGCGACCAGAGCGGCTTGACGTTGCGGACCTTCTTCAAATCCTTGCCGATATCGGTCGCGCGCCAAGCGTCCTCATAAGAAGACAGCTCGTCATTGGCGCGGCCGGAGCCGATCGCTTGCGCGACATGCTCGGCCGCCAGCATGCCGGACAGCACCGCATTGTGCGAACCCTTGATGCGCGGCACGTTGACGAAGCCCGCCGCACACCCCATCAGCACGCCGCCGGGGAAGGAGAGTTTCGGCACCGACTGCCAGCCGCCTTCGGTAATGGCGCGCGCGCCATAGCCGATGCGCTTGGCGCCCTCGAAGGTGCGCGATATCGCCGGATGCGTCTTGAACCGTTGGAATTCCTCGAAGGGCGACAGCCAGGGGTTCTTGTAGTTGAGATGCAGGACGAAGCCGACCGCGACCTGGTTGTCCTCCAGGTGGTAGAGGAAGGAGCCGCCGCCTGTCTTCAGGTCGAGCGGCCAGCCGAAGGAGTGCTGCACCAGGCCCGGCCGGTGGTTCTCGGGCTTGACGTGCCACAGCTCCTTGAGGCCTATGCCGTACTTGCCGGGCTCACGGCCGTCGGACAGTTTGTATTTTGCGATCAGCTGCTTGGACAGCGAACCGCGCGCGCCCTCGCCGATCAGCACGTATTTGCCCATCAGCGCCATGCCCGGCGCAAAGCCCGGGCCATGTGTGCCGTCTTTTTCGACGCCCATGTCGCCGGTGATGACGCCCGTGACGGCGCCGGCATCGTTGTAGACGAGGCTGACGGCAGCAAAGCCCGGATAGATTTCGACGCCTAGCGCTTCAGCCTTGATTGCCAGCCAGCGGCAGACATTGCCGAGCGAGACGATGTAGTTGCCGTGATTGTTCATCAGCGGCGGCATCAGTATATTGGGCAGACGGAACGAGCCGGCGGGGCCGAGCACCAGGAAATCGTCGGCCGTAACCGGCGTCTTGAAGGGATGGCCATCTTCCTCGCGCCAGCCCGGCAACAGGCGGTCGATGCCTATGGGATCGACGACGGCGCCTGACAGAATGTGTGCACCAACCTCGCCGCCCTTTTCCAACACCACGACGGAAAGCTCGGGATTGACCTGCTTGAGACGGATCGCTGCGGCAAGGCCCGCCGGGCCGGCCCCGACGATGACCACGTCGAATTCCATGCTCTCGCGTTCGATCTCGCTCATCAACCCCTCCGCACTGGCCAACCGTTTCCGGCATTTTGCTGGCTCCTGCGCTGCATAGCGCATCAATCCGCGACAGGAAACCGGCGCTGACGTGACAATGCCGATTTCGACAAAAAGTCGCGGATGACAACTCTGCCGCAAGCGTTTTGCGCGCGGCCGCGCTCAGCGTCCCATATTTTAATTGTTCGACGGCTCTCTTATCGGCCATACTTATTTCCATGCGCACGCCGTCCGGCTATTCATTGACGCGCTTCCCCCTTCCGCCCGGCCGGACCTGCCGAGCGATCCTTCTCGCCCTTTCAATGCTTACGCCGGTTCGCGCTCAGGCCGAGCCGGTGAAGGTGTGGGCGACCGGCGCCTATTCCTTTTCCGACGAGCTTGGCGGTTTCCACATCACCGGCGCCTCGGGCACCGGCACCAAGGAAGATCCGTTGGTCATCTCCGAGGAGCTGAATTCGTCGACGCCGGTGACGCTCACCATCCGCACCACCAAACCGATCCAGCCGTTCAGCACCAACGGCGAATTCGCCAACGGCATCCTGTACATGCGTATCGAGGTGCTCAACAACAGCGGCCAGGCCTGGGTCGAATTCCAGTTCGAGCTGCAGGAGATACTCAACCAGCCGAGCGTGTTCGGCGACGGCCTGTCCTTCGACCAGCGTAACAAGACGCCCGACAATATCCTGTCGAGCGCGTACGCCGATTTCGACCGCGATTTCGAACCCTATGACCGGCTCTTGTTCAAGAGTGGACAGATCGACCCGCTGAAGAGGGGACGCTTCGAGTTTCTGATCACCGACTACACGCCGCGCTGGACGTTTTATCTGGTTCAGGATCCGCGGATTCCTACGGGGTAAGCGGCAGACGCCGTGAAAATCGCCACGAAATGCCCTTCGTGATTGGCGAAAGCCGACGAGCGCGTAGTCTCCCTCCTTGAGGGGGAGATTACTAACCGCCCAACCTTGCAAATCGTCTCTCGGCGGACGAATGTGCCCGGCATGACTGCCGCCTCCCCCAACAACCGATCCGACCTGGCCGAGTTGCTCGCCTTCTACGCCTCTGCCGGCGTCGACGAAGCGTTGGAGGACGCGCCGGTGAACCGGTTTGCCGGGGCAGCACCGAAGCGCCCCGAGCGCACAACGGCGCCTGCCGCGCCGCCTCGCGAAAACAAGTTTCCGGAACAAGCCGCCGCCAGCCCCGGGCTGGACGCAAGCCGGGTGCCGGACGCGCCGGCGCGTTCCGTTCCGGCCATGGCGACGGTGCCCGACGAGGCACAGGCGGCCCTGGCCCGGCAAATGGCGGCAAGTGCCTCGACGCTCGACGAACTGCGCCAGCACATGGCGTCGTTCGATGGCTGCAACCTCAAATTCACCGCCAAGAACCTGGTCTTTGCCGACGGCAATCCGGAAGGTTCGGTGATGTTGGTCGGCGAGGCGCCCGGCCGCGACGAGGATATTGAGGGCCTGCCCTTCGTCGGCCGCTCGGGCCGGCTGCTCGACCGCATGCTGGCGGCGATCGGGCTTGACCGGACTTCGGTCTATATCGCCAACGTCATTCCCTGGCGGCCACCCGGCAACCGCACGCCGACGCCGCACGAGACCGAAATCTGCCGTCCCTTCATCGAGCGGCAGATAGAGCTGGTCAATCCGAAGGTGCTGGTCAATCTCGGCGGCCCTTCGGCCAAAACCCTGCTCAACACTACCGAGGGCATCCTGCGCCTGCGCGGCAATTGGCAGGTGCACACGACGGTGTCGGGCACTGCCATTCCGGCCATGCCGACGTTGCACCCGGCCTATCTCTTGCGGACGCCGGCGCACAAGAAACTGGCGTGGCGGGATTTTCTCGAGGTGAAAGCGAAGTTGCGAGAGGTGGGCTAGCTAGCTGATCTCCCCCTTGAGGGCCCTTGGAGGGGGAGATGTCGCCGAAGGCGACTGTGGGGTCGTTGCGCGTGGAGCGCCAACGTCCATTTTCCGTAAGAAGGTCGCATCCCGTCGAACCGACCCCTTCTGGCCTGCCGGCCATCTCCCCCTCAAAGGGGGAGAATAGATTTCGCCTCGGCCTCCGCTATAACCTCCGACGTAATTGAAATCCCTCTCCCGCCGCCTTAATCCTGCCCGATGACAACAGTCCAAACCTCCGCCGGCAGCCTGATCCGCGAATGGCGCACGCGCCGGCGCATGAGCCAGCTTGATCTCGCAATGGAGGCTGAGATTTCCCAGCGTCATCTCTCCTTCGTCGAAAGCGGCCGCGCCGCGCCCTCGCGCGAGATGGTGCTGCATCTGGCCGAGCAGCTTGAGATTCCGCTGCGGCAGCGTAATCAGCTGTTGCTGGCTGCCGGCTTTGCGCCGAGCTTCAGCGAGCGGCCACTCACAGACAAGACGCTGGCGCCGGCGCTTGCCGCGGTCGAGACCGTGCTCAAGGGGCATGAACCGTTCCCCGCGCTCGCCGTCGACCGGCACTGGAACCTGAGTTCCGCCAATGCCGCCATCGGCCCGTTTCTGGCCGATGTTGCCGAGCCGTCGCTGCTCCAGCCGCCGGTCAATGTGCTGCGCCTCAGCCTGCACCCGAACGGCATCGCACCGCGCATCGTCAATCTCGCGGAATGGCGGGCGCATCTGCTGGAGCGGCTGAAACACCAGAACGATGCCGCCGGCGATCCCGTCCTGGTCGAGCTGGAGCGCGAATTGCGAACCTATCCGTCCGGGCTCAAGGGTGCGCGGCCGGTGCCGGTCGAGCCCAACGGCATCGTCCATCCGCTGCGGCTGGCGCATGGCGACCAGGTGCTGTCCTTCATCAGCACCATCACCGTCTTCGGCACGCCGCTTGACGTGACGCTGTCGGAACTGGCGATCGAGTCTTTCTTCCCGGCCGACGAGCAGACGCGAGCGGTGCTGGTGCGGCTGGCGAAGGAACGTGCGGAAGCTAACTGAGCCAACCCCGCGGACCTCCTCACCCCTGTGGTGGCGCTGCCTTGCGCGTTCGGGTGCGTTCCAGGCCGAGTTGGCGCTCGCGCCAGATGATGAACATGCCGGCGGCAACGACGATCACACCGCCGACGAGCGTGTTGATGGTGGCGATATCGCCAAAGGCGAAATAGCCGACGACGACACCGAGGATCATCGAGGTGTATTCGAACGGCGCCACCACCGAGGCCTCGGCGTGGCGATAGGCTGCCGTCATCAGGATCTGCGCCAGCCCGCCGCAGAAGCCTGCGGCGACCAGAAGGCCGGTCTGCAATAGCGTCAGCGCCTGCCAGCCGAAAGGCAGCGAAAACAGCGCCATGACGCTCGCCGTCGCCGAAAACCACAACACAATGGTCGCTGTCCGTTCGGTCTGAACCAGATTGCGCACGAGCAGGATGGCATTGGCGGAGATTGCCGCTGAGAAGAGAGCAGCGATGACGCCCAGCACCTCCTGGTCGCCGAGTGCGGCGCCCGACGTGAGCAGCGTCAGTTCCGGCCAGGAGATGATCAGCACGCCGACGAGACCAACCGCGACCGCGCTCCAGCGATAGATGCGGATGGCCTCGCCGAGGAAAAGCGAGGAGAACACCACCACCAGCAACGGCTGCGCATAGTTCAGCGTAATCGCCTCCGGCAGCGGCAGCCGGGTCAGCGCGAAGAAGCCGAGCCCCATGGCGCAAACGCCGACGACACCGCGCGCAATGTGGTTCAGCGGACGTTTGGTGGCAAACGCCGTACCCAGTTTTCTCCTGAAGGCCAGGAAGATAATGATCGGGAAGATGGCGAAGAAGGAGCGAAAGAAGACGATCTGGCCGGCCGGCAAGGTGCCGGCTGCCTTGATGCAGGTTTGCATGCCGACGAAGACCGCCACCGAGATCACCTTGAGCATGATCCCGGTCAGCACACGCCCTGGATGATCGGACAGTTTCCCTGCCGCCTCGTCTCTCGGCCCTAAAGTCACGCCTCCGCCGCTTCCCGAATCGTTGCCCAGATATGTGTCGTAGGACGCAGCACAGAGGCACCCATGCCGAATTTCGGTGTGACGACGGTCATCAAGGCCTCGCGATGAAGATGGAAGGGGAACGCCCCGAAATAGGCATTGGCGCAGTTTTGTCGAGTGGCCGTTTCGTGTAAAGAGCGCGCAACTTTAGATTTAATGGGCCAGGACACGTCAGCGGCTCCGATAGCGACAGGGAAACCCAAGGGAATGCGAACCGATACCGGCCAGGTCTTCAAGCTCGAAGACTACCGCCCCAACGACTTTTCCATCCCGCAAACCGGCCTCACCTTCCGCCTTTCGCCAGACGCAACGCGTGTCACCACAGTGCTGACGATCGAACGCCGCGATGGCGCCGCCGCCTCGACGTCGCTGGTGCTGGACGGCGACGGGCTGGTGCTCAAGCGCATTGCCATCGACGGTCGCGAGCTTGCCCCGGCCGAGTATCTCGCCACGCCGGACCAGCTGACCATTTTGAGGCCGCCGGCCCGTTTCCAGCTGCTGCTCGAGACCGAGATCGCGCCGGCCAGCAATGAGGCGCTGATGGGCCTCTACCGCTCCAGCAATGTCTATTGCACGCAATGCGAGGCCGAGGGCTTTCGCCACATCACCTATTTCCTCGACCGCCCCGACATCCTGTCGGTCTATACCGTGCGTATCGAGGCGAGGCTGGACGAAGCGCCGCTGTTGCTTTCCAACGGCAATCCGGTCGAAAGCGGCGCGCTTGCCGACGGCTGGCACTTTGCAGTCTGGCACGACCCCTTCCCCAAGCCGTCCTATCTGTTTGCGCTGGTGGCCGGCAATCTCGGCAAGGTTGCGGACAGTTTCGTCACCATGTCCGGGCGCGAGGTCGAACTCGGCATCTATGTCGAGCCAGGCAAGGAGGGGCTTGCCGGCTACGCCATGGACGCGCTCAAGCGCTCGATGCAATGGGACGAGCAGGCGTTCGGCCGCGAATACGACCTCGACGTCTTCAACATCGTCGCCGTTTCCGACTTCAACATGGGGGCCATGGAGAACAAGGGTCTCAATATCTTCAACGACAAGTATGTGCTGGCCGACCGGGAAACCGCCACCGACGCCGATTTCGCCAATATCGAGGCGATCATCGCGCATGAGTATTTCCACAACTGGACCGGCAACAGGATCACCTGCCGCGACTGGTTCCAGCTCTGCCTTAAGGAAGGGCTGACGGTCTTTCGCGACCATGAATTCTCCGCCGACCAGCGCTCGCGTGCGGTCAAGCGCATCGCCGAAGTGCGCACGCTCAGGGCGCACCAGTTCCCCGAGGACCAGGGACCGCTGGCGCATCCGGTACGGCCGCGCCGCTACCGCGAGATCAACAATTTCTACACGGCGACGGTCTACGAAAAAGGCTCGGAAGTCGTGCGCATGATCCGCACGATTCTCGGGGCCGAGGCTTTCCGCGCCGGCATGGACCTCTATTTCGAGCGCCATGATGGCGAGGCCGCGACGATCGAGGACTTCCTGAAGGTGTTCGAGGACGGCTCCGGGCGCGACCTGTCTCAGTTCGCGCTCTGGTATCACCAGGCAGGCACGCCGAACCTGACCGTCAGTTCGACGCATAATCCGGCGACGCGCGAGTTTACGCTCGAGATCGAGCAGTCGGTGCCACCGACACCGTCGGAGAGCCGCAAGCGCCTGATGCACATTCCGCTCGCCTTCGGCTTGGTCGGCGCGGGCGGTGAGCCGGTCGCCTATGAAGGCGTCGAGGGAGCCACCGTCGAGGACGGCGTTATCCACATCCGCAAGCGCCGTCACATGGTGCGCTTCTCAGGCGTCGCCGAGCGGCCGGCGGTGTCGCTGAACCGTGGCTTTTCGGCGCCGATCACGCTTTCGGTCGAGCAGAAGGCCGACGACCAGTTCTTCCTCGCTGGCCATGACAGAGATGCCTTCGCGCGCTGGCAGGCGTTCAACACGCTGCTCACCGATGCGCTGATAGCGGCCTTCCGCCAGATCCTCGGCGGCGCGAAACCGGTTTTCACCGCCAGGCTGACCGGACTTGCCGGCAAGATCGCCGGCGACGAGACGCTGGAGCCTGCCTACCGGGCGCTGGCGCTGTCGCTTCCCGGCGAGGCCGACATTGCCCGCGACATCGGCACGAACATCGATCCCGACGCCATCTTTGCCGCTCGCCAAGCACTGGCGCTGGCAATCGCGCGCGCCAATCAGCAAACGTTCACCGACCTATACGGCCGCCTCGCCGGCGACGGGCCGTTCAGCCCCGACGCGGCAAGTGCGGGACGCCGCGCGCTGCGCAACATCCTGCTCGACTACCTCTCGCTGCTGCCGAAAGGTGCTGCGCTCGCCGCCCGGCATTTCGAAACCGCGACCAACATGACCGACCGCGCCGCAGCGCTGACCGTCCTTGCGCACCGCCATGACGGTTCGCCGGAGGCGATCAAGGCGCTGGCCGATTTCGAGGCCCGTTATGGCGCCGATCCGCTGGTCATGGACAAATGGTTCCAGATCCAGGCCAGCGTGCCGGGACCCCGGACAGTCGACACGGTACGCGAGCTGACTGGTCACGCAGCTTTCTCGATGGCCAATCCGAACCGGGTGCGCTCGCTGGTCGGCACATTCGCCAGCGCCAACCAGACCGGCTTCCACCGCGCCGATGGCGAAGGCTACCGGTTTTTTACCCAGACCGTACTCGAGGTTGAAAAACGCAATCCGCAAGTGGCGGCCAGGCTGGCGACAGCGCTGCGCTCGTGGCGCTCGCTGGAGCCGGGCAGGCAAGCCAAGGCCAGGGAAGCGCTGCTGGCCATCGCCGGTGCCGAGAACCTGTCGGCGGATTTGCGGGACATTGTGGAGCGAACGCTGGCCTGATCCCTCCCCCTTGAGGGGACGGTGGACAGCCGCCGAAGGCGGATGGACGGGTGGGGTCGTTGCGGCAGTGCGCGACCTCGACCAACTTCGACCGTGATTGAGAGAGTCGAGCGCTTCGCCGAGGACCCCACCCGGCCCTTCGGGCCACCCTCCCCTCAAGGGGAGGGATTTCAGCGTTATTTCAATGAATTTTTAATGTTTTTCGGCCGCGCCTCTGGACAAGGCGAATCACCTTTGATTCTTTACAGACGATTCGGATGTGCGGTGTTGCCGAATCGTCAAGCGTACGGAAATTCGGGGAGTGCCATTTATGGCCAAGGCGGACGCGTGGGGCGCGCCCGAAGGGACGGCTTTTGAGCGGCGCAAGGCGCGAGGCGACGGCCTCGCCGGCAATACGCGGCTCATCGCTGAACCAGCCTACCGGCGGCTCCTGGCTGCCGAACCCCTTCTGCGCCGTTCGATACCGGCTCTCATCATCATCTTCCTGATCGTCATCGCCGCACTGCGCGTGCTGTCGCTGATGAACGAGCGCGACGAGGCCGAGCGCGACGGCAAGGCGGTGCTAGGTCTCGCCGCCGGCCAGATGGCGAACGCAATCTCGGCCGACCCGACCGCGGCATCCAGCGGTGCAATTGATCTTCTGGAAAGCACGAGCCGCCAGGGCGCCATGGGCAGAAGCCATGTGCTTGTGATCACCGACAGCGCCTTCAAGATCATTGCCGTGTCGCCGCTGTCGACCGGCTGGCAAGGGCGATCGCTGGACAGCCTGGTGCTGGACGGCCAGCCGCTGTTCATGTTCGGCGACCGCGCCGGGGTCATGGATGTCAGCATCGGCGGCCAGGACTGGTACGCGGCGGTGAGCCTGACCCGGGACCGCAAGTACGCCGCCGCCGTGCTGGTGCCGCAGGAAGCGGCGTTCGACAACTGGCGCAAGACCGTCTCGCTCAACGTCACGCTGTTTGTGCTGACAGCCGGCGTGCTGATCATCATCCTCTACGCCTATTTCGGCCAGGCATCGCGCGCCCAGACAGCCGACCGCATCTATCTCGAAGCCCATCAGCGCATCGACATGGCGCTGGTTCGCGGTCGCTGCGGCCTGTGGGACTGGGACATGGTGCGCGGCAAGATGTACTGGTCGCGCTCGATGTACGACATGCTGGGCTACGAGCCCTGCAACTCGATGCTGTCGTTCGGCGAGGTCGACGACATCATCCACCCCGAGGACGGCGACCTGTTCGAGCTGGCCAACAAAATCGTCGAGCGCGAGATCGACCATATCGACCAGGTGTTCCGGATGCGTCACGCCGACGGCCAGTGGGTGTGGATGCGCGCCAGGGCCCAGGTGATCGACCCGGAAGCGCCTGAGATCCAGCTGATCGGCATTGCCGTCGACGTCACCGAGCAGCGGCATCTGGCGCTGCGCTCGGAGGCGGCCGACCTGCGCCTGCGGACCGCGATCGAAAACATCAACGAATCCTTCGTGCTGTGGGATGCCGCCCAGCGCCTGATCATGTGCAATTCCAAATACCAGAAGGACAACGGCCTGTCGGACCGCGACGTCATGCCGGGCGCTGCGCGCGCCGTGCTTGAAGAGCGCATGCTGGCCTTCGCCTCTGAACGGCGGCTGGCCAACACCAACGGGCCGCAAGGGGGCGCAACCTTCGAGCGGCAGCTCTCCGACGGCCGCTGGCTGCAGGTCAACGAACTGAGGACCCGGGACGGCGGCACGGTCTCCGTCGGCTCCGACATCACCCAGATCAAGCTGCACCAGGAAAAGCTGGTCGACAGCGAGCGCCGGCTGATGGCGACCATCCACGACCTCAGCCTCGCCCGCCGGGCCGAGGAAGAGCGCGCCAAGGAACTGGTCGAGCTCAACCGCGAATATATGAAGGAAACCGAGCGCGCCGAGGCCGCCAATCGGGCCAAATCCGAATTCCTAGCCAACATGTCGCACGAGCTGCGCACGCCGCTCAACGCCATCATCGGGTTCTCCGAACTGATGGAACAAGGCCTGTTCGGGCCGCTCGGTTCGCCGCGCTACGAGGAATATGCCAACGACATCAACGGCAGCGGCAAATATCTGCTCGGCGTCATCAACGACATACTCGATATGTCGAAGATCGAAGCCGGCCAATTCTCGGTGGACCGCGAGGAAATCGATCTCTGCCCGCTGATCCGCGAGACGGTGCGGGTGATCTCGCTGCAGGCGGCGGAGAAATCGATCACGGTCGAAACCCGCATCGCCGATACGATGACGCTGTTCGCCGACCGCCGGGCGATCAAGCAGATCGCCATCAATCTGCTGTCGAATGCGGTGAAGTTCACCGGTCAGGGCGGCCATATCTCGGTGCGCGCCCGCAACACGTCAGGCGCGCTGGTGCTGACCATCGAGGACAATGGCTGCGGCATTCCGAAGGAGGCACTGAGCAAGCTTGGCCGCCCCTTCGAACAGGTGCAGAACCAGTTTTCGAAGAACCACGCCGGCTCCGGCCTCGGCCTTGCCATCTCGCGCTCGCTGGCCGAGCTGCAGGGCGGCGCGCTGAAAATCCGCTCGACCGAAGGCGTCGGCACGATCGTGTCGGTGCGCATTCCGGTGAAGAAGCCGGCGCTGGCGGTGAAGGCGGCGGCCTGACGGCCCGCCAATGCGAGCGGTGCTCTCCGCCGCGTTCAAGGACTGAGTAGCCCCGGTCATGTAAGGGCTCCGGCGGCTTTCGCCGCCGGAGACATATCGCCATTTCACTCCATGCTGTCGTCGCCGCCGTCCCATTGGTGGTGGCGGCCCATGCGGCCTTTCTTTGGCAGTTCGTTGCGCTCGATCTTGCCGTCATTGTTGCGGTCGAGCATGGCGAACACCTTCTTCTCGCGCCCGGTGATGTCGTCCGTGGTCAGCGTGCCGTCGCCCTTGCTGTCGTAGCGGGCAACTATGCGCTTGGCCATTTCCTCGAACCGCGCCTTCTCCAGCGCGTCGGCGAGCTGGGCGACTGTCAGCTTGCCGCCATTATCGGCGACCAGCTTCTTCAGCCGCGCGTTCATGGCGTCGGAAAACTGGTCGAAGCTGATGGTGCCGTTGGAATCCTTCATCGCCTTGTCGAGGCGCATCATCGCGCCCTCGCGCATTCTGGCGCTGGCATTGTTCTCGGCATAGGCGGTGGTGCCAACGGCGCCGGCAAGCGCGACAAAGGCAAGGGCAAGTCCGGTTGTCTTTCTCATGGGTATCTCCTGTTGCATCGTCACCCCCGATGCGATCCGAAACAGCCGCCAACGCTTCACGCCCTCACGACCGTTTCGTACGAAGCAAAAGGTTGAAATCCTTTCTGACCTTTTGCGACGTTTCCTTGAGATGTGCTTCCAGCACACCGAAATCCGGCAGGTCAGTCACCGCCAGAAGCAGATCCGACAATCCCGGCGGAACGTCATCGCGTTCGAATGCACCGGTGAGGCAAAGCCGCGTCATCTGGGTCAGCGCCAGATAGAGTTGGTAGGCTTCGCAAAGCTGCTGCCTGACGTCAGCCTCGGCGAAATCCGGCGACAGATGCGCCAGGATTTCGCCGGTCGCGGTCACCCTGCGGCCGGCTTCGACCTGCCCGGTTATAACCGCCACCTGCGCGATGAATTCGAGGTCGATGAGGCCGCCGGAGATGAGCTTGATGTCCCAGAGATCGCGCGGCGATTTTTCCTTCTCGATCAGCGCGCGCATCTCGGATGCCTCCGCCCTCACCTTGGCGGCGTCGCGCGGCAAGGCCAGAAGTGCCGCCACCTCGGCCTCGACCTCGGCGCAAAGGGCAGCGTCACCGCCGATGGCGCGAGCCCTTGCCAAAGCCATGTGCTCCCAGGTCCAGGCCTCCTGGCGCTGGTATTTCTTGAAGGCGTCGATATGGGTCGCCACCGGCCCCTTGTTGCCGGATGGCCGCAAGCGCAGGTCGAGTTCGTAGAGAACGCCCTCGGCGGTCGGCGCCGAGACAGCCGCGATCAGCCGCTGCGTCATCCTGGTGTAGTAGTGCGACGGTGCGAGCGGCTTGTCGCCGTCGGACTCGTCGGCATCCGGGTCGTGATCGTAAAGCAGGATAAGGTCGACGTCCGAACCCGCCGTCAATTCGCGGCTGCCGAGCTTACCCATGCCGAGCAGCGAAACCGTGCCGCCGGCGATACCGCCGTGGCGCAGCGCGAATTCGGTGGTCACCGCCTGCAATGCGGCGTCGATGGTGAGGTCGGCGAGATCGGAAAAGGCGCGGCCGGCGCGCGCCGGGTCGATCGAGCCGGCGAGCAGCCTGACACCGATCAGGAATTTCTGCTCGGAGGCAAAGATGCGCAGCCGGTCAAGCACATCCTCGTAGGGCCTGTCGCCATCGATGAAAGCGGCCAACCGCGCTGAGAGATAGGCGCGGTTGGGCAGTTCGGCGAGCAGCGCCGGGTCGAGCAGACCGTCGAAGACATGCGGGCGCCTTGTGATGATTGCCGCCAGCCGAGGCGCGGCGCCCATGATCGTCGCCATTAGTTTCAGCAGGGCGGGATTCGACTGCAGCAGCGAAAACAGCTGGATGCCGGCGGGCAGGCCGGCGAGGAATTCGTCGAAGCGAACCAGCGCCTCGTCGGCCCGGCGCGTCTGGCCGAAGGCTTTGAGCAGCGCCGGCGTCAGTTCGGTCAGCCGCTCGCGCGCTTCCGCAGACTGGGTGACGCGGTAGCGGCCGAAATGCCAGCCTCGAATCACGCGGCAGATGTCGCTTGGCCGCTGGAAGCCAAGGCCGTGCAAGGTCTGCAGCGTGTCGGGATCGTCGACATCGCCGGTGAAGACCAGATTGCCGACGCCGGCCGACAATTCAGGCGCGGTCTCGAACAGCGCGGCGTAATGGCGCTCGACCTCATGCAAAGCCGCGCGAAAGGTTTCGGCAAATCTGGCGGCATCGGCAAAGCCCAGCATATGGGCGATGCGTTTCAGCCCTTCATCATCGTCGGGCAGAATATGCGTCTGCTCGTCGGCGACCATCTGGATGGCGTGTTCGACGCGGCGCAGAAACCAATATTGCTGCGTGAGCGCGTCGCGTGCATCGGCGGTGATCCAGTTGCGCGCCGCCAGCGCACCCAGCATCGGCACCGTCTCGCGCCCGCGCAGCTCCGGAAAACGGCCGCCGGCGATCAGTTGCTGGGTCTGGACGAAGAATTCGATTTCGCGAATGCCGCCGCGGCCGAGCTTGACGTTGTGTCCTTTGACCGCGATCTCGCCATGACCCTTGTGGGCATGGATCTGGCGCTTGATCGAATGAACGTCGGCGATCGCCGCATAGTCCATGTATTTGCGCCAGACATAGGGCTGCAATTCCCGCAGGAACGCGTCCCCGGCATCGAGATCGCCGGCCACGGGACGCGCCTTGATCATGGCGGCGCGCTCCCAGTTCTGGCCGCGCGCCTCATAGTAGCGAAGTGCTGCCTCGACCGGGATCGCCAGCGGCGTCGAGCCTGGATCGGGACGAAGCCTCAAATCGGTGCGGAAGACATAGCCGTGCCCGGTGCGGTCCTGCAGGATGCGGACCAGCCTGCGGGTCAGGCGCGCAAACAGCTCTGTGGCGTCGAGCGGATCGACGATTGCCGGCGCATCCGGATCGAAGAAGACGACGAGGTCGATGTCGGAGGAGAAATTCAGTTCATGCGCGCCAAGCTTGCCCATGCCGAGCACGATCCAGCCGGATTGCCGTGACGGATTTTCGGGATCGGGCAATTTGAGCTTGCCTTGGCTGTGCGCCTCGCGCAGCAGGAAGTCGACCGCCGCACAGGTGCAGGCATCGGCGAGATTGCTGAGGCGCCTTACCGTCAGCGCGGCATCGGCCTCGCCGGAGAGGTCTGCAAGTGCGATCAGGAAGTGAGCTTCACCCTTCCACTGCCTGAGTTCCATCATCAGGCTGGATTCGGAAACGGTCTCGGAAAAGGCGGCCTTGCCGATCGCTTCGGCGATGGCGAGCAGCCGAGCCTCGACACTGCCATCGAACAGCGCGTCGAGGATTTGCGGCCGGCGGCGCGCGACATCGCGGAGGAAGGGCGAGAGGTCGAAGACGGCAGCGAGAAACTCCTGTGCGGCGCCCTTGCCCCCTAGGAATTTCGCCAGCCGCGACAGGTTCTCGTCCTTGGCATCGCCAGCGATCTCCGACAGTTCACGCCGGGCGCGGGCCTCATCCAGCGGCGCGAGCTGCGCCGCCAGTTGCAGGCGCCATTCGGTCTCGATCCGTTTCGCAGCCATCCTCACCGCCATCAATGGTCCTCCCGCGCCGGGAAGCTCATGATAACGGACAATCCGGGATTGGCAGGCAGAAGTTCAAGCCGGCCACTGTGAAAAGTCATGATCGCCTTGGCGAGGCTGAGACCAAGGCCTGATCCCGGCTGCGAGCGGCTCTTTTCCAGCCGCACGAAGCGCTCGGTCGCCCTGGCGCGGTCGGCATCGTCGGGGATGCCATGGCCATTGTCGGCAACGGAAAGCCGGATTTCATGACCGACACGCTGCAGGGCCACCCGCACGGCGGGCTTTTCAGCCGCGTCGGTCGAGTATTTGATGGCGTTGTCGACGATGTTCGACAGCGCCTGGCCGATCAGCTCGCGGTTGCCATCGACGGAAAAATCCCCGTCCGCGGCAGTTTCAAGCACCACGCCAGCCTCCTCCGCCACCGGCTCATAAAGCTCGACAACGTCATGCACTGCGGCGGCGAGATCGACCTTGCTGGTGCTCTCCGAGGAATAGCCGGCCTCCAGCCTGGAGATCATCAGGATGGCGTTGAAGGTTTTTATAAGCTGGTCGGATTCGGCGATGGCGCCTTCGAGCGCCTGCCGGTAATCGATGGTTTTGTGCTTGCCCGAAAGGGTGGCCTCGGCGCGGTTGCGCAGCCTGGTCAGCGGCGTCTTCAAATCATGCGCGATGTTGTCGGAGACCTGCTTCAGCCCTTCGTTCAGCGTCGCGATCCTGGCCAGCATGGTGTTGAGGTTTTCCGACAGGCGGTCGAACTCGTCGCCGGCGCCGGTCACCGGCAGCCGTCCCGTGAGATCGCCGCCCATGATGCGGCGGCTTGCCTCCGAGACGCTGTCGATGCGCTTCAGCGCGGCGCGGCCGACAAGGAACCAGATCAGCAGCCCGCCCAGGCCCATCATGCCCAGCGCCAGCATCAGCGCGCGGCGGACGACGGCGCGGAAGCGCTCGGGCTCGCCGAGATCGCGGCCGACAAGCATGATCATCTGGTTGGGCAGCCGCAGCACCAGCGCGATGGCGTTGTGGCCCTTCTCGCCCTCGGACTGAATTTCGGTCTCGCCGGGCTGCGCGCCATTCGGGTCAGAAGCCTGGTTGCGCTGCCGTTCAAGCTCACCTTCGCCGAAACGGCGATAGGAGAAGGGCTCGGTCGTCCAGCCATCGGTCTCGAGCACCCCCGGTGCCAGGCTCTGCACGTTGCCGGTGAGGATCTGGCCGTTGACATCGGCAATGAGATAGAGGTTGGCGCCGGGCTGGCGCGAGCGCTGCTCGACGACGCGCACCAGCCGCGGCAGGCCGCCGCTCTGATAGGCACGGGCGAGGCCGAGCACCTCGTCATTGATGGTCTGCTGGGTCTGGCCGGTCAGCATGCGGGCCGACAACGACGTCATGTAGAAGACCAGCAACACGGCACATAGCGCGAAAAGCAGGAAATAAAGCGCTGAAAGCCGCGCCGCCGTCGTCCTCATGATGGCCGGCAGGGAAAGGGCCATCGAGTTCTAGCTCATGATGAGATTTGGCTGAAATCTCATCATGACCTACCCCTTTGTTGGAGCATGATCTTCTCCAAAAACCGGTACCTACTTTTTGGGATCATGCTCTAGCCGCTCTTCAGCATATAGCCGGCGCCGCGAACCGTATGCAGGATCGGCTTGTCGAAACCCTTCTCGATCTTGCCACGCAGGCGCGAGACGTGAACGTCGATCACGTTGGTCTGCGGATCGAAATGATAGTCCCAGACATTTTCGAGCAGCATGGTGCGCGTCACCACCTGGCCGGCATGGCGCATCAGATATTCGAGCAGGCGGAATTCGCGCGGCTGTAGCGTGATCTCGCGCGCCGCGCGCTTGACCGAATGGGACAGCCGGTCAAGCTCGAGATCGCCGACCCGGTAGACGGTTTCGGCCTCCCTGGCGCTGGCGCGGCGGTTCAGCACCTCGACGCGGGCGAGCAATTCGGAAAAGGCATAGGGCTTGGTCAGATAGTCGTCCCCGCCGGCGCGCAGACCGGTGACGCGGTCATCGACTTCGCCCAGCGCCGACAGGATCAGCACCGGCGTGGTGTTGCCGCGCGAGCGCAGGCCGGCAATGACGGAGAGCCCGTCGCGGCGTGGCATCATGCGGTCGACGACCATCACGTCATAGTCGCCGGCATCGGCCAGCGCAAAGCCGGTTTCGCCGTCGCCGGCGACATGGGCGGTGTGCCCAGCCTCGGCAAAGGCCTTCTGCATATAGTCGGCCGCCTCGCGATCGTCTTCTATGACGAGAATCTTCATAGAGCCGTTATACGCGATTTCGCCGGAAGATTGAGGGGCCGCCATAAGCGCAAAAGCTTTCGTTCAAGCATGTCGTTTTGCAAAAACCGCCGTGCACTTTTGGGCGACATGCTTCGATGTTAGAGCGGCAGCGGGCGATGGGGGCCCGCTGCCGCCGGGGGCAGAACACGATGACTGACTAACGCGTTCGGCCCCTTGCTTCCCGTGCGGCGGCTCGGGGGTGTTGAAACCGCCGCACTGGAAACTGTGTGATGTCAGCCTTTGGCGACTGGCAGCGCGACGAAGCGGTTTGAATCGTCGCGGGTGATCTGCATCAGCACCGCCTTGCGGCCGGACTTGACCGCATCGGCCATCGCCTTGGCGACGTCTTCGGTGCCGTTCACCTCCGTCGAATTGACCGAGGTGATGACATCGCCGGGCTGGATGCCGCGGTCGGCGGCATCGCTGTCGGGATCGACATCGGTCACCACCAGGCCCTTGCCGTTTTCCGACTTGGTGACGGTGAGGCCGAGATCGGCCAGCGCGGCGGGCTTTGCCGGTGCCGCGGGCTGCTGCGGGTCGGCCGAGGCCTGCTTGTCAGTGGATGGCAACGTGCCGAGATCGACCTTGATGGTCTGGCTCTTGCCGTCGCGCCACACCGTGACGTCGACCGACTTGCCGGGTGGGTACGCGCCGATCAGACGAGCCAGTTCCTTCGGCGATGCGACGTCCTTGCCTTCGACCTGGGTGATCACGTCACCGGCGGTGATGCCGGCCTTCTTGCCGGGGCCACCGTCCTGGGCGCCCGAAACCAGAGCCCCGTTCTGCGACTTCAGGCCCAGCGATTCGGCGATGTCCGATGTAACCGGCTGGATTTCGACGCCGAGCCAGCCACGCTGCACCGAGCCGCTCTTCATCAGATCCTGCACCACCTGCTTGGCGGTGGAGGCCGGAATGTCGAAGGCGATGCCGACGCTTCCGCCCGACGGCGAGAAGATCGCGGTGTTGATGCCGACGACCTGGCCGTTGAGGTTGAAGGTCGGGCCGCCCGAATTGCCGCGGTTGACCGAGGCGTCGATCTGGATGAAGTCGTCGTAGGGACCGGCGCCGATATCACGGCCACGGGCCGAGACGATGCCGGCGGTGACGGTGCCGCCGAGGCCGAACGGATTGCCGACGGCCACCACCCAGTCGCCGACGCGAACCTTGGAATCGTCGGCGAAATCGACATAGGTGAACTTGCCGACGCCATCGACCTTGAGCACCGCCAGATCGGTGCGCGGATCGGTGCCGATCAGCTTGGCGTCAAGCTCCTTGCCGTCATTCATTACCACTGTGAAGGCGGAGCCTTCCTCGACGACATGGTTGTTGGTGACGAGATAACCGTCATCGGAGATGAAGAAGCCCGAACCCTGGGCTACCGGACGCGGCTGGTCGTTGTTATGGTCGCGGTGGCTGAAGCGACGATTGCCGCCGCCCTGGCCGTTCTGATCGCCAAAGCCCCGGAATTGCTTGAAGAACTGGCGCAGCTGCGGATTGTCGGGCAGGTTGTTCATGCCGTCCGGATCGTCGGACTGGTCGGAGCCGTCATCGGCGGCAGGCTCGATCTTGGCCTTGACCTTGACGCTGACCACGGCCGGCGAAACGCGCTCGACGACGTCGGCAAAGCCCGGTACCTGCGGCGCTTCGACCCGCACGGCATCGGCCAGAACGGGAGCTGTACCAGTGGCAACGGCGCCGAAACCGATGCCGCCGGCAATGGCCAGCGAAGCGGCGGCGGCCAACAGGCGCTTGCGGGTCCGGGAATATGGGTTGGGGGCGATAGTCATGGGTCTCATATCCTCTTTTCACTGGATGCGGCTCAGGCAGAGCATCCTCGGACAAGAGAAATAGAGAGGCGCACATTACCGCGCCATTTCCGAAGCATGAAAGTTTTGTAATGTTGGGCGGACGCACAAATCGCTTGGTTGCGCTCGCCTGCTGCGCTATGGTGTACACAACTCAGCACAAGGCTTTCACAATGACAGCAAGCACCACCATGACCATTCGAGTCTCGTCCGAGACCAAGCTGAAGCTGGAGCAGATCGCTACCGATACCAGGCGTAGTAAATCGTTCCTCGCCGCCGAGGCGGTCTCAGCCTATGTCGATCGCGAGCTGGATATCATCGAAGGCATAAAACGTGGCATGGCCGACGCAGAGGCTGGCCGCGTCGTGCCCCACGACGACGCCATGGCGGAGGTCGACGCGGTGATCGAAGCAGCGAAAGCCAGGCGCGCAGGCAAGGCGTGAAGCGGTTCGTCACCTGGTCGCGAGAGGCGCTGGACGATCTCACGCAGCAAGTTGCCTTTATCGCTCAGGACAATCCTGCCGCCGCCCGACGCCTCGCGGACCGTATCCGTGAAATGGGCCGGGGCCTTGGTGATATGGCGACGGGCCGACCTGGCCGGGTAACAGGCACTTATGAGAAGCCCATCGGCCGCCTGCCCTACATCATTGCCTATGAATTGCGCCTGATCGCCGGCCGTCAGAGCATTGTTATCCTGCGCGCCATCCACACGTCGCGGGACTGGCCTTTGGAGGAATGGCCGAGCTAGTCGCTCAGCATCTTGTCCAGCGCCGCCTGTTCCTCGGCGCTCAGCGCCTTGGTTGCCAACGAGCGGCGGGAGCGTGTGGTCAGCACAATGAAAATGCCGCCGACTAGAAGCAGAAGCACCGGCGTGCCCCAAAGCAAGGCGTTGCGCGGGCTGAAGCGCGGCTTCAACAGCACGAACTCGCCGTAGCGCGACACGATATAGTCCATCACCTGCTGGTCGGTATCGCCGGCAACCAGGCGCTGGCGCACCAGGATGCGCAGGTCGCGGGCGAGGTCTGCATCGGATTCGTCGATGGACTGGTTCTGGCAGACCATGCAGCGCAGGCCTTCCGACAGTAGCCGCGCCCTCGCCTCGAGCGCCGGATCGGTGAGAACCTCGTCCGGTTTCACCGCTTGCGCCGCGCCGGCAAACAGCAGCGCCAGAAGCAGGGTGAGCGAGGCCAACGAGAACCTGGTGCTCACGGCGCGCCTGCCGACGGCATGGAGGCTGCCTGCTTGCGGCGGCGCGAGGGTGCGCCAACCCGCAGGCGCCGGTCGAGCAGCGACATTGCGGCTCCCGCCATCATCACCAGAGCTCCGCCCCAGATCAGCGTCACCAGCGGCTTCCACCACAGGCGCACCACGACCGACCCATCGGTGCCCTCATCGCCCAGCGACAGATAGAGTTGGCTGAAGCCGATCGTCTCGATGCCGGATTCGGTCGTCGTCGTCTGCCGCACCGGAAAGAAGCGCTTGGCCGAGGTGATCTCGGCTGAAACGCCGCCACCGGCGCCGATCACGGAAAAGCGGCCGCGCTGCTCGCTGTAATTCGGACCCTGCGCCGGGAAGAGGCCGTCGAAACGCAGCGTGTGGCCGGAGAGTTCGACGCTCTCGCCGGCATGCATCGGCAGTATCCTTTCGGTGCCGAAGCACAGCGTGCCGACAATGCCGAGCGTCGTCAGCCCGAGGCCGAGATGGGCAAGTGCAGTGCCGAACACCGAACGCGGCAGGCCGGCGAAACGGCGCAGCATGATGGCGGGCGACACATTGCCAAAGCCGGACTTGACGGCGAGGTCGGTGAGCGCGCCGCAGACCAGCCAGCAGGCGAGGCCGACACCAAGGGCGGCGAACACCGACGCGCCGTCGATAAACAGCCCCGTGACCAGCATCGCCAGGAGAGCGGCGCCGAAAGCCGCCATCAGGCGCTGAGCGACGGCATAGAGGTCGCCGCGCTTCCAGGCTAGCAGCGGCCCGAACGGAACCACGACCAGCAGCGGCACCATCAGCGGGCCGAATGTCAGGTTGAAGAAGGGGGCGCCGACCGAGATCTTGCCGGCCGAAAGCGCCTCGACCGCGAGCGGATAGAGCGTGCCGACCAGCACGGTGGCGGTGGCCGTGGTCAGGAACAGATTGTTGAGGACAAGCGCGCCTTCGCGCGAGATCGGGTGGAACAGGCCGCCGGCCGTCAGCCGCGAGGCGCGCAGCGCAAACAGGGCCAGCGAGCCGCCGATGAACAGCGTCAAAATGCACAGGATGAAGATGCCGCGGGTCGGATCGGTGGCGAAAGCATGCACCGAGGTCAGCACGCCGGAGCGCACCAGGAAGGTGCCGAGCAGCGACAGCGAGAAGGTGAGGATGGCAAGCAGCAGCGTCCAGATCTTGAGCGCCGAACGCTTCTCCATGACGATCGCCGAATGCAGAAGAGCCGTGCCGGCCAGCCACGGCATAAAGGAGGCGTTTTCGACCGGATCCCAGAACCAGAAGCCGCCCCAGCCGAGCTCGTAATAGGCCCAGTAGGAGCCCATCGCGATGCCGCCGGTGAGGAACATCCAGGCGACCAGCGTCCACGGCCGCACCCAGCGCGCCCAGGAGGCATCGATGCGGCCTTCGATGAGGGCGGCGACCGAGAAGGAAAAGCAGATAGAGAACCCGACATAGCCGAGATAGAGCAGCGGCGGATGGATGGCGAGGCCAAGATCCTGCAGGACCGGGTTGAGATCGCGGCCCTCGATCGGCGCCGGATTGAGCCGGGTGAACGGATTGGATGTCGCCAGGATGAACAGGAAGAAGGTGGCGCCGATAGCCCCCTGCACGGCCAGCACATTGGCGCGCAGCGTCGCCGGAAGGTTGGAGCCGAAGACAGCGACCAGCGCACCGAAGAAGGTCAGGATCAGCACCCAGAGCAGCATCGAGCCTTCGTGATTGCCCCAGGTTCCGGTGATCTTGTAGATCAGCGGCTGCAGCGAATGCGAGTTTTCCCACACGCTCGCCACCGAGAAATCGGAACTTGCATAGGCGCCGGCGAGTGCTGCGAACGATAGCGCCGTGAGCGCGAAGCCTGTGACCGTGACGGGACCGCCGACAGCCATCAGCCTCTGGTTGCCGGTACGGGCGCCGATCAGCGGCACCAGCGTCTGCACCAGCGACAGCACAAAGGCGAGGACGAGCGCGAAGTGTCCGGTCTCAACCATTACTGGCTCTTGCTCTCTTGCCACACGCCCTTGGCCTTCAGCCCGTCAGCGACTTCCTTGGGCATGTAGCGCTCGTCATGCTTGGCCAGCACGCTGTCGGCGACGAAAACGCCGTCGGCGCCAAAGCTGCCTTCGGTGATGACGCCCTGCTCCTCGCGGAACAGATCGGGCAGGATGCCGGTATAGCTGACCTTGACCGATTTGTGCGCGTCGGTGACCGAGAACGCAACCGTCGCGCCCTGCCCGCGCACGACTGTGCCCTTTTCGACGAGGCCGCCGAGCCTGATGCGCTGTCCCGGCTGCAAGCTGGCGGTGGTCAGATCGGCGGGCATATAGAAATAGGAGGCCTTCTGGCCCAACGCATAGAAGGTCAGCCCGGTGGCGGCGCCGAGGAAGGCAAGACCTCCGACAATCACCGACAATCGCTTCTGCTTGCGCGTCATGTCCTACTCCGTCGCCGTCAGGCCGAGCGAGGCGGCAAAGGCGGTGAATTTCTTCGCTTCCTCACTGTCGGCGCCAAACACGGCGATACCGCGATGCAGCGCGTCGCGCGCCTGGTCGGCCTTGCCCAGCACAACATAGGAACGAATGAGCCGCATCCATCCTTCCGTGTCGCGCGGTTTTTGCCGCAATTTTTCGTCGAGGCCGGCGACCATGGTTTCGATCATGGCCTGCCTGTCCTGCGGCGCCATCGACGAGGCGGCGTCGACGGCCGCGGCATCGGGGCCTTTCGCCGGCTCTGCTGAGGCGACGCTGCGGTTGGCAGCCTCGGCTAACGCCTGTTGGACAGCTCCGCGCCATGGTGAATCCTGCGGCAGGGAATCGAGCATTTTCTGCCACGCCGCGGTTGCCTCGGGTATGCGGCCTTCCTGGGCCAGCGCCATCGCCAAATAGAACGAGGCTTTCGCGTTTGCCGGGTCGAGTTTTAGCGCCTGTTCGAAAGCGGATTGCGCATCGGCCGAAACGATGCCGCCGGCCGCATTGGCAATCGCTTCGCCGAGGCCGGCCTCGCGGGCGGCCGTGTCGCCATCGAGGCGGATGGCATTGCGATAGGCGGTCACGGCATCGGGAAAGCGCTGCAGGCGCAGATAGATCGGGGCGAGCACGTCCCAGCCGCGTCCATCGCCAGGGTTGGCGGCAAGATGGGCCTCGGCGCGCGCCACCAACTCGTCGACCGAACTATCGGCCGGATTCTTGGCCAGCCGTTCGGCGAGCGGCTGCGACGGCAGATCCGGCGAGCCGAGCTGGCTGTACAGGCCCCAGCTGAGCAGCGGGACCACCAGCACCGCTGATGTTGCCATCAACCTGGCCGCCCTCGACGGCTGCCGCGCGCCAGGTGCATCGGCTTGACCGACATTGGCTTGACCAACATCTCCCAGGCGAAGGATGCGGCGGGCGATCTCAGTGCGCGCCTCCTCGGCTTCGGCCGGCTGAATCAGGCCGCGCGCGGCGTCACGCTCGAGCTCGGCCAATTGGTCGCGATAGACTTCGAGATCATGGTCGCTGCTGGTCGGAGCGCCCTTGCCGCCGCTGGTCAGCGGCAGCAGCACCGCCAGGCTTGCGCCCAGCGTGAGGAGTGCGGCTATGACCCAGAACAGCATGGTTCTTCCAATAGAGCGAGAGCCCTGCTCTCACAACATGAGGGTGCTGCGACGCTTTGACGGGATTCCGGCCCCGGCCCAATGTTCAGGTCAGCGGCGTCCAGCTGCCGTCGGCGTTGCGGCATGCGGTGCCCCGCGCGGTCTGGCCGGCCGTGCCGGTAAACACCGTATGGGTGTACTGGCGGCAATCCTGCGAGCCGACGCGGTAGGGCTGGGCCGCGACGACTTCGCCGGAATGAGCCGAACTGTCGCTCTTCCACGTCACCTTCTGGCCGCTCGCCGTATATTCGAGCGCCTTGTATTCCGCCTCGAGCGCCTTGCGCTTCTCGGTGCTGTTCAGGCCGCTGCCGATCGATCCGCCGACGAGCCCGCCGGCCATGGCCGAGATGATCGTCGTCGCGACTTTGGCCCCTGAAGGAGGCGACGCGGGCGGGTTGGTGATGGAGATATCCGGGCCACTGCCCTTGCCCAGCGTTCCGCAGCCGGAAAGAGCGAGCAGTGCGGAAACGAGCGCAACGCGAATCTTCATGCCAACAACCGGTTTTCTTGAACGGGATGCGCTGGGGGCCGCGTCATCGGGGGCGTCAGGACGTCATACTATTGATATTTGTCGGAAATTTGGCCGTTCTTAACGGCTTTTGCGCAATCGAGGGGCCGCCATAACACAGGCATTCGGCCGTGTCGATTGGCCCTGGGCAGTACATCATTGCAAGCTCCGCAAGCGCACAACCGCCTTCAGCCCGCCCATCGTGGAGCGTTCCAGCGCCAGCGCCCCGCCATACTCGTTGACGAGGTCGGCAACGATGGCAAGTCCGAGCCCGGTTCCCGGCTTTGTCTCGTCGAGGCGCCGGCCGCGTTTCAAGACATCGCGGGCCTTGTCCTCGGGGATGCCGGGACCGTCATCCTCGATCGATAGCTCGAACAGGCCGGCTGCGGCCGGCGTGACGGATACGGCAACAGTGCTCTTCGCCCATTTCATCGCATTGTCGAGAAGGTTGCCGAGCAGTTCCTCCAGATCCTCGCGCTCGCCGGCGAAGACGATGTCGGCCGCCGGCAACACAAGCGACAGGCTGACATCAGGCTTGAGTTTTTGCAGCACGCGCACCATGCGCTGCACCAGCGGCGTCACCGGCGTGCGGTAGACGACGCTGTCGCGCTGCGCCGCGACCCGTGCCCGCTGCAGGTAGTGGTCGACCTGTTTCTGCATCGACGCCGCCTGGTCGGCGATGAGCTGGCCCTTGGCGCCGCCGAGAGCCCGGCCCTCATTGATCAGCACGGCGAGCGGCGTCTTCAGCGAATGGGCAAGGTTGCCGACCTGCGTACGCGAGCGCTCGACGATGCGCTTGTTGTTTTCGATCAGCGCATTGGTCTCGTTGGCGAGCGGCTCGATCTCGGCGGGAAACCGGCCATCGAGCCGCTGCGCCGTGCCTTCGCGCACCTGGGCAAGCGCGTTGCGAACCCGGCGCAAGGGCTGGAGGCCGAGCAGGATAGCAATCGCATTGATGGCGATCATGCCGACGCCGAACAGGCTGAGATAGGTCAGCAATCGGCCCTGGAAGGTGGCGATCTCCTGTTCGAGCTCGGTCTTGTTGCCCATCACGCGGAAGCGCGCGGCGCGGTTCTTGGCATCGAGCACGAATTCGCTCTCGAACACTTCGAGCTGCTCGTCGCCGATACCGTCGGTGGAGTAGCTGCGCTGGAAGCTCGAATTGAACGGCACCTCGGCGACGGTCGGCGACGGGATCGTCGTGGTCATCGAGGACGAATGAAGGTTGCCGTGCACACCTTCGGAAGCCGGCTCCACCGACCAGTACCAGCCCGAATTCGGCTCCGAGAAGCGCAGGTCGCCAAGGTCGGGAGCACCGGTGAGCTGGCCGGATTCGGAAACGCCGACCGAGCCGATCAGATTGAACAGATGCGCCGACAGCAGGCTGTCGAAGCCGCGCTCGCTGGCCTGGCGGTAGAGCGTGGTGATCAGAGTGAAGATGACGATCAGGGTGAGGATCGCCCAGATCGTGGAAAAGCCGATGACGCGGAAGGCCAGCGAGCGCGGCCAGAGCCGCGCCGAAAAAGGCTTCCTTGCTGGTATGGGGAGCGGTTCCGCCTTACGCCTCCGGCTCACGCATGCGATAGCCCATGCCGCGCACGGTTTCGATCATGTCGATGCCCATCTTCTTGCGCAGCCGGCCGACAAAGACCTCGATGGTGTTGGAATCGCGGTCGAAATCCTGGTCGTAAAGATGCTCGACCAGCTCGGTGCGCGACACCACCTCGCCCATATGGTGCATCAGATAGGCCAGCAGGCGGAACTCATGCGAGGTCAGCTTCAGCGGCACGCCGTTGACATCGGCCTTGGAGGCCTTGGTGTCGAGGCGCAGCGGCCCGCAAGTGAGCTCGGACGAGGCATGGCCGGCGGCGCGGCGGATCAGCGCCCTCACCCTGGCCAGCACCTCCTCGATGTGGAACGGCTTGGTGACATAGTCGTCGGCGCCGGCATCGATGCCCGACACCTTGTCGCTCCAGCGGTCGCGCGCTGTCAGGATCAGCACCGGCATCTTGCGGCCGTTGCGGCGCCAGCGCTCGACGACGCTGATGCCGTCCATCTGCGGCAGGCCTATGTCGAGCACGACGGCATCGTAGGGCTCGGTGTCGCCGAGGAAATGCCCCTCCTCGCCGTCATAGGAGCGGTCGACGACATAGCCGGCATCGACCAGCGCGTCGGCCAGTTGCCGGTTGAGATCCTTGTCATCTTCGACGACGAGTACGCGCATGATCGGTCAGGCCTGTTGATGGGTCAGCTATAGGCCGATTCCGGTGGTCTGGGAAACGACCCTGCAAGGGGGAAGATTGGATCAGTTCGCCGGGACGACGATCTCGGAGCGGCGCGGACGCTGGCCGTCCTTGCCCGGCACAAGCACGACGATGACGCAGACCTCCTGGCCGCCACGCGTCGTCTGCGAAGCCTTGGCCAGCGTGCCGCCATTCTGCTCGGCAACCTGCTGGCCGATCGCGTAGCAATCCGCCGCGGCTGCCGGCGTCGCTTGCGACGCCAACAGGCCGGCCGCTGTGAGCGCCAGTATCGCGGTTCTGACATGAGAGCGAAGCGTTTTCATGGTCGGCGTTGTAACGCAACTGTGCTGAACGTGAAATGAACGGTGAACGGGTGAAAATCCATCCCCGCAATACCCCCTGCGCGCGCAACGAATGAATGCGATCCTACCGCCCAGTCCCTCAGACCGGGCAATGGATTCATAACCGGAAAACCGGCTGCGCGGCTATGGTGTTTGCGCGCAGGTTCTCAATTCGCAGCCAGATTGGGAACAGGTCAAGGCGAGACCATTCTGAAGGGCCGCCCTAAATAGCGCGGGAAACGCCAAATCATCGGAGTGCGCCATGACGGATAAAGACCTTGCCGACCTTTGCCGGGGCTATATCGCTTGCCTGAATGCCCAGGACTGGGCGAAACTTGGAGACTTTGTCGGCGACGAGGTGCAGCACAATGGCGAAATGCTCGGCCTGTCGGGTTATCGCCGTATGCTCGAAGGCGATTTCGAGGCGATTCCCGACCTCCGCTTCAACATCGAACTGCTGGTCTGCCAGCCGCCGCGCGTGGCGGCGCGCCTGCATTTCGACTGTCATCCCAAGGGCGTGCTGTTCGGCCTGCCGGTGAACGGCAAGCGCGTGTCGTTCGCTGAGAATGTTTTCTACGAATTCGGAGAGGGTCGCATCCGCGAGGTGTGGTCAGTCATCGACAAGGCCGAGATCCAGGCGCAAATCTAGGTTGCTTCAATCACTTTGCTCGGTGAGAGCGCGTATCCGCAGCACCCCGTGGTAGAGCGCCAGGTCCTCGTCGTAGCGGGCCTCGGCGAACTCCAGGGACAGGCGGGTCTGGTCGCGCGAGCCGGTGGCGAAAGCGGCGCCGTCAAGGCGCGCCCGGATGCTGTCCATGATCAGACGCGTCTCGGCCTCGCCTTGCGCCTTCGACCAGACATGCAGCGTGATGAGCTGGTCGTCATCATTGTCGGCGCCGGTGTCCAGATCGAATGCGCTGGTCCTGCCATAGGTCACATAAGGGAAGGCGGCACTGTCGGCCGCCTGCTCGCGCAACCCGGCGCCGCCGAGCAGCGCCGTCAGCGAGGCATCGCTCTTCAATCTCATGAACAAGGCTTGCAGCAAATCGCCGGGCGCCGTCATCGTCGTCTCCGTTCGCCTGTCACGCTTTGAACAACCTCAGTTTCGCGCGCAACCTAACCGCGTTGCACGGATTTCGCCAGATGACGATCCGCCTGATGGAAGGCGGCGAATCGGGCGGCATGGCCCTTTCACGGACCGGGTTCTATTTGGCATGCGGGGAGTTTCAAGAAGGGTGTTATGAGGAGCCCTGTTTTCTCCGGCAATTCGAGGTCATTTCATGCGAACGCCACCGCTGCTGCCGGCTTTTGGAAAGCTCGGCGTCAAGCCCCCGGTCGCGATTGCGGCAACACCCGCCCTGTCGAAGAGCACCGTGGCCCTGCGCATGCGCGAGATACTTTCAATGCATGGCGGCCTGGCCTTGAAGCTGTCGGTGGTGGCCTGGACAATCCTGATCCTGGCGGCGGCATTTTTCATGTCAAAGGCCTGATGCCGATATGGCAAACCGCTACGCGTTGCGCATGGACGAGCCCGAGAGCTGGACTATCTTCGACATCTTCACCGGCCAGCCTGTCGATCTTAAGCAACAGGTGATGGTGGCCATGAATTTGCGCGATGCGGAAGCGATGGCCGACCGCCTGAACAGCCGGGACGTCAAGCGGCGGGCAAAAGCCGACCGCAAGTCCTGACGCACGCTGATCTCAGCCGCTCTGATTGCAAGACGAACGCGCGCTAGCCGAAATCCGCGGCTGTGAGCACATATATGCTCTTGCGGGTGCGAGCGTAGGCCTTGCTGGCAATGTCATGGATGGAGCTGGACGCGGTGTCGAAGGCCGCCAGATAGGTGGCTTCCGCGGTCGCCGTCCCTGATGGCGCCTTCGAGAGGGCATCGGCGGCGACCGAGAAGGAAATCTGGAACATGCCGTCATGGCCGACAAAGCGGACGCGCTTGCCGGCCTCGTCATAGAAGCGGCTTGGATTGGGGAATGTCAGGCTCATGACGTGCCCCCCTTCGGCGCGGCGGCGGCTTTCTTGACTGTCGCCCGCTTCTTCTTCGGTGTCGGGTTCAAGGCTTCCGCGACGCGGTCGGCCTCTTCCTTGGCCAGGCGCAATTCCCTGAGCCTTGCCGTCTTGATCTCCCTGGCCCTCGCTTCGGACATGTAGTCGGAGGTTGCCTTGTTGCGCTCGGCCGTCTTCTTCTGCTTGTCCATGAAGCGGGCTTCAGCTTTTTCCATGATGCTCTGATTGCCTTCGGCCATCGCCTAAATCTCCTCGTGCCTGAAATGGTGAAATCGAACTTACGATATAAATAGTCGCTTTGGCCTCGAAATTCAATTTTTCGAAATATCTAGGCGCCTCGCGACGTTTCGAATCCGGCAGACATCATAATACTTTTTAATATTTAATTTTGGCCACGAATAATTTTTGGCACTCCTATCTATCGAGTGCCAATACGCCTATAAGAACGGCGCGGTCGCCTATGCCGGCCCCAGAAAGAAGTTCTCATGAAGTTTCGGCCACTCCACGACCGCGTCGTCATCCGGCGCGCCGAAGGCGATGTCAAATCCAAGGGCGGCATCATCATTCCCGACAATGCCAAGGAAAAGCCGCAGGAAGGCGAAGTCATCGCCGTTGGGCCGGGCGCACGCGACGAAAACGGCGCGCTTGTTCCGCTCGACGTCAAGGCCGGCGACTTCATCCTGTTCGGCAAATGGTCGGGCACCGAGGTCAAGATCGACGGCGAGGACCTGCTGATCATGAAGGAAGCCGACATTATGGGCGTCATCGACAAGAGCGAGACGGCCGCTATCGGCAAGATCGGGACGGTCGTCACCGAGAAGAGCGTCAAAGCCAAGAAGGCCGCCTGACCGGCCTGGCTTTGCCAGGCTCCGGCGAGCCGCTTGCTTCACCACACCAACGGGATTGAAAAAAATGTCTGCCAAGGAAATCAAATTCGCCACCGACGCGCGCGACCGCATGCTGCGCGGCGTCGAGATCCTCACCAATGCGGTGAAGGTCACGCTCGGCCCCAAGGGCCGCAACGTCATCATCGACAAGGCCTATGGCGCGCCGCGCATCACCAAGGACGGTGTGACGGTGGCCAAGGAAATCGAGCTTGCCGACAAGTTCGAGAACATGGGCGCGCAGATGGTGCGCGAAGTGGCTTCGAAGACCAACGACCTCGCCGGTGACGGCACCACCACCGCCACGGTGCTGGCCGCATCGATCCTGCGCGAAGGCGCCAAGCTGGTTGCCGCCGGCATGAACCCGATGGACCTCAAGCGTGGCATCGACCAGGCTGTCGCCGCCGTGGTCAAGGACATCAAGGCGAAGGCCAAGAAGGTCAAGTCGTCGGCCGAGATCGCGCAGGTCGGCACCATCGCCGCCAATGGCGATGCCAGCGTCGGCGCCATGATCGCCAAGGCGATGGACAAGGTCGGCAATGACGGCGTCATCACCGTCGAGGAGGCCAAGACCGCCGACACCGAACTCGACGTCGTCGAAGGCATGCAGTTCGACCGCGGCTATCTCAGCCCCTATTTCGTCACCAATGCCGACAAGATGCGCGTCGAACTGGAAGAGCCTTACGTGCTCATCCACGAGAAGAAGCTCGGCAATCTGCAGGCGATGCTGCCGATCCTCGAGGCGGTGGTGCAGAGCGGCAGGCCGCTGCTGATCATCTCGGAAGACGTCGAAGGCGAAGCACTGGCGACGCTGGTCGTCAACAAGCTGCGCGGCGGCCTCAAGGTCGCGGCCGTCAAGGCGCCGGGCTTCGGCGATCGCCGCAAGGCGATGCTGGAAGACATCGCCGTGCTGACATCGGGCCAGATGATTTCCGAGGATCTCGGCATCAAGCTCGAAAACGTCACCATCGAGATGCTTGGCCGCGCCAAGCGCGTACTGATCGAGAAGGACACCACCACGATCATCGACGGCGCCGGCACCAAGGCGACCATCCAGGCGCGCATCGCGCAGATCAAGGGCCAGATCGAGGAAACCACGTCCGACTATGACAAGGAGAAGCTGCAGGAGCGGCTGGCCAAGCTCGCCGGCGGCGTCGCCGTGATCCGCGTCGGCGGCGTCACCGAGTCTGAAGTGAAGGAAAAGAAGGACCGCATCGACGACGCGCTGAATGCGACGCGCGCGGCGGTGGAAGAAGGCATCGTGCCCGGCGGTGGCGTGGCGCTTCTGCGCGCAAGATCGGCTCTGGCCGGCCTGACCGGCGCCAATGACGATGTGACCGCCGGCATTTCGATCGTGCTCAGGGCGCTGGAAGCGCCGATCCGCCAGATCGCCGAGAATTCCGGCGTCGAAGGCTCGATCGTCGTCGGCAGGCTGTCCGACAGCAAGGACCAGAATCAGGGCTTTGATGCCCAGAACGAGGTCTATGTCGACATGATCAAGGCCGGCATCGTCGACCCGGCGAAAGTGGTGCGCACCGCTTTGCAGGATGCCGGCTCGATTGCAGCGCTTCTGATCACCGCCGAAGCGATGATCACCGACGTTCCGGCCAAGGATGCGGCGCCTGCGGGCGGCGGTGGCGGCATGGGCGGCTACTGACCATCGCTCGAAAATTGCCCGCCTGGGAATCTGGGCGGGCATAAATCAGAACAGGCTGCCGGGGACATTTCCCCGGCGAGCCAGGAATTTCCGTCAGTCAGTCAAGACCAGTCAGCAACGACAGGGAGATCGACAGATGATCACATTTGCCCCGAAGCCAAACGCTGTATCCGCGACCAAGCCGGCGGAGGAGAGCCGCTTCGATCGCATCCGCCGGATTGCCGCCGACAAGCACAGGCAGGCCGATGCCGGGCCGATTCGCCGCGAGCCGTCGAAGACCGGCGACAAGCGGCCGATGTGACGGCTGCCAACCTCACGACATCGGCAACGCTCCGCCCTCTTCGGTGCGGCGGGCAATGAACTCGTCGAGCACATCGGATGTGGCAACGGCCGACGCCGGCGGCTGGAAGTCGGCCAGCGTCCGCTTCCAGATGCCGGTGGCGCGCTCGGTGGCCGACCTCGAACCGGACTGCGTCCAGCTGCCGAAATTCGACCAGTCGGCGACCAGCGGCTCGTAGAAGGCGGTGCGGTAGCGCGTCATGGTGTGGCCGGCGGAGAAGAAATGCCCGCCCGGCTGGACTTCGGCGATCGCCTCGAAGCCGATCGAATCCTTGTCGCCGGGGGTTCGGCAACCGTCTGCAATGCCTCGATATCGGTGATCAGCTTCTCGTAGGAGACGCTGAGGCCACCCTCCAGCCAGCCCGCGGCATGGATGCAGACGGTGGCGCCGGCAAGCACCGAGCCCCACAGCGCGAACTGCGTCTCGTGCGCCGCCTGCACATCGGAAATGTTGGCCGCACTGCCGCCGCCGGACCGCCAAGGCAGGCCGGTGAAGCGGGCCAGCTGACCGGCGCCCAGCGTCGCCTTGACGTGCTCGGGCGTGCCGAAGGCCGGTGCGCCGGACTTCATGTCCACATTGGAGGAGAAGGATCCGTAAACCACCGGTGCGCCCGGCCGCACCATCTGCGCCAGCGCGAGGCCGGCCAGCGCCTCGGCATGCTGCAGCGTCAATGCGCCGGCGACGGTGATCGGCGCCATGGCGCCGGCCAGGCAGAAGGGCGTGATGATGGACACCTGGCCGGCCCTGGCGAAGTCGATGATGCCTTGCGCCATCGGGATATCGAGCTGGCGCGGCGAATTGGTGTTGATCACGGTGTAGCAATGGACGCCGGCCAGGAACTCGTCCTGCGAGAGCCCGCGCGCCAGCCTGATCATCTCGAACCCATCCTCGACCTGCGGCGTGCCGCGGGCGAAGACGAAGGGGAACTTGTCCGACAGGGTCAGCTGCGCACGGTTGACGGCATAGTGGCGCAAATGGTTGTCGACATCCTGCGGCTCGATCCAGGGGCCGAGCATATGCAGCACGTCGAAATTCTGAACAAGCTTGGTCAGTTCTTCGAAAGCGGCGAGCGTGCCCGGACGCCGTCCGCGTTCGAGATCGGTGACGTTGGGCGCCCCGGCTCCGGCCAGGAACGTCATCGAGCCGAGCTCCAGCATGAGATCGCGGCTACGGTTGCCCGCCAGCGCCCGGATGGATTTCGGCGCCGAGGCCAGTGCCGCAGTGACAATATCGCGGCCGATGCGCACCATCTGGCTGTCCTCGTCGACCAGCGCACCGGCTTTGGCGTAGATCGCCCGTGCCTCCGGCAGCAGCACCTTGATGCCGAGCTCTTCCAGCACGCGCAACGCCGTGTCGTGGATGGCCGCGACCTGGTCGTCCGAAAACACCGGCTGCGGCAGGAACGGGTTCTTGAGCGAGCGATAGTTCGGGTGGCGGCTTGGCCCGCTGCCGGCCTCACCGGTGTGCCCGCGCCGGCGCTCGCGCCTGGTCTCCCTTATGATGTCATCGACCATGGCCAAAACTCCTCATTGCCGCATCGCCTGCCCTCGGGGTCGTATGGCGAGGCCGGAATAATTCGCGCCGGCCGCTCGACGCCGACAATGTGCACCCAAAGCGCGGTCCCCTCCCCGGCGAATTCGTCGCCCAGCAACGTCAGCGCGACGCTTTTGCCTATTGTGTAGCCATAGCCGGCGAGGCGACGAAGCCGACGCGCCGGCCCTTGTGCCAGACTGCTCGAAGCCACTGGCGTCGGCATCGACGGCGTCGACCTCCAGCGTCACGATCCGGGCGGCGCTCAACAAACCGTGCGGTGTGGCCTGGCTGCCCTTGTGAGCCGGGCTGAAATGGAAGAATAGTCTTCGCCGGGTATGCCCGCCCTGAAATTGCCCGCTTGCGGTTCTCAGGTGGGTTGGGTGAGTTTCGGGAATGGCCAGTCCTTTAGAACGACGTCCAAGACGAAGAGGTCCGATCGCCGCCGCACTGCTGGCGGTGGACGCCTGGATCGATTCCTCGCTCTACGAAATCGGCTTCAAGGCCGGCCAGTTCTGGGAATCGGCGACCATTTTTTCGCGGCGCTTCCGAGTCACCGGCTGGCGACGCGGCATCATCGAGGTGCTGAGCGAAGGTTTTACGATGGGCGCCGGCGGCGTCGTCGTGCTGCTCGCACTCGCGATGCCGGCCTTCCAGATCACCACCGGCGACTGGCGCAGTCAGGGCGATTTCGCCGTCACCTTCCTTGACCGCTACGGCAATGAGATTGGCCAGCGCGGCATCATCCAGCGGGATTCCGTGCCTGTCGACGAGATGCCGGACCATGTCATCAAAGCGGTGCTGGCGACCGAGGACCNCGAGGACCGACGCTTCTTCGAGCACTACGGCATCGACGTGCTCGGCCTGTCGCGCGCCATCTTCGAGAATGTGCGGGCTAATTCCGTCGTCCAGGGCGGCTCCAGCATCACCCAGCAGCTGGCCAAGAACCTGTTCCTGTCGAATGAGCGTACCTTCCAGCGCAAGATCAAGGAAGCCTTCCTGTCGCTGTGGCTGGAGGCCAATCTGTCGAAGAAGGAGATCCTGCAGCTCTATCTCGACCGCGCCTATATGGGCGGCGGCACGTTCGGCATCGAGGCGGCGGCGGATTTCTATTTCGGCAAGAGCGTCAAGGATCTGAACCTCGCCGAGGCGGCGATGCTGGCCGGCCTGTTCAAGGCGCCGACCAAATACGCCCCGCACATCAACCTGCCCGCCGCCCGTGCTCGCGCCAATGTGGTGCTGTCGAACCTCGTCGATTCCGGTTTCATGACCGAAGGCCAGGTGCTGCAGGCAAGGCTGCATCCAGCCGAGATCGTCGACCGCGGCGAGCAGAAGAGCCCGGACTATTACCTCGACTGGGCCTTCGATGAGGTCAAGAAGATCGCCAAGCCCGGCCAGCATTCGCTGGTCGCACACACCACTTTCGACGCCAACATCCAGAAAGCGGCGGAGGAATCCGTCGAATTCCATCTCCGCCAGTTCGGCAAGGAATACAACGTCACCGAGGGCGCCGTTGTAGTGATCGAGACCAATGGCGCGGTGCGCGCCATTGTCGGCGGCCGCGACTATGGCGCAAGCCAGTTCAACCGCGCCACCAAGGCGCTGCGCCAGACCGGCTCCTCGTTCAAACCTTACGTCTACGCCACCGCCATGGAGCACGGGTTCACCCCGGACTCCGTCGTCTCAGGCGGGCCGATCAGCTGGGGCGGCTGGTCACCGCACAATTACAATGGCGGCTCGGCCGGCAATGTGACGCTGATCACGGCGATCGCCAAATCGATCAACACCGTGCCGGTACGGCTGGCCAAGGACTATCTCGGCATCGGCCCGATCAAGGCGATGGCCGAATCATTCGGTGTGGAATCGCCGCTGGAGTCGCACAAGACCATGGTGCTCGGCACATCGGGCATGACGGTCATGGACCAGGCGACGGGCTACAGCGTGTTCGCGCAGAACGGCTTCGCCGGCTCGCGGCACGGCATCACCCAGCTCGTCACCCGCACCGGCGATGTCGTCTACGACTTTGCCAAGGATGCGCCGGCGCCGCATCGGGTTCTGTCGGAACAGGCTTTGAAATACATGAACACCATGCTGGCTGCGGTGCCGGCGATCGGCACCGCGCGGCGCGCGCAGCTGCCCAACATCGTCGTCGCTGGCAAGACGGGGACGACGCAATCCTACCGCGACGCCTGGTTCGTCGGCTTCACCGGCAATTACACGGCTGCCGTCTGGCTCGGCAATGACGACTTCACCCCGACCCGCAACATGACCGGCGGCACGCTGCCGGCGATGGTGTGGCAGCGGCTGATGGTCTATGCGCACCAGAATATCGACCTGAAGCCGATCCCCGGCCTAGACAAACCCTTCGTCGACGAAGAGATCGCGGCCAAGGCCGAGGAAGCGGAGAAGAAAAATGCCGATCAGGCAGCAGCGGATGCCGCGGCCGAGCGCCCGGCGGTGCTGTCCAGCCGCACGACACAGACGCTGCGCGAGATGACCAAGGTGTTCCAGGCCGCGCCCGTGCTCGGCTCGCCGCAGACACCGGAGACCCTGTCGGCGCTTTGATTCCACAGCGCTGCTTGCTCTGCGGCCTGCCCCGCTATATCCCCGAACGATAATTCACTCGTCCCGGTTCTTCATGCTCAAGACCGCCTTTTTCACGCTGCTTTCGCTTGCCATAGCCATCGGCCTCGGCGGCGGCAGCGTCTGGTATGCGCTGCAGGCGCAGAGCGGCGTCGGCGCGATCAGCATCGGCGAATGGACCGCCTTTCCCGAGATCGGCACGCAAGATGCCGACCCCTATTCCAAGGCGCGCGTGGCGCGTGAAGGCGTGCTGGCGCTCGGCAAGGCCGAGGGCTTGTCCTTCATCGCCGAGCGCGATGCGGCCGGCGATGAGCTTCAGCGGCAATGCGACTACAGGATCGAGGGCAGTTTCCCCACCGCCCGGTTCTGGACGCTCTATGCCGCGGATCAATCGCTCGGCGTGGTCGACACCGGCAAGCCAAGGTTGGCGGCGCTGCAATCCTACCAGGTGCTGCGTCAGCCCGACAATTCGGTGATCATTGCCGTCGGCAACCGTCCGGCCCCCGGCAATTGGCTTCTGATCGAAGGTTTTGGCCGGATGTATTTCGTGCTCACCTTCTACGACACGCCGATTGCCTCAAGCACCGGCCTTTCCGACGTGTCGCTGCCCCGGATCGTCAAGGCTGGCTGCAATGCGTAGGTTGCTGCACGCCATCCTGCTCGGCCTGGTCGGCGCCGGCATCGTCCACATCGTGGTGCTTTTGCTGGTGCCGGAATTTACCGAGCGCGACGCCTGGTCACGGCTGGCGATGGCGTCCGACCTCTACAAGATGACCAGGCTGGACGCCGAGGCGGGCGGCGGGCCGGTGGTGAAGTCGGTAGATCCGCTGTTTTACGCCGCCGCCTGCCGCTTCGACCTTGCCGAAGGCATGGTGCGGATCAAGGCGCCGGGCAGCGTGCCGTTCTGGTCGGTGTCGGTCTATGACCGCAACGGCCACAATTTCTATTCATTCAACGACCGCACGGCGACCGGCAACAAGCTGGACACCGTGGTGCTGACGCCGGCACAGATGATCGACGTGCGCAGGGAGCTTCCCGAAGACCTGCAAGGGGCGATCTTCGTCGAGGCGCCGATCGAGGAAGGCATCTTCGTCATCCGCGCCTTCGTGCCTGACGACAGCTGGAAGCCGGTTGTGTCGCAGTTCCTGGACCAGAGCTCCTGCGAACTGCAGGACTACTGACCTCAGCCCGACGACCAGCAAATTCAGTGGTGCGGAACAGGCGTCCGTGGTGTGCCCGGCTGGTCCGCCGGTCGCGCCTGGCCCGCCAATGGCGGATGCTCGTAGCGGACGCCGGGGAAAATGATCACCGCCGCCGGCGTACCGGTGTCCTGAACTGCTCGATTGACTGGTGCCGATCGCGGCACGAAAGACAGTACCATGCCCATGGTTCGCGTATTCCTCTCGGTTGCCCCGGAGCACAACGCAACGCCTCCAAATGTGATTAAGGCCGGCAGAGGGTTAACGGAGCGCTAACGGATCGCGGCTAATTTGATCTTTGTTCCAGGCCTTGCGCGAAACCGACACAGTTGCGGTTGAGCATGGTCCGGGTTGTGTCGAGTATCGGGCGTATCTTCCGTGTCAGCTTCGGATTTCAGGCAAATCGCCATACGGACGGAATCGGGAAAAGCCGAAAGGCTGTTTCGCGCCGCCGTGTCGGCGTTCTGCTCGCTGACTCGCCCATCGCGCCGCGAGATCGCCCAGCTCGAGGATCTGACGCTGCCGCTGTTCGACAGCGTGCCGGTCGAATCGCGCCGCTATGTCGCCGCCGCCCTGTCCGAATGCGAATATGCGCCGGCCGCCCTGGTGCGGCGGCTTTGCGAGGAGCCGGTCGATGTCTGCGCGCCCTTGCTGGTCCGTTCGCGGGCGCTGGGCGACATCGACCTGATCGCGTTGATCGGCCGCCACGGCCTGCCGCATGCGCGCGCCATTGCCCGCCGCAAGGATTTGAACCCGGCCATCGCGCAGTTGATCAAGGCGCTGGAAAAGCCGACCCTGGTGCGCGTGCGGCAGCCCGAGCCGATCGCCGACGTGGCGGGCGCCGACGCCGAAGCCGCTGCCGCCGCTCCCAGCGCACCAAATCTGCCCGGCAGCGCCGCCGAAACCGCCAGGCGCCGCCTGCGCTCGATGATGCTCGCCGAGGGCGAGGCGACATCGGTCAATCCCTTCGCCGGCTCAGCAACTTACAGCAAGCTGCGCGAGACGGCGCTGACCGGCAACGCCGCCTTCTTCCAGACCGCGCTTGCCGACGCGCTCGATATCGACTTCTCGACGGCGCGGTCGCTGACCAAGCATTCGAGCTATGTCTCGCTGCTCGCCGCGCTGCGGGCGCTCGACCTCACTGAGGACAGGGCATTCCTGATCGTGGTCGCGGTGTACCCCCGGGAGTTTCCGCACCCGCAGGCGATCCGCATCTTCCTCGACCGCTACCGGCTGCTGCATCACGAGGCGGCGCTCGACAAGGTGCGCGGCTGGAAGGCCGAAACATTGTCGCGAGCGGTGCGCGGCAACACCCCTGTCGCCGCGAATGGCGACCAAGCGCCGGACGTCGACAAAGCCAGCTTAGGGGCCAGCCTCAAGGCGTCTTGACGGAGAGAAGCTCCTCGACGGAAACCGTTCCGGCCTCGATCTCGACCACCCAGATGTCGGGATCGAATTTTTTCTCCCGCTCAAGCCTGGCGTCAAGCGCGGCGGCATCGTCGCCGGCGCCGAGCAGCGTGAAAAAGCGATCATCCGGTTTGTCCGAATCGTAGCTCGTCTGCGGCGCCGGGCCGAACAGGGAGACGTCGCCCAGCCTGCCGCGGGAGAGCACGAAGACAGCGCCGGCCTCGGTCGCGCCACGCTTGACGACGGCCGCAAAGCCGCCGGCGCCGAAGACACGGCGCAGCAGGGCCGACACCCAAAACTCGGTGGTTACGCGCATGACGAGGCTCCGGAGGACATGCGCGGCGTCTTAGCCGGATTTTCGTCTATCCGCGAGCGGTCGTCTGACCACTCAATTGGTCAGGCCGATCTCGCGCATCTTGACGTAGACGACCTCGTCGGGCTCGCCCGTTTCCGGCAGGCCGAACAGCGACTGGAATTCCTTGATCGCCGCCTTGGTGCGGGCGCCGACGACGCCGTCGAGCTGCATGTCGTCATTGCCGAATGCCTTCAGGCCGGCCTGGATCTTGACGATGCGGGCATCGGGCGCCTGGGCGGATACCGACGCGGAAACCGGGATGGGCGCAGGCGCGGCCTCGGGCGCGGCGACGGGAGCAGCGGCCATATCCACGGGCCTCGGCACAGGATGCGGGATGCCAGCCGTGGTCTGCTTGGCGCCGAGCTGGTCGAGCAGCACAGCATCGATCTCGCCGGACGCCGGCAGGCCAACCTTCTGCTGGTAGGCTTGGATCGCCTTTTGGGTATTCGGCCCGGAAATGCCGTCGACCGTTCCCGTGTAGAAATCGAGATCCTTCAGGATGCCCTGGACCTGCTCGACGGTCGGGTCGCTTTTGACCGGTGCCGGGCCGGGCCGCAGGATGTTGATGGTGGTCTCGGGTTCGTCCGCGCCGGGGTGCGGAAAACCCTCGATGCTGCGGGTGGCGAAGAAGGCGCCGGCATGCGGAAACGGCTGGTACCACAGCGCGTTGGCGGAAACGTAGAAAAGCGTCACCAGGAAGGCGGTCGACCCGCCGACCAGGACCGGATTGCGCGAGATCGCGCCGCCGAGCGCAATCGCGCCGGCCTCGAACGCGCCGCTGCGGCGCTTGACCGCCTTAGGCTGTTTTGCGGAGCGAGCCATTCCTGTCCCCTTTCGCGTCGCCTTTCGTCCTGGTCGCGGGCATCGGCAGCACGCCGTTCCTGTCGGTCGCGCTCCTCTTCGGCCCGTTCACCGGCAGGCTGATCGTGACCGTCGTCCCCTCGCCCGGCATGCTTTCGATGGACATCGTGCCGTCGTGCAGCGCCACCAGGCCCTTGACCAGCGACAGGCCGAGCCCGGTGCCCTCGAAGCGGCGCGTATAGTCGTTCTGGATCTGCATGAACGGCTTGCCGAGATTGACAAAATCTTCCTCGGCGATGCCGATGCCGGTGTCCCTGACCCAGAAATGCAGCCGCGAGCCGATCCGCTTGCCGCCGACGACGACATTGCCGCCATCGGGCGTGAACTTGACCGCATTGGAGACGAGGTTGATCAGGATCTGCTGCACGGCACGACGGTCGGCATTGATCTCGCCGGCGTCCGGCGCAATCTGCGCCTGGAGACCGATGTTCTTGGCATTGGCCTGCAGCTGCATCATCGACTGGCACATCTCGACCGCTTCGATGAATCGGAACGGTTCGGGCTCGGTCGCGTAGGCGCCGGCCTCGATCCTCGAGACATCAAGGATGGAGGTGACGACGGCAAGCAGATGCTGGCCCGACTCCTTCACCAGGCTGACATACTCCTTCTGGCGCGGGTCCTTGAAGCCGCCGAACATCTCATGCAGCAGCATGTCGGAAAAACCGATGATGGCGTTGAGCGGCGTCCGAAGCTCATGGCTGACGACCGCCAGGAAGCGGCCCTTTGCCACCTCGGCCGACGCTGCGGCCTCATTGGCGGCAGCAAGCTCGTCGCGCAATTCGGCAGTTTCGTCGTTCTCGCGCAGCAGCAGAGTGAAGGTCTCCTGCTGCTCTTCGGCGCGCATCAGTTCGAGCTGAAATGGCCGGTAATTGTCGGCCGTCGAGGCGCTGCCGTCCTGCGGCAGCCTTACCCGAAGATCGAGCCGGCGCGCCAGGGCGCCATCGCGCATGTCGGCAAGCGCGCTGAGATAAGCGACGCGATCGGACAGGTGGATGCGGTCGAACAGCCCGGCGCCGAAAAGCAGTTCCGGCGGCAGCTTCAGGATGGTGCGCGCCTTGGCCGAGGCATCCAGGACCTCGCCATGCCGGGCGACATGCAGGACAACGGCGTCGATCATGTCTTCAAGGCGGTCGTTTGGAAGGAGCGCGGGCTGCGCGCGTGCGGCATCGCCGAGGGCCGCGAGCCGGGGAACCAGCGTCAGGCCCCAGGCGAGCGGCAGCAGCCAGTGCCACGCCGCGACTTGCGCCCCTCCGAGCGGGACGACAGAGCCGACAAAGGGCTGCAGCAGCATTGCGGCCAAGGTTGAGAGGCCGCCCCAAAGTGCCGCGCGCTTTGAACCGCCGATCCACCAGGCCTCGAATGGCAGTGCCAGGGCCAGCAGCGCAACCGGCGACGCCAGGCCGCCTGCTGCCGCGACGGCGCCGGCAAGGGCAAGACCGCCGGCGGCAAGGGCAACCTGGGCTGCCAGCGTCATCTTGCCCGACGCCGCCACCAGCAAGGCGGCGAACCAGCAAAGACCGAAGGCGGCGAAAATGGTTGCGACGGTGACGGCGGCGCCCATGCCCGAGGTGACCAGTGTCACCGCCGCACCGGCGGCGAAGAACGGAGCGGCAAGCATGATGCCGATGAACCGGCGCTGGCGCAGGCGATCGCCCTGGCCGATGATGGCCGGATGGACCATGCGTTCGCAACCGGCCGCCAGCGCGCCAGGCAGTTCAATATATCTGGCAGTTGTCAAACTCAACGCACTCGCACCCGGTCGTGACTGCCCCTGCTTTGCAGGTCGCTTTTGCTTGTTTGAAACTCGCATCCAGCGTTTAAGGAATGAATAAGGCTGACCGGAACAACGAGCGCGCTGCGGCAAAAATTGGAGCGCCGGCACCGGAATGCACCGCCATTTGTAGCCATAGTAAACGGAGCGTTATGTGCAAAGGGCGTGCCCGTGGCTGCGAAACCCTGAGCCGGCATGCCTGCTCTTCTGAAGATATCCATGCGCAACAATCGCTTAGATGGTTACTGCAAGGTTAAGAAAATTGTCGGCATTTGAGGCTAATGCACTGCAAAACGCCTCGCTTCGAATTTGCCTAAAATTTGAGGAAAATTTTCACTGAGCAGGAAAGCCGTCCTTTGCGCCTCATGTGCCATTGTCGCTGATATAAAGAGGTCATTGCGCATGGACGCATGATCCGGTCATTGGACGAGAGGGCAGATCGATGGGCTTTTTGATAAGAATGGCGTTCTGGTTTTCGCTGGTGTTGCTGGCGCTGCCGCTGACCGTCGGCCCCGACGAGGATGGCCGCGAGAGCGTCGGGCCGTTCCAGGCGCTTTTTGCGGCGCGCGAAGCGGTCGGCGACATCGCCGGCATTTGCGAGCGTAAGCCGGACGTCTGCGAAACCGGCAAGTCGGCGATGCATACGATCAGCGCCCGGGCCAAGGAAACCGCCAAGATCGCCGCCGCCATGCTGGACGACGAGAGCGCCGAGACCTCGCCCGATACATCGCTGGCCACCGGCAGCGTCGCCAAGGACATCGTGCTGCCGGCGACAGTCAACATACCTGCCAAGCTGGTGGCGAAGAACTAAACACCGTTTCAGCTGTATCTACAGCGACACCGCAGGCCGGTCGGACCTCTCGATGCCTGCGGTGCTTTTCTTATTTTTCCGTGACGCCGCAGCCGCGGATGACTATATCCCGAGCAATGGCCACGACGATCCAGACGATCCGCGACGACTTCTCCCTGCTCGACGAGTGGGAAGACCGCTATCGCTATGTCATCGAGCTCGGCGAAGCGCTGCCGCCATTTCCCGACGCCGAACGCAACGCCGCCAACAAGGTGCCGGGCTGCGTCAGCCAGGTCTGGCTGACCACGAGCCGAGCGCCGGGCGCCGATCCGGTCATCACCTTCACAGGCGATTCAGACGCTCATATCGTGCGCGGTCTGGTCGCCATCATGCTGGCGCTGTTTTCGGGACGGACTGCCAGCCAGATCCTTGAAACGGACGCAGAGGCGACGCTGAGGTCGCTTGGCCTCGACGAACATCTGTCGCCGCAGCGGGCCAATGGCCTGCGCTCGATGGTCAAGCGCGTCAAGCGCGACGCCGAGATGGCTCTCAAGCAGACTGCTTGATTGCTCTATCTTCTCTTCTTTCGACGCAATTCCCAAGAGAAAGCGCTCGGCAGTTTTCCTGGAATTGTTCTAGAAACAAAAACGGCGCCGTAAGGGGCGCCGTTGATCTTGTCCATTGGAGCCGGTGTTACCGTCCCTTGCGCTTGCGGCCGAGGCCCATCTTCTTGGCCAGCTGCGAACGGGCAGCGGCATAGTTGGGGGCAACCATCGGATAGCTGGCGTCGAGATTCCACTTCTCGCGGTATTCATCGGGCGTCAGACCGTAATGGGTCATCAGGTGGCGCTTCAGCGACTTGAACTTCTTGCCATCTTCAAGGCAGACGATGTAATCGTCATGAACAGAGCGCTTCGGGTTTACCGCAGGCTTCTGCTTGTCGGCCGGAGGCTGTTCGCTTGCTCCGCCCACGCGCCCGAGAGCGGCATGGACATCAGCGATAAGGTTCGGCAATTCGCCGACCGGCACGGGATTGTTGCTGACATAGGCTGCCACCACATCGGCGGTCAGCTCGATCAGCGCATCGCTATTTCTGGAAGGTGTTTCGACGATATCCATGGTTTAGGCCCCAACGAAGGATGTTTCTGTTTGCGCCCTTTTTGGAAGATCGGGCATGGCGCGAATTTCACGCGGGAAGAGCTTCATGGATTCGCGTCCGGGCATCTTAATGAGCCCACAGACAAAGTAAGTCAATTCGCATCTTGCGCTATATTCAACGATATTCATCGAATAGTCGCTCTTCAGCTTCAATCTTTCGTGCACTCTGTAACTTCGCGATATTTTCTGGTCGGACCAGGACTAGCATGACGTAAGGTCACGCCATCGCTAAATCATCAGGGACTCATAAAATGGGCAGCGATGCTTGGTCTATGCTTCAAGGTTTGGGCAGCTGATTGTCGGATTCGTACCAAACCGCAAGTTGCAAAGCGTTGGCGAAACCCGCCGAAGAAGATCTTCGGTCTGACCGGATTCAATACGGCGTGAGGTATTTTCCATAGACCCAGCCACTAACAAAAGCACCATTTTGCGCCGGGTCGTGCCAAACTTGACACCATTGATAGCGAATTGCCTGTTTCTGTTTCCAGTGCGGCTGGCCGGCGATCTCCAGAAGATTCAAGCCGCTGGTGCACTTGCCGGTCATCTGCAGGATCGTCCCGTTGGGATAGGCGGCCTGCTTCTGCGAGGTGCCGGACGGATATTTGCGAACGTTGAGCGTGTCGCCGAACGGCACGCCAGCCACTTGCCAAGCGGCGAACGCGGTTGCATGAGACTGGCCGGTGAAAGCCAGAACGGTCGAAGCGACGACGGCGAGAGCCGCAGCGATGTTGATATGGAAATTCATCATCCTCTCCTTTTGGCTCATCTCCCGAGCCCGCCGCAACCAATACATCCCGGCCCTTGAACCCGCGCTGATCGGCGTGTTCATTTGCCATTCAAGTAATTTCTTCAGTGAGACGCAATGACCAAAACCTCAGCTTTTCCGACCGCGAGCCCGCCGAGCCCCGAGAAACACCCCGTCTTCGACACGCATCACGGCATTACCCGCACAGATGACTATGCCTGGCTGAGGGCCGAGAACTGGCAGGCGATGTTCAGGGACCCTTCCCTGCTTGAGGGCCGCATCCGCGCCCATCTCGAAGCCGAAAACGCCCATCAAGCAGTGCTTATGGCCGATACGCTAGAGCTTCGGAAGCAGCTGTTCGGCGAGATGAAGGGGCGCATCAAGGAAGATGATTCGACGGTGCCGATGAAGGATGGCCCCTATGCTTACGGCTCATCCTTCAAGCTTGGCGGCGAACAGCCCCGCTATTTCCGCATGCCGCGCGATGGCGGCGATGAGCAGATCCTGCTCGATGGCGACGCGGAAGCCGAGGGCAAGCCCTATTTCCGCCTCGGCGGCGTCGACCATTCGGCCGATCACCGCAAGCTGTTGTGGGCGTTCGACGACAAGGGCTCTGAATTCTTCACACTTCGCGTGCGCGATCTCACCAGCGGCAAGGAACTGAGCGACCAGATCGAGGCCACCAGTGGTGGCGGCGTCTGGAATGCCGCCGATGACGGTTTCTTCTACACAAGGCTCGACGACAATCATCGTCCGTCCAAGGTGCTGTTCCACGCGCTCGGCGGCAGCCCCCTTAATGACCGGCTGATCTATGAGGAAACCGATCCCGGCTTCTTCATGGATGTCGGCGGCACGCGCTCCAACGAATGGATCATGATCGGGATCAACGATCACGAAACCTCGGAATATCACCTGATGCGCGCCGATGAGCCTTTCGCCGAGCCAAAGCTGGTGGCAAAGCGCGAGACCGGCCTGCAATATGATCTGGAAGAAGGCGGCGACATCTTCTTCATCCTCACCAATGCCGACGGCGCCAAGGACTTCAAGATCATGACGGCGCCGGCTGATGACCCGGTTCGCGCCAACTGGGAAGAGCTGGTGGCGCACGAGCCAGGCCGGCTGATCCTGTCGGTGGTCGGCTTCAGGGATCATATGGTCAGGCTCGAACGCAAGGAAGGGCTGCCGCGCATCGTCGTGCGCGATCGCCGCAGCGGCGAGGAGCATCTGATCTCGTTCGACGAAGAGGCGTTCTCGCTCGGCCTGTCGGGGTCCTATGAATACGACACCGAGATCATGCGCTTCACCTATTCGTCGATGACGACCCCGGCGCAGGTCTTCGACTACAATATGCGCAGCCGCGAGCGTGTGCTGCTGAAGACCCAGGAAGTGCCGTCCGGTCACAATCCGGATCATTATGTCACGCGCCGGCTGATGGCGCCGGCCGCCGATGGCGAACTGGTGCCGGTCTCGCTCCTGCATCACCGCGACACGCCGCTCGATGGCTCCGCGCCGTGCCTGCTTTACGGCTACGGCTCTTACGGCATTGCCATCCCGGCGGCGTTCAACACCAACTGGTTCTCGCTGGTCGACCGTGGCTTTGTCTTTGCCATCGCCCATGTCCGCGGCGGCAAGGACAAGGGCTATGGCTGGTATGACGACGGCAAGCGGGCGCACAAGATGAACACGTTCACCGATTTCATCGCCGTCGCGCAGCATCTCGTCGCCGAGCGTTACACCCAACACGACCGCATCGTCGCGCAAGGCGGCTCGGCCGGCGGCATGCTGATGGGTGCGATCGCCAACATGGCGCCGCAAAATTTCGGCGCCATCGTTGCCGAGGTCCCCTTTGTCGACGTGCTGACCACGATGCTCGACGCAAGCTTGCCGCTGACGCCGCCGGAGTGGCCGGAATGGGGCAACCCGATCGCGTCGGCGGAAGATTACCAAACGATCGCCGCCTACTCACCCTATGACAATGTCGCCGATCACGACTACCCGCCGATACTGGCGCTGGCCGGCCTCACCGATCCGCGCGTCACCTATTGGGAGCCGGCCAAATGGGTGGCGCGGCTGCGCGAGCGCAAGAGCGGCGACAATCCGGTGCTGTTCAAGATCAACATGGATTCCGGCCATGCCGGCGCCTCCGGCCGCTTTTCAAGGCTGGAGGAGATCGCCTATACCTACTCCTTCGCGCTCAAGGTTACGGCCAAGCCCGAACCCGAGGTTACGGGCAAGGCTGAGAATGCAACGGAGGCGTCGCAATGATCGATCTATCCACCTTGACGGCTTACATAGCGGTTGTGCTTGGCTTTGTGTTTATTCCAGGCCCAGCCACGCTTTTGACGGTCGCGCGAGCGACGAGTTCCGGAACCAGGGTTGGCGTCGCGACGGGCGCGGGCGTCGCGGCTGGCGATGTGTTCCATACCATCATGGCGATGGTCGGCATTTCGGCGATCATCGCCACTTCGGCAACGCTGTTCAGCGTCGTAAAATACATCGGCGCGGCGTATCTCGTTTACCTCGGCATCCGCGCAATCATCGAGAGAATACCGGCCGACCCTACTGCCGGCGCACTCGCGATCTCCGCCAGCAAGGCGTTTCGTCAAGCTGTCCTGACCGAAGTGCTTAATCCAAAGACGGCGCTTTTCTTCCTCGCCTTCCTGCCCCAGTTCGTGCGGCCTGAAAACGGATCGGTGATGCTCCAGCTGATGACGCTGGGCATAATCTTTGTTCTGCTCGGCCTTTTCAGCACAGTCGTCTTTGCCGTGAGTGCGGGCCGGCTCGGCACGTTCCTGCGCCGCAATCCGTCGGTGGTGAAATGGCAAGGCAAGGTGGTTGGCGGCATCTACTGCGCGTTAGGCGTCCGTCTGGCCTTGCAGCAGCGCTGATGTCGATGCGAAAGGCGCGCCCGTCGAGGCGCGCCGATCGTCACTTTTTGAATTCCAGGCTGCTCATTTTCACTCGCATTTGCAATGGCTGCGCGCTACCCAATGCGCGCCACCTTCCAGACCATGACATACGCAAAGGGGCCACTATGTTGCTCGTCGACACCTATCTCGAGAAATCACCGATCCAGGGCATCGGGGTTTTCGCCAGGAACCACATTGCCAAGGGCACGCTGGTCTGGAAGCTCGACCCCAGATTCGACCGGATCATCGACGTCGAGACCTATGAAGGCGAGAGCGGCCCGGTGAAGAACTATCTCGACCGTTATTCCTATCCAGACCGCCGGGATCCGAACTACATCGTCTTCGAAGCCGACGACGCCCGCTACATGAACCATGACGACGAACCGAATTGCGACGTCTCCTCGCCCGAGGAAACCTATGCCTTGCGCGACATCGCACCCGGCGAGGAACTGACCTGCAATTACAGCCATTTCTTCGAGACGGGCTTCGACTTCCTCGGCGATCGCCACCTGTAGATCGCCACCTGTGGCCGGGATCACTTGGCCGGCTTGCTGCGCACCGGGTAGCCGTTGGGATGCGGCGGCACCGCCTTGAGATAGGCGGCTATTGCCGCGCGATCTTCCGGCGGCAGTTCGGCCATGTTGCGCTGCACGTCGACCATGGCGCCGCCGACCGAATCGAAATCAGGGGTAAAACCGGTTTCGAGATAGTTGGCGATGTCGGCTTCCGACCAGTCACCGAGCCCGCCTTCGCCCGATGTGATGTTCGGCACGATGCCGCTGCCTTCGGCGGCCGCCGCGCCAGCCAGCCACTGGCTCCTCCTGGTGCCGCCGGTGATGTCGCGCGGCGTGTGGCATTCGCCGCAATGGCCGGGCCCCTCGACCAGATAGCGGCCGGCGAGTACCAGATCAGGCGTGCCATCGGCAAAGGCAATCACCGGCTCTTTGCTGAGATGGAGCCGCTTCCACAGGCCGAGGCCGCGGCGGATGTTGAAGGGGAAAGTCAGGGAATTGTCGGGCGCCTTGCCGGCGACCGCCGGCAGCGTCTTCAGGAACGCATAGAGATCGGCAATATCAGCCGGCTTCATCCGGGCGTAGGACGCGTAGGGAAAGGCCGGATAGAAATGCTCGCCCGACGGCGACACGCCCTTCAGCATGGCGTTGGCAAGGTCCTCGACCGTCCAGGCGCCGATGCCGTCCTTGGGATCCTGTGAGATGTTGGGCGGCACGAAGGTGCCGAACGGCGTCTTGAGCTCGAGGCCGCCGACCAGTTGCAAACGGCCGTCGCCTTGCGAGCCCGGCTTGGCGTGACAGGAGGTGCAGCCGCCGGCATTGAAAATGCGCTTGCCCCTGGCGGCGTCGCCGGGGCCGAGCTGCGCCAGGGTGTCAGTGTCGAGCTTGACCGGCGCCGACAACAGCCAGCCGGCGCCGGCACCGACGACGCCCAGGACAAGGGCGGCGCCGACAAATTTTTTCCACAAGGGCATTGCCCGGGATCAGCTCTTCTTCACCCGATAGGTCTTGTGGCAGGTGCCGCAATCACTGCCGAGCGTATCGATCTGCGCCTTCAGCGCATCGACATCGGCGGGTGCGGCGGCGACTGCGGCCTTGACGTCGGCGAGGTACTTGTCTTCGGTCGATTTGAAGCCCGCCATGTCTTTCCAGATTTTGGGCGAGGCGGTGGTATCACCGCTGTCGCTGCCGGCCGGGAACAGCGTGTCGACATCGAACTTCTCGGCATTGACTTGCAGCGCCTGCAGCGCCGTCAGCACGGCGGCGGCATCGAAGTCTGCCTCGCCCTTGGCGATTTTTGACAGGCCGCCGACGATCTTGCCTCGTTCCTTCATCAGTCCCTGTCGGTCGAGGATCGGGTCGGCAAAAGCCGCCGAGGCGGCGAGGCTGAGCATAGAGATGGCGATAACAAGCTTTCTCATTCAATTGGCTCCAGGATGATGAGGGGTCGCGACCTAACGTTAACGGAGGGCGGGCCGGGATTATTCCCTGTCCGCCGGCCAGATTCTGCCGAATTTTGTGTGCCTGCTGCTTCAGCTGAGAAAGAAAAGCCCCGGAGTACCGGGGCTTCTCTGGGTCGATCAGGCTTTCGCCTCTTCGTACATTTCAAGGACATGGTCCCAGTTGATGAGGCTGTCGACGAAGGCCTCGAGATATTTCGGCCGCGCGTTGCGGTAGTCGATGTAATAGGAATGTTCCCAGACATCGACGCCGAGGATCGGCGATGCGCCATGGACGAGCGGGTTCTCGCCGTTCGGCGTCTTGGAGATCGCCAGCTTGCCGTCCTTGACCGAGACCCAGGCCCAGCCCGAACCGAACTGCGTGGTGCCGGCGGCGATGAAGTCGGCCTTGAACTTGTCGTAGCCGCCGAGGTCGGCGTCGAAAGCCTTCTGCAGGGCGCCCGGAAGCTTGTTGCCGCCGCCGCCCTTCTTCATCCACTTCCAGAAATGGATGTGGTTGTAGTGCTGGGCTGCGTTGTTGAAGAGGCCGGCATTCTTGCCGAACGACTGTTTGACCACCTCTTCGACCGACAGATCGCCAAGGCCCGCTTCGGCGGCCAGCTTGTTGCCGTTGTCGACATAAGCCTTGTGGTGCTTGTCGTGGTGATACTCCAGCGTCTCCTTCGACATGTAAGGCTGCAAGGCCTCGTAGTCGTAGGGCAAGGCGGGCAATTCAAAAGCCATCGGTCATACTCCTCATGGAAAAATCCGGTGCGGATACCGGATTAAGATAGGGCTGCATTGATCTGGAACAACTCCGGAATGAAGCGCCAATTGCCTTTTAGCGGCTCAACCGGCGGAAGTCGAATGCGCCCATTCCCAATAAAGGTCGCGCGCTTTCTTGGCCACCGGCCCGGGCTGCAGATCGCGGTCCTCGATGCGGGTGATCGGCACGACCTTGGAATGATTTCCGGTCGAAAATATCTCGTCGGCTTCAAGAAAGTCGCGCACCGACAGCATCTTCTCCGTGGTGTTGAAGCCGTAATCGCCAAGCAGCGTCATGGTGCGCGAGCGGGTGATGCCGGACAGGAAGGTGCCGTTGGGCGCCGGCGTCAACACGTGGCTGTCCTTGACCAGGAAGATGTTCGAGGTTCCGGTCTCGGCGACATTGCCCAGCATGTCCAGCACCAGCGCATTGTCGAAGCCGCGTCCCTTGGCTTCGAGAATGGCGCGGCCATTGTTGGGATAGAGGCAGCCGGCCTTGGCATTGGTCGGCATGGTCTCGATGGTCGGCCGCCGGAACGGCGACACGGTGATCGAAAAGCCGGTCGGCGAGATCATCGGCGATTCGTAAAGGCAGAGGCAGAAACGGGTCGAGGCCGGATCGGCCGGCACGCCCATATAGCCGCCATGCTCGGCCCAGTACATCGGCCTGATGTAGACCGCTGTCTTGCCGTCGAACTTCTTCAGCCCGTCCCAGGTCAGGCCGACGATCTGGTCGACGTTCATCGATGGCGCGAGGCCGAGCGCGATCGCCGAGGCGTTCACTCTGGCGGCATGCAGTTCGAGATCGGGGGCGACGCCTTCGAACCAGCGGGCGCCGTCGAAGACGCTGGTGCCGAGCCACATGGCGTGGCTGCGCGGACCCAGAATGGCGACGTTGCCTTCGTACCAGTCGCCGTCGACGAAGGTCCATGTCGCCGATAGCGCCGCAGTCGCCAGTGTCATTGTTCGGTTCCGCTTCAAAGCTGCCTGTGCCAAGCATTGGAAGATGCTTTGACCGGCGCCGTCAACCGGCATGGAGCGGTTTTTGTTGAGGCCAGAGCGCCCAACAAAGCGATCAAGACTACAATCGATGCTTGCACCTTGCGCCGCCTGCCCTCAAAACTGTCGCCATGCATTACGCGGCTTACGTTTTCGACGCCTATGGCACGTTGTTCGACGTGCACGCAGCCGTGCGCCGTCATGACGGCGAGATCGGCCCCGACGGCCCGCTGCTTTCGGAAATCTGGCGCGCCAAGCAGCTGGAATATTCCTGGGTGCGCACGCTGATGGGCGGCTATGCCGATTTCTGGCAGCTCACCGAACAGGCGCTCGATTTCGCCCTGCTCAAGGTTCCCTCCGCCGACAAGGGACTGAAGGCCAAGCTGCTCGAAGCCTATTGGCGGCTCGACTGCTATCCGGAAGTGCCGGCCGTGCTCAAGGCGCTGAAAGCATCCGGCGCCAAGCTCGCAATCCTGTCCAACGGCTCGCCCGAGATGCTGGAAGCGGCGGTCAAGTCGGCCGCCCTCGACCAGGTGCTGGACGATATCTTTTCGGTCGACGCCGTCAGGCGCTTCAAGACCGACCCGTCGACCTACGACATGGTGGCGACGGGCTGGCGGCTCTATCCGGGCGCCGTCTCGTTCCAGTCGTCCAACCGCTGGGACATCGCCGGCGCCACCAAATTCGGCTTTCGCACCGTGTGGATCAACCGCGCCAACCAGCCCGAGGAATACCGGGATTTCCCGCCGGCGCTGATCCTGCCGTCGCTTGACGGCCTGCTGACCGGCGGCTGATCACTCTGTTGCCTTCGAGCAACAGTGGCAGAGCGGTCACAGCTTCGCCTTTGTTTGTCCACCCTCAGGCCAGAATCGGAACCGCCTATCGCGTCAGGCATTGGGAGAGGCCGACCACTGCGCGCTTGAAGGCATTCACGCTTTCTTGCGATTCGAGACTTAAAAAAGGCAACCATGTTGAAGACCGAAATCGACCCCTATCGCCTGAGCCGTCGCGGCTTTCTGAATGCCGCAGCCCTTGGTGCCGCCTCGATTGCGGTCTCCGCCTGCACCACCACCGGACCGGCACCGGCGCCGGTCGAACCGCCACCGCCGACCTATGACGAGCCGCCGCTCGGCGACTATGCGACGATGTACGGCCCGATTTCCGACAGCGGGTTCGAGCTCCCAGCGATCCCGATCAAGAAGATGGACCCGCAGTTCCTACGCCAGATTGTTCCCGATCCGACCGGCCAGCGGCCAGGCACCATCATCGTCGATACGACCAACCATTTCCTCTATCTGGTGCGCGAAGGCGGCCAAGCGATCCGTTACGGCGTCGGCCTCGGTCGCGCCGGCTTCGAATGGTCGGGAGACGCCGTCGTCCAGTGGAAGCAGAAATGGCCGAAATGGACGCCGCCCGATGAGATGGTCGCCCGCCAGCCTGAACTGGAAGAATACAGCGCCAAGAACGGCGGCATGCCCGGCGGCCTCAAGAACCCGCTCGGCGCCCGCGCGCTCTACCTGTTCCACGACAACGTCGACACGCTCTACCGCCTGCATGGCTCGCCGGAATGGAACTCGATCGGCAAATCCGTCTCGTCAGGCTGCGTGCGCCTGATAAATCAGGACATCATCGACCTCTACGACCGCGTGCCGTCGAAGAGCCCGGTCATCGTGACGTCCGACATCGGCCAGCCGATGGCGGCGAGCGCAAACCGCAGAGCCATCCCGATCGATGGCGGGGTGCCGGATGGCTCGGTCCTGCTCGGCCCGGTGACCTGATCGACTTCATCTATGCCATGAAGCGGCAGGTTCCGCTCCATGCGGCAAAGCTCGTCAGGATCCCGATAGCTTCACGCGAATGCCTGGGGTTCGCATCCAAGATATGCAATGCCGGCAACAGGAGGCCAAAAAAGACGTCCAGACAAACCACGGAGCCGCTGCAATCGGGGCGGCCATGCCCTGTCAATCTCGACGCTGCTGTGTTTCGTTACCGATTGATGTATATTAGACGGGAGTATGATTGCAGAGACATACATTTCATTAGATCATTGATGGCGGGGGAACGCCGATGGTGGGATTTGATTTCGATAGTCCGCCTGCCGACGGCGCCGAGGCCAACCTGTCGGCCGAATGCGAGCGCCAATTGCTGCCGCTCGTCCGCGGAATTGTCGAGGCGGCGGTTGCCGCCGGGTGGAGCCAGGAAGACGTTCTTCTGGCCATGGTCGAGCTGTCCTGGGATCTGTACGAGAAACGCCGAGGCGATCTTTAGCAGGCCTGCGTGAGCTGGATAATTCGGTAGCGCCGGCCAAGCCAGGCCATGTTTTTCTCGCGCGAACTTTTTTCTTCACTTACAATGTTTTTCTATCCGCGGGATGCGCTACGCTGCCTTTGGGCAGGACTATGGGGGATACAAATTACCGTCCGGATTTCCGGGTTGGCTGTTTGCACGGCACGGAATTTCGATGGGCTGGCAAAGCGGCTGAGGCAAGGCTGAATGAAAAATGCGGGCGAGGTTCAGGAACGCAGCGCAGGCGCCGATCGGGTCGATCGGCACGCCCTCGGCACAATCCCCGAAAATGCCAATCCCAGAAGAGCAACCATGCGGGGGAGCGGGATATGCTCTGTCCGCAGCCCTGGATCGCTCCCGGAGGGTCGCCATCGCCGAAGTCGCTTACCTCGCGGGATTTTCGGATCAAGGCCATTTGGCCACCGCCATGAAGAAGCACAAGGGAAAGAAGCCATGATTCGGGCGATAACTGCTGCTGGATCGTCCGTGGCAATGACAGATAGTCGACCAGCTCTGTCAATGGCCGCGCGATCTATATTCGGAATACAACTCTGGATTGTGACGGCACACTATGCACAATAACTAGGCAAAAATGGTAAGATAAGGTCGGAAAATAGTCAGGTAGCCTTGGCTAAAATTCAAACCTGTAAATTTATAGTCAAAATCCTGGTAAAATTTTCATATGAGCTCAAATTCTTCTTTGCAATATATAGCAGCATCTGTAGGATTCGAAGGAACGCCCAGGAGCAAACGTGAATTCTGGGCGCCTCGATACAGCACAGGATTGGATTGATCGGCGCAGCAGTGGCAGAGACGAAGATGCAACATAGAGGCAACGTCCAGGAAAGCGCCGGGACAGAGCGGCGGCGCGCGGATCGTCGCATCTTCGACGGAATACCGGAAAGCGCGGGGCGCTACCTGGTCACGTTTCGAGGCGGCGCGGCTCATGTCGTTCATGGGCCGGGATCACACACATTCAAAGCGGCGGAACATTTCGCTTCGGTTCTGCTTACACCCTCACCAGGGATTGCGGCATCGCTGGGCAGCGACAAAGTCCACGAATACGACGGCGACGTCGGCATGATCATGATCGTCCCAGCCGACCTCGGCGGCAAGGTGACCCGGTCATCCACCACGGAAAGCGTAATCGTGGCGCTCACCCCCGAGAGTCTCTTCGAGCTGGCAACGCGTGAATTCGACACCGGCCATGCCGAGCTTCAGCCGCCGCCGTACGGGACCGTCGACTTCCAAGCGCTGCAACTCGCGCAGTTGCTGAAGGCGGAACTGACGGATCGGGAAACTCCAAACGAGTTCTATATCGATTCGTTGGTCACCATGTTCGGCGTCCATTTGCTTCGGAACTACGCAGGAGCGCGAAAGTTGCCACAAGCCCCAAAGGGCGGTCTGTCGAACCGCAGCGCCCGGCGGGTGCGCGAATTCCTGGAGGTAAATTTTTCCAGCAAAATCGCGGTGGCCGAGCTGGCCGCACTCTGTGGCCTTTCGCCGAGCCATTTCATCCTGGCATTCACCAAGACCTTTGGCGAGCCGCCGCACAAATACCTGCTGCGGCTGCGTCTCGATTTCGCCGAAAAACTTCTCATCGAGAGCGACCTGTCCATTGCGGAAGTCGCTCATCTCAGTGGATTCTCGGACCAGAGCCACCTGACGGTCACCATGTCCAGATACCGGAACAGAACCCCCAGGCAGGTGAAGCTGCAACGTTAACGACTGTTGCGGCGCGCATGATTGTCCGCGGCGATACCTCGATTGATCTTCAGTATAGTCGAAGGTTGTGTGGCAGAGCAGTCACAGTTGTCGCGCAGGGACCAAATACCGGATTTTCCTACAAAGATTCCGGATTATTCCAAAATACCTGCACCGCGAATGTGCTCATGGTCGCGATTGAAGTCATTTGGGGCGGGGGAGCAACCAGATGATACAGCATGTCGGATTGTCCCATGGACATTCAATTCGCGGAAATCGAGGTCTTCGCGCCTAACGCCGAAGCGGCCTGGGCTGCACTGCAACGCCAATACGCCAGCCGGATCAGCGCTGCGGAACTCGACCATCTCCTGGCCTGTTTCGTGCTTGGACTGACCTCTCCGGCTTGTGGTGAAGGCGATCCGGGATTTCATTTCGATCTCTGCCGCGCGCTGGTGGCGGTAAACCTGCCGCCGGAACGGACGGAGGCTGCACTGCATACGGTTCCAGAACCGACGCAGCCATGGGTCGCGAGCGCCTATCAGCTGATTGAAAAACAAGGCGCGAAGGTCGGTCTCTCGTTGCGGGAGAAGACGCGCAATTTCGAAGATTTTTTGGCCACCGAGGCGAATGGTGCGGCACATCAGAGCGCCTCGGCAATTGCGAGGAAAAACTAGCATGACCAAACGCGTCGAGGGGCGGAGAAGGATCGAACTTTCTTCAAGCTTTGTCGGAAACTGGATCGCGGGCGCGGCCGACAGCCGCTCGGTGCGGCGCCGCCTGATGGCGGTGCTGCGCATGGCTCACCGGGTTCTTGGATTCGGTCGCAAGAATATGGGTCTGGGAACATTGGGAAGCGGCACCAGCGTGCGTTCGGCTCTGGCCTGTGGCGTGAGCCCGGCCAGCGTGCTCGGCGGCCTGGCCGCGATCGCCGCGCTCGGCCTCGCCACACCGGCCCAGGCACAATATCAGGCTGGCGGCGGTTCGGCGACCGGCGGCAACGCCGTCGCCATCGGTAACGGCGCCGCGACGAATGGCAATAACAGCGTGGCGTTGGGCAGTTCCAACAGTGCAACGGGCGACGGCACGATCGCCATCGGCTATGCGATGGGTGTCAATGGCCTCAATTCCATAGGCATAGGTGTCTTCGCAGGCGCAACCGGCGTCAATGCCCTCGCCGTGGGCGGGAACGCCAAGGCCAACGGGGACGCAGCAAGCGCTATTGGCGTCAATTCGGTTGCAACCACAAGCGCGGCCGCTTTTGGCAATAATGCGCGTGCCGACGGAGTCAACTCGACCGCGATCGGCCCTGTTACCCGGGCGACCGGATTGCGCGCCACCGCGCTCGGGTTCGGGGCAACGGCATCCGGCGTGGATTCGATTGCCCAAGGTAACAGCGCCGTCGCAAGCAACCAGAATGCCGTCGCCATTGGATTCCAGGCGACCGCGACCAGCATCAACTCCATCAACATTGGCGGGCGCACCCTCGCGGGATCAGGCGCGCTCTCGCAGGGCGCCATCGCCCTTGGTACGGATGTCACGGCAAATCAGCAAAACACCGTTGCCATAGGCGTCCTGACCAAAGCGACCGGAACGGGCGCAACGGCGATGGGCAACACCGCCAGTGCATGGGGCAACCAATCCATCGCATTCGGCGTCGGCGCGCAGGCAGGCGTTCAGGCCAACACTGCCCTGCCCAACAGCATCGCCATCGGCACCAATTCGCTGTCTTCGGGCGCTTTCGCCACCGCGATGGGCGCTACCTCGGTTGCGAGTGGCTCCGCCAGCACTGCTATTGGCAACACCGCCGTTGCCAGCGGCGCAAACGCCTCCTCGTTCGGTTCCGGCGCGAATGCGACGGGAGACAATTCTCTTGCCGCCGGTGTCAGCGCCGCCGCCAGCGGGATTGCCAGCACCGCGCTCGGCATCGGCTCCAAGGCCAGCGCCACCAACGCCGTGGCGATCGGTAATGCGGCGGTCGCCAATTCCGCCGACGCTGTTGCAGTGGGCACGAATGCAACGGCGACGGGCGGCAAGGCTGTCGCCATCGGCGCCGGCAACACAGCCTTTGGCAACGGCGCGGTCTCCATCGGCGATCCCAGCTATGCCAGCGGCACCGGCGCCTTCACCGGCGGCGCCAACAACATCGCCAACAGCGACGGCACGGCAACCGCCACCGCCGCAAACCAAGCCGCAGGCGCGGTTGCCATCGGCAACAACAACAAGGCCGTCGGGCAAGGCTCCGTGGCGCTGGGCAATGGCTCGACGGCGGGTGCAGCCGGCCTTGCCGGCAATGTCGCGCTGGGCAACGGCGCGACGGCGACGGCAAGCTCCGGCGACGTAGCGCTCGGTTCGGGCTCGGTGACCGCGACGGCGGTCGGCACCAGCGGCGCGACGATCGGCGGCACGGCCTACAGCTTCGCCGGCACGACGCCGACGAGCACTGTCAGCGTCGGCGCGCTCGGCGCGGAGCGGACAATCACCAATGTCGCGGCGGGCCGGCTCAGCAATTCGTCGACCGACGCCATCAATGGCTCGCAGCTGTTTGCGACCAACCAGCAGGTGACGCAGAACACGACGGCGATCGCCGCCAACACCGCCGACATCACCAATCTCGGCAACACGATCAACAGCATCAGCACCGGTGGCGGCATCAAGTATTTCCATGCCAACTCGACGGCGGCGGATTCGTCGGCAACGGGGACGGACTCCGTCGCCATCGGACCAGTCGCGACCGCGACAGGGACGAACGCCATCGCGGCGGGCACCAATTCGAGCGCCTCCGACGCCAACGCCTCGGCCTTCGGCAGCGGCGCCGTCGCATCGGCGCTTGACGCAACGGCGATGGGATACATCTCCAAGGCCTCGGGCCAATACAGCACCGCCATCGGCGCCAATGCCAACGCCACAGCCACGTCCAGCACGGCGATCGGACAGAACGCGTTTGCGACCGGCTTTCAGGCGACCGCTCTCGGCGTAGGAGCGAATGCGGGCGCCCAGAATGCGATCGCGCTGGGCGCCCTCTCCGCCGCCAGCAACGCAGGTGACGTGGCGCTCGGCTCGGGCTCGGTAACCGCCGCGGCGGTCGGCACCGCCGGCACGACGATCGGCGGCGTCGCCTACAACTTCGCCGGCACGACGCCGGCGAGCACCGTCAGCATCGGCGCGGTCGGCGCGGAGCGGACCATCACCAATGTCGCAGCGGGCCGGCTCAGCAATTCCTCGACCGATGCGGTCAATGGCTCGCAGCTCTTTGCCACCAACCAGCAGGTGACGCAGAACACGACGGCCATCGCCGCCAACACCGCCGACATCACCACTCTCGGCAACACGATCAACAGCATCAGCACCGGCGGCGGCATCAAGTATTTCCACGCCAACTCGACGGCGGCGGATTCGTCGGCGACCGGCACAGACTCCGTCGCCATCGGACCAGTCGCGATCGCGACGGGGACGAACGCCATCGCGGCCGGTGTCAATTCGAGCGCCTCCGACGCAAACGCCTCGGCCATCGGCAGCGGCGCCGTCGCATCGGCCCTCGACGCAACGGCGATGGGATACATATCCAAGGCCTCGGGCCAGTACAGCACCGCCATCGGCGCCAATGCCAACGCCACAGGTTTGTCCAGCACCGCCATCGGCCAGAACGCGTTCGCAACCGACGCTCAAGCGACCGCCCTCGGCAAGCAAGCGAATGCCAGCGCAGCGGATGCGCTCGCGCTGGGCGCTAACGCCACCGCCGGCAACGCAGGCGCCGTGGCGCTGGGCTCGGGCTCGGTAACCACCGCGGCGGTCGGCACCGCCGGCACGACGATCGGCGGCGTCGCCTACAACTTCGCCGGCACGACGCCGACGAGCACCGTCAGCATCGGCGCGGTCGGCGCGGAGCGGACCATCACCAATGTCGCGGCGGGCCGGCTCAGCAACTCCTCGACCGATGCGGTCAACGGCTCGCAGCTGTTTGCGACCAACCAGCAGGTGACGCAGAACACCACCGATATCGCCGCCAATACTGCTGACATCACCAATCTCGGCAATTCGATCAGCAATATTACCGGCGACACCTCGCTGGCCTACACCGACGCCAATGGCGACGGCATCCGCTATGTGCGCACCAACGACAGGACGCTTGCCGTCGCGGACTCCTTCGCGCAAGGGATCGGCTCTTCCGCCCTGGGCTACCAGGCGACCGCGAGCGCCGACAATGCGCTGGCGCTCGGCCGCGACACCCAGGCCAGCGTCATCGGCGGCGTGGCGCTCGGCGCCGGCTCGGTTTCGGATCGGGCGGTCGCACCCGTATCGGGATCGATCCTCTCCGGCACCGGCCTCATTCCCTACAACACCGCGGACATGAGCCTGCTCGGCGCCGTCTCGGTCGGCACCTCCACCTCCTATCGCCAGATCATCAACGTGGCCGACGGCACGCAGGACCAGGACGCGGTCACGCTTCGCCAGTTGAAGGGCGCGCTGAGCTCGTTCGCGGTGACGGGGAGCCTGTACTTCCACGCCAATTCGACGGCCGCGGATTCGCTTGCGGTCGGCGTCGATTCGGTTGCGGTCGGTCCGCGCACCACCGTCAATGGCGACAACGGCATCGGCATCGGCAATGGCGCCATCGTGCAGCAGACGGCGCCGGGAGGCATTGCGATCGGCCAGAACTCGACCGTCAACCAGGCCGACAGCATCGCCCTCGGCCCCAACGCGACCACCAACGGAGCGCAGGCGGTGGCGCTCGGCGCCGGCGCAAAGGCCAACGAGCCGGGCAGCGTCGCGCTCGGCGCGGGCTCGACGACGGCGGCGGCGGTCGCCACCACCGGCACAACGATCAACGGCGTTGCCTATACCTTCGCCGGAACAGCTCCGACGAGCACGGTCAGCGTCGGCACCGTCGGCAACGAGCGCACCGTCACCAATGTCGCGGCGGGCCGGATCAGCGGCACCTCCACCGACGCCATCAACGGCAGCCAGCTCTTCGCCACCAACCAGGCGGTCGAAGCCATGCAGGGTAGCGTCGGCGACCTCAACCAGTTCGCCGTCCAGTACGACAAGGACGGGAACGGCAACAAGTCCAACTCGATTACCCTTGCCGGCGGCGACCCGAACACGCCGGTGGTCATCCACAATGTCGGGCCGGGCGTTGCCAACACCGATGCGGTAAATGTTCAGCAGTTCAACAGCGGGTTAGCACTCAACCTGGACAATTCGAAGAACTACACCAACCAGGTGGCGGCCACCACGCTGCAGCAAGCCAATGCGTATGCGGACTCCAAACTCAGCCAGCTCAACATGGACATGGGAGAGGTCAGGGGCGAGGCGCGCCAGGCTGCGGCAATCGGCTTGGCGGCCGGCTCGCTGCGCTACGACGATCGTCCCGGCAAGCTGAGCGTGGCCGCCGGCGGAGGCTATTGGCGCGGTGAAGGCGCCCTGGCCTTCGGCGCCGGCTACACGAGCGAGGAGGGACGTGTTCGAGCGAACCTGTCCGGCACAACGGCAGGCGGGCACTGGGGCGTCGGCGCGGGCGTCAGCCTTACGCTGAACTAGAGCCCGGCCATGATCAGGCAGGCAGTCCTTGCTGTCGCGATATCCATGACGTCAATGCTCCTGTCCGGCTCGTTAGCGGCCGGGCAGGAAGCGATCCCTTCCGACTACAGGGTAAAACCTTCCGACGTAGCGATCCCTGCGGATGCGAAGCTTGGCGAATATCAACGGACCACCCGTCCGTTCGAGAACTGGACGCTGATCTGCGACGAGAACCTGAAGGCGCGCCAAAAGGTCTGCAATGTCACCCAGATCATCGAGGACCAGGCAGGACAGGTTGCGTTCAGCTGGTCGCTTGCCGCCACCAAGGAAGGCAACCCCTACATGATCTTGCGCGCCCCGCCGATCGCCAAGAGCGACGCTCCTGTCTCGCTGACATTCGAGGGGCGCAAGGAGCCGATAAAAATTCAACTCGACGGATGCAATCAGGCCGTCTGCGTCGGCATGCTGCCGGTTGGTCCGATCATGCGCGAACAGATTTCGAAGGCCGCGGCATCCGTCATCTCCTTCCCGACCACGGATGGCAGGACGATCAACGTAACCGCGACCCTCAAGGGCTTGGCCGCGGCCGTTGCGGCGATCAATTGACGAGGCAATCGCGATGAACCAGCAATCGATCCATGACCGGATAATGTCCCGCAACCAGGGAAAGGATGCTGTCCGGGTCGGCATCGAAGACCGGAGCAGACCGCAACGAAACCGCGCGAGGACCGCTGTCTTCTCGTTGCTCGCCATTGCCGTCGTCGCCACGGCCGGCTTCGCGGCCATGCGCTACGACCTGCTCCACAATTTATTGCCGCAGCCGGCGGTCGCGGAGACCAACCAGCCCAATCCGGCCCTGGCCGAGACGCCATTTCTGCAACACGCCAAAGAGGCAGGCTTGCAGTCTTGTTCCAACATTTTCCCAGCCCTTGGGCAGATGCTGACAACCGGCACGACGTACAGCGTCCAGTCGATCTGGAACAACGAGGCCCCCGACAAACACCTCGTGGAAGCCCTGGTCGGCATGAACTACGCCACACAGGGCTACAGCGGCCCGGCGGCAGGCCTGGTGTTCGCGGCACCCACCGCATCCGTTTGCGAAGGTACGATGGTCAGGGTGGCGCCATTCGCGGCCAATTGCGCCGATGTTCCGGCCCTGCTTCCGAAAGACAGCAAGCTCGCCAACAATCTTGGACAAATCAGCGTCTATGAACTGGCCAATGGAGGGGGCAACGCGATGCTGCTGCCAACCGGCAACAGCTGCGTCGTCATTTCCGTGGCCTCGGCAGCAGGTAAACAAGGAGGCGTACAATGAGGGTGAATTCCGCCATTGCGGCGATCGGCATGCTGTTGCTTTGCGCCGGACGGCTGGGCGCGGCGGACCTCGCCCCGGCGGCGGACGTGCCCGAGCCGCCGGCCCAGGAGGAGAGAGGCATCTGGGCGGCGATCGCCTATTCGAGCCCCGACGAGAAGCACGGCTTCTTTTGGGGCGCCGACAAGCGGCAGGAGGCGATGGACATCGCGCTGAAGCATTGCCAGAACGCCGGCGGCGGCAGCTGCGCCGTGGTCAGCGTATTCCGCAATCATCGCCATTGGGACGATGACGACAATACCGGCTTTCCCTACAAGCATTGCGGCGCCCTCGCCGTAGGCGAGAAGCCGGAAGGGCGGCTGACCAGTTGGGGCGCCGAGACGGCGCAAACACGCCGGGATGCCGAAGACCTGACACTGCAGGCGTGCGAGCGGAACGGACAAAAATGCAAGATCCGCGAGTGGGTGTGCACATGACGTATCAGAGCGAAGCAGCGGAACGCCAATCGAGGCGCATGTTTGCACTCAGCGTAGCGCCGTGCTCAAGCGGGGTCAGCCCTTTGCCGTGATGCGCATCGACGGTATGCGACACCGGCTCGAAGCAGAAGAAATCGGCATCCTGCGACGGCGAATAGAGGATGAAGACGTCGAGCAATGGCGAGGCGGTGAGCGAGATAGCGATCCTGTCCTCGGGCCGGGTGATCCTGGCGCGGCGGTCCCAGCCGTCGAAGGCGTTGTTGACCCAGCTCCGCGGCAACAGGGAGGCGTTCGAGAAATTCCACGCGGGGTAATCGGCCACCGGCGCCACGCCGACCGGCAGATGATGCTTGTCCTCCAGCCAGACCCGCGCCGCCTTCGCCTCGAGCGTCGTTCCGGCGCTGCGCGGGAACCACGGATGAAAGCCGAGCCCGTAAGGCAGGCGAATGCCGGTGCGATTCTCCACCGTGAGCGTGGCATCCAAGGCCCCGTCATGCAGCGCATAGGCGACCCGCGCCGTATATCGGTAGGGGCCGATTTCACCGGCGTCGAGGACCAGTTCTGCCTCGGTGGCGCTGTGGCTGGCAATCCGCCACTCCCTCTGGAAGCCGTCGCCATGGATTGGAAAGGCCTCCCCCGGCACGTTCGGCTCGATCGCATGGAAGCGGCCGTCGAAGGCGAAACCGCCGCCTGAGATGCGGTTCGACCAGGGAACCAGAAGCTGGCAGCCGGAGGCGCCGGTGCCATCGTCGGGGCGGAGCAGCGGCACCGTTGCGCCGCAGACCAGTGCGTCGAAGCGGGCGATCGCCGCGCCCTTTTGCGGCGCCAGGACCAGACGGGCGCTGTCGTCGCGCAGTTCCAGGAGGCCGGCCATCCCTTACCAACCGCCGTCGATGGCGATATTTTGGCCGCTGATCATGTCCGAGGCGGGCGATGCGAGGAACAGTACGAGATCGGCAACGTGATGCGGCTCGATGCGCATCTTGAGCCCCTGGTTCTCCAGGATCCACTCGTTGTATTGCGCCAGCCGGTCGCCGAACACCCGCGCCTCGGCCTCCGAAACAACCGCGCCCGGGGACACGGCGTTGACCCGGACGCCGTGCGGCCCAAGCTCCCGCGCCAGCGATTTGGTCAGACCCAGCATCGCGCCCTTGGACGCGACATAGGGCACGTAGCCGTCCCAGCGGCCGTTGAGCGTGATGGAGCAGAAATTGACGATCTTGCCATAGGCCTTCGCCTTCATCGCCGGCGCGCAGGCCCGCGCCAAGGCGAAGGCGGCCGAAGAGTTGACACGGATCTGATCCTCATACTCGGTCAGCGAGAATTCTTCGAACGGCCGGTTGATGATCAGGGCAGCGTTGTTGATCAAGACGTCGATGCCCCCTTCCCTCGCCGCCAGCGCCGCCACCGTAGCCTCCGCCTCCGCAAGCCGGTTGAGGTCGCAGCCGACAAAGGCGACGTTGCCGCCTGTCTGCACGGCCATTTCCGAGGCAATCCCTGGCCCGTCTTCGCTATCGGGGCGATCGAGCACCAGCACGCGCGCGCCGGCCCGCGCCAGCGTCACCGCCTGGGCACGGCCGAGCGAGCCAAGGCCGCCGGTCAGAAGCACGACGCGATCGGCAAGGGCTTTCATTGCCGCCACCTCTTACAGAACGCCGTGGACTTCACCGATCGAGGTCTCCGCGACCCGCTTGTCCAGCACGATTTCGCCGCGCGCCATCGCCACGACGCGGTCGCAGCATTCGAAGACATGATGCATGTTGTGGCTGATGAAGACGCCGGTGATGCCTTGCTCTTTCAGGCCACGCACGAAGCCGATCACCTTCCTCGTCTCCTTGACGGAGAGATGGTTGGTCGGCTCGTCGAGGATCATCACCTTCGACTTGAAATGCATGGCCCGGGCGATGGCGACGCCCTGCCGCTGGCCGCCGGAAAGCTCGCCGACAAGGGCATCCGGCGAGCGCAGGTGCAGATCGACATTGGCAATCGCGCGGATGCTTTCGCTGGCCATCTTCTTCTGATCGAGCAAGCCGACGCCGAAGACCGAAAACCGGGTCGGCTCGCGGCCGATGAACAGGTTCCTGGCGATCGACATGGTCGGTACCATGGAATTGTACTGGTAGATCGTCTCGATGCCGAGATCCATCGCATCGCGCGGCTTGGCGATGCGGACAGTCCTGCCCTCGACCTTGATCTCGCCCTGGTCCGCCGTGTGGACGCCGGAGAGGATGTTGATGAGGGTCGATTTGCCGGCGCCATTGTCCCCGACCAGGCCAAGCGCCTCGCCCCGGGTGAAGTCGAGCGTCACCCCTTTCAGCGCATGGACGCCGGAATACCATTTGTGAAGGTTGTGCACGGAGATGATCGCGTCGGCCATCGCTCAATCCTCCATCTTGATGGCCTTGGCGCGCTTGCGCATCCAAGCATTGGCGACGACGGCGAATATGGTCAGGAAGCCGATGGCAAACTTGAACCAATTGGCGTCGACATGGCTGAGCACGAGGCCGTTGTCGATGACGCGGATAAGCGTCGTGCCGATGATGCCGCCCATCACGGTGCCGATACCGCCGGCGAGCGAAGCGCCGCCAATGACGGCGGACGCCACCGCCTGCAGTTCCATGCCCTCGCCGATCGAAGGCAAGGGCGAGCCCAGCCGCAGCACTTGCAGCATGCCGGCGAAGCCGGAGAGCATCGAACAGAGCATGAAACAGATGATCTTGACCCTGGTGGTCGGGATCCCCATCGCGGCGGCGGCCGGCGGGAAGCCGCCGGTGGCCTTGATCCAGTTGCCGAAATTGGTGCGCGAAAGCATCAGCGAGGTCAGCACCGCAATGCCGGCAAACCAGAGGAAGGACATGCGGAACATGTTGCCGGGGCCCACGAAGGATGTGAACAGCCAGTTCGGCAGGTCGGCAGGCAGCAGCGGCGGGAAGCCGCCCGAAACGACGACGGTGAGCGAGCGCGCCATGAACAGCATGCCGAGCGTGGTGATGAAGCTCGGTATGGCGAAGCGGATGGTGATGTAGCCGTTGATGAAGCCGATGGCGGCTGCGACAAGCAGTCCGGCGAGCAGCGCCAGCGGGAACGGGGCGTCGTGCACCATCAGCACCGCCATCGTCATCGGCATCAGCGCGAACACCGAGCCGACGGAGAGGTCGAACTCGCCACTGATCATCAGGATGGTGACGCCGATGGCAACAAGGCCGGCCTCCGGCAGGATGCCGAGAATGCCGCGAAGATTGTCCTGGTTGAGGAACACGCCATGCGAGCGGATCTGGAACACGATGATCAGCAGCAAGAGCAGGATCAGACCGGCCAGCTCCGGCTTTTCGAGATAGGTCTTGAACAGACGCTTCACGTCAGGCTCCAGGAATTCGAACTTCTGTTGAGGCATCGGCGGCGCGCGGGCGCCGCCGATGCAAAACCGCTCATCGGCGCTGCGCTGTCAGCGCATTCCCTGGGCGGAAAGCGCCATGATCGCATCGGCTTCGTTCGGCCGCACGATGCCCTGGCCGGTGTCGATGTCGGAAGGCGCCAGGCCGATCTTCTTGTTGAGATAGGCCTCCATCACCGGCATGAAGCCCTGCATGTAGGGCTGCTGGTCGACCAGCGCCTGCACGTAGCCCTTCTGCATCTGCTGCAGCACTTCGGGCACCAGGTCGAAACCGCCGAGCAGGACCTTGCCCGGCGCTACGCCGCGATCCTGCAGCACGCGGGCGACACCGGCGCACCAGAATCCGGTGTCGAAATAGGCGGTGGTGTCCGCATGGGCGTTGAGATAGGCGCCGACGCGGTCGGAGGTGACGGCAAGGTCGGTGCCGCTGTCGATGCGCTCCCACGACACATCGCGGTCGGCATGCGCGGCCTTGTATTCCTCAAGGAACTGCATCACGCCGGCGCCACGGCTCTCGGACCAGTTCTGGCCGGGCGCCGAGATGCCAACCAGCACCTTGATCGGGCCATCCTTCGGGAAGCTTTCGGATATAGCCTTGGCGAGCGAATAGCCCGCCGGCTTGAAGCCCTGCCCGACGAAGGCCTGGCGCGCATTGCCCTTGGCGCCTTCGGTGTCGTCGACATTGACGGCAATCACGAGCACGCCGGCATCGCGCGCCTCCTTGATGACGTCATCGAAAGCATGGTCGTCGACGATCGAGGTCAGCAGCGCGTCGGGCTTGGCGGCAAGGGCCGCGCGCATGTTGGCGACCTGCTGTTCGATCGAACCCTCGGTCTGGGTGAAGACCATGTTGCAGCTGGCCTCGACCTTGGCGCAGCCGTCGTCAAAACCCTTCTTCACCGCCTGCCAGAAGGTGTTCGATGCCGACGAATGGTGGGTGAAGACGATGTTCAACCCGTTGGCACGCGCGGCGGTCTGGGCGCCGAAGATAGCGACGCCAAGCAGAAGTGTTGCAGTCAGTTTTCTCATTTCAATTCCTCCCTTTGGATTTCCTAGATGTCGGTCTTGTCGGAGACGCGGCGCTGGACGGTGTAGGCCTTGCCGAGGTCGGGGTTGAGCGCCAGCCCCAGGCCCGGTCCAGGCGGCACGGTGATCATGCCGTTCTTCACTTCCGGCAGCGCCGTCACCAGGTCCCGGTACCAGGTGCGGTAGAAGGCGCGCACGCTCTCCTGCACCAGCGCATTGGGCGCATTGAGCGACAGATGCGTCGAGGCGGCGAGCACGACCGGACCGGTGCAGTCATGTGGCGCGACCGGCAGTCGCCAGGCCTCCGCCATCGCGGCGATCTTGCGCGCCTCCGACAGGCCGCCGCACCAGGAGATGTCGAGCATGACGATGCCGGCAGCCCCGGTTTCGAGCAGGTCGCGGAAGGCCCAGCGGCTGCCCAGTGTCTCGGAGGCCGAGATCGGCGCCGGGCTCACCGCCTCGTAGCGTTTCAAGTCACCGAGGCTGTCCATGCGGATCGGGTCCTCGTGCCAATAAGTGGCATAAGGTTTCAGCGCGCCGGCGATCTTCATGGCCGGCAAAAGCTGCCACATCGAATGGAACTCGACCATGATGTCGATCTTCTCGCCGACGGCGCGGCGGATCTTCTCGAACGGCTGCAGCGCCGATTTCAGGTCGGCCGCCGAGATGTCATTGCCACGCGTCTTTTCGGCGGCGTGATCGAACGGCCAGATCTTCATGGCAGTGATGCCGTCCTCGAGCAGTTCCTCGGCCAACTCGCCGGCGCGGTTGAGGAAGCCGTTGAGATCGTCGTAGTCGCGCCCGGCGCCGATGCCGTAATTGGCCGTCGTCTGGCCCTTGGCGTCCTTGATGTATTCGGTGCCGGCGCAGGTGTTGTAGGTGCGGATGGAGCGACGGCTGAAGCCACCCAGAAGCTGAGCGATCGGCTGGCCTGTGACCTTGCCGAAAATGTCCCACAGCGCGATGTCGAAGGCCGAATTTCCGCGCACCTCCGCGCCGCTGGAGCGGAAGCCGAGATAGCCGACAAGGTCGGCGGATAAAAGGTCGATCTCGAGCGGATCGCGGCCGATCACGCGTGGCGCGACATATTCGTGCAGATACGCTTCGACGGTGCGCGACAGGAAGAAGGTCTCGCCGAGCCCGGTGATGCCCTCGTCGGTATGGACCTCGACCCAGAGAAGGTTGGGCCGCTCCTCGATGCGAATGGTCTCGATCGCGGTGATCTTCATGTCAGGCGATTCCCGCGTCGAGGAGCGCCTTGACGCTCTTGTCGAAATGTTGCGCCATGTGCTCGACGGCGAGCCGCGGATCGCCCTTGAGGATCGCCTCGGCTATGTCCTCGTGCCCCTTGATCATCTTGAGCTGGTCTTCGCTGGAGGGGCGTGTCCGCCAGCCGATCACCCAGGTGCGGCGCGTGACCCCGCTGAAGGCGGTGACGATCAGCGAGAAGACCGGGTTGTGCGAGGCCGCCGCGATCGCCTCGTGAAAGGCGATGTCGTGCTCCATGACGATCTCAGGGTGCTGGAAATTCTCACGCATCAGCCTGGCGGATTGCGCGATTGCCGCGGCTTCCGCCTCGGTGCGGCGGAGCGCCGCCAGCGCCACGGTGCGCATCTCGATCGTGCGTCTGACATCATAGACCTGATGCACGCTGATCTGCTGCGTGGTGATGCCGTGCTCGATCACCATCGACATGGCGCCGGTGTCGAGCTTGGCGACGGTGGCGCGGCGCCCGGCGCTCATGTCGATCAGGCGCATTGCAGAAAGCGACCGGAACGCTTCGCGCACGACGGTTCGCGAGACATTGAGCTGGCGCGTCATGGCCGCTTCGCTGGGCAGCGGATCGCCGGCCGCAAGGCCCTCCGAGCGAATGTGCTGGGTGATCGCCTGGATCGCCGTGCTCACAAGGCCGGGATTCGGCTCAGCCGCTGTCTCCGTCGGATCCTGCATGTCTCTCCCTAAACCTGTATGACAGGTTGTTATTCAGTTGCTGATAATTCATCCGAAAGATATATGTCAAGCGTGTTCTGGATGCGCTGGTCTGGAGGAACCGCATGGACGATATGAACGCTGGCCTGCTCTTCGATGCGCGTGATGTCGTCGGCGAGAGCCTGATCTGGGACGACCGCTGCGACCGGCTGGTCTGGATCGACATTATCGGCCGCAGGATCCACAGACTGGATCCGCTGACCTCAGTTCACGAGTCCTGGGAGACACCCGATCTGGTCACCTCGATCGGCCTGCGCACCGATGGCGGCGCCATTGTCGGCCTCAGGAACGAGATTGCCTTGTGGGACTTCGGCGGGAAGTTCCGAACGATTGCGACGATCGAGCCGGACAGACCCGACATCCGGCTGAATGAAGGCGTCATCGCGCCCGATGGGTCATTCTGGGTCGGCACGATGGCCAACAACATCGGACCGGATGATGCGCCCGTCGCCATCACGCAGGAGGCCGGGCAGCTGTTTCGGGTTGCTCCCGACGGCCGCGTGACGCGCCTGTCCGACGACCGCTTTGGCATCACCAACACCATGGCATGGACACCGGACGGTCGCTTCATCACCGCCGACACAATGAAGAACGAACTCTACAGCTATGCTTGGGACAGGACCGCATCACGGCTTGAACACCGGCGCCGGTTTTTCGGGGCCTTCGAGCGGGGCCTGCCCGACGGCTCCTGCATGGACGCCGAAGGCTACATCTGGAACTGCCGGGTCGTCGGCGGCAGCTGCCTTGCTCGCATCGCGCAGGACGGCCGACTGGATCGGATCGTCGAACTACCCTGCTCCTGGCCGACAAGCTGCGCCTTTGGCGGCGCCAAACTCGATACGCTGTTCGTCACCTCGGCGCGCTTCACGATGACGGCGGAGCACCTTGACGCGCATCCGAACGAGGGCGGCGTTTTTGCGCTCCGGCCGGGAGAACGAGGCCGACCGAGCAACCGTTTTGGTTAGGTGCCCGCCATGCGGCATTCTTGCGGGCTGATGCCTTTTACCGCCCCCTGGACAGGCTGCCCAGAATCCCGCGCACGATCGCGCGGCCGACCGACGAGCCGACCGAGCGCACCACCGCTTTGATCGCGGCTTCGGCCACCGTCTGGCGGTTGGACGGCCGTGGTGCAGGGGCGCGGCGACCGCCTGATTGCTGCGGCGGCGGATCGTCATTGCCGAAGCCCGGAATGGTCCAGCGCGAGCGCCCGCTGTCGGCCTGCTGCGCCTGCTCGTCCTGCGCATCCCTGGCTTTCTTCTGCAGCATCTCGAAGGCCGATTCGCGGTCGATGGTCTGGTCGTACTGGCCGGCGACCGGGCTCTGGTCGATCAGCTTGCGGCGCTCGTCCGCTGTGATCGGGCCAAGCCTGGACGATGGCGGCCGGATCAATGTCCGCTGCACCATGGACGGCACGCCCTTGACCTCCAGCGTCGAGACCAGCGCCTCGCCGGTGCCGAGCTGGGTGATGGCGGTGGCGCAGTCGAAATCGGGATTGGGCCGGAAGGTGTCGGCGGCGGTCTTGACCGCCTGCTGCTCACGCGGCGTATAGGCGCGCAGCGCGTGCTGCACACGGTTGCCGAGCTGGGCGAGAACCTTTTCAGGGATGTCCAAAGGGTTCTGCGTGACGAAATAGACACCGACGCCTTTCGAACGGATCAAGCGAACCACCTGCTCGACGCGGTCGATCAGCACCTTCGGCGCATCGTCGAAAAGCAGATGCGCCTCGTCGAAGAAGAACACCAGCTTCGGCCTTTCGGGATCGCCGACCTCGGGCAATTCCTCGAACAGCTCCGACATCAGCCAGAGCAGGAAGGTGGCGTAGAGCCTGGGGTTCATCATCAATCTGTCGGCAGCGAGCACGCTGATGGCGCCGCGGCCGTCGCGGGTGGTGCGCATGATGTCGGCGATGCGCAAAGCCGGTTCGCCGAAGAAATGCGCCGCGCCCTGCTGTTCCAGCACCAGAAGCGTGCGCTGGATTGCGCCGACCGACGGCTTGGTGACATTGCCGTAGCGCGAGCTGATCTCGTCGGCGCGCGCTGCGATGTTGGCCAGCAGTGCTTGCAGATCCTTCATGTCGAGCAGCAGCAGGCCATCCTCATCGGCGATGCGGAAGGCGATGTTCATGATGCCTTCCTGCGCTTCGGAGAGGTTCATCAGCCGCGACAGAAGCAGCGGCCCCATTTCCGAGACGGTGGCGCGGATCGGATGGCCCTGCTCGCCGAACAGGTCCCAGAAGATGACCGGGAATTCCTGGAAGTCGTAAGGGTCGAGCTTGACCTGCTCGGCCCGCTTGACCAGGAAATCCTGCGCCTTGCCCATCATGGCAATGCCGGACAGGTCGCCCTTGATATCGGCGCAGAACACAGGCACGCCGGCATTGGAAAACCCCTCGGCCAGGATCTGCAGGCTGACTGTCTTGCCGGTGCCGGTGGCGCCGGTGATCAGGCCATGGCGGTTCCCATATTGCAGCAAGAGCTGTTCGGCGCGCTGATAGCTGTCGTCGGGCTTGCGGCTGGCGCCGAGGAAAATGCTGGTGTCGTCAGCCATATGACCATGTCTCCGCAAACTGATGTGTTAAAAGCCTGTGGCCGTGCCGCAGGGTATAGTCAGGCCATTGCGCAGCGACAATGCTATTCTCCAATTGGGCTATCCATCCAGTTGGCTATTCATCCAGATTGGGCCAATCGTCTAAATTGAACCAATCCTCCAAATCGGTTTTTGGAACTTGCGGATTTTGCCGCTGTTTGGCAATCGTTCCATGGTTCGTCCACGCAGGCTGCCCTATGTCAGGGAAGCGAATCCCAACCGCGCAAGCGCATTGCATTGCGATATCTGGCAGGGAACCGTAGACTGGACGGCTGACGCTGGTGCGGCCGCATAAAAACGAGGAACATGGATGGGCGCCGGATCCTTGACCAGGAGCATCGAACCCGCTGACGTCGAGCGCCAGCGTTGGCTGGCCTTGGCCGAAAAGGCGCTCGCCGGCGCCTCCTTCGAGGAAAAACTGGTCTCGCATACCGACGATCAGATTCGCATCGAACCGCTCTACGATCGCGCCGCCGGCGCCGAGCCGCTTGTGCGCGCCAACCCCAAATTGCCCTGGATCGTCAGCCAGCGCATTGACGATCCCGATATCGGCCGCGCCAAGGCGCAGGCCCTGGACGATGTGGCACAAGGCGCGACGGGATTGTCGCTTGTCTTCGAAGGTGCTCCGAATGCGTTCGGCTATGGCCTGCCGAGGACGGCGCAGGCGCTGGAAACGGTGCTGGATGGCGTACCGCTCAACCGCACGCAGATCCGCATCGACGCCCATCCCTGGAGCCGTGCCGTCGCCGACTGGCTGGTGGCGTTCCTGAGCAAGCGCCGCTCCGACCCGGCAAAGCTGAACCTCTCCTTCGGCATCGACCCGGCGGCAATCTTTGCCGGAACCGGCCGGCTGCGCATGTCGATCGAGGCGTTGCAGGCATCGATGCCGCAATCGCTGGCGCATTTCTTCTCGCTGGGCGTGCCGGGTGTGCTGCTGGAGGCCGACGGGCGGGTGTTCCACAATGCCGGCGCCACGGAGGCGCAGGAACTCGGCACCATGCTCGCTTCCGCCGTGTCCTACCTCAGGATGTTCGAGGATGCGCGCCAGCCGCTTGTCTATGCCGCTCCCCATATCGGCTTTGCGCTGAGCGTCGACCAGAACCAGTTCCTGTCCATGGCCAAGGTCCGGGCCTTGCGCAGGCTGTGGGCGCGCATCCAGGAAACCTGTTCCATCCCGGCATCGACAGCCAACATCCATGCCGAGACGTCGTTCCGCATGATGACGGCGGCGGATCCCGAAACCAACATCCTGCGCACCACCATCGCCAGCTTTGCAGCGGCAGCAGGCGGCGCGGACTCGATCTCCATCCTGGCACACACCATCGCCCTCGGGCTGCCGGCCGGCTTTGCCCGCCGCATCGCCCGCAATGCGCAGTTGATCATGGCCAATGAAAGCCATATCGACCATGTCGCCGACCCAGCATTTGGGTCGGGCGCAGTCGAGGCGCTGACCCTGGGCCTGTGCGAAGCGGCGTGGGAAGAGTTCCAGCGGATCGAAGCGGAAGGCGGCGTTCTGGCAAGCCTGCAGCAAGGGCATATCCAGAAGCGCGTGAAGGCAGCATCCGAGCGCCGCGCCGAGGCCTACCGGTCGGGTGAACGGGCAATCATCGGCACCACGCTTTACCCGCTGAAAAACGATGCCCCGGTCGAGACGCTGGCGGCTGAGCGGCGGCCGCCTTTCACAGAGGGCGTGGCGGTGTGCGAGGCGCTGTTTCCCGTCCGCATCGACCAGGCAATCGGAGCCGCACAGTGATCCCGGATTTCAGCCACATTGGCTGGTCGGCGCCACGGCGCGCGCCGGTCGAGGTCAAGGGCCAGCGGCTGACGCCGGAAGGCATCGCCGTCAAGCATCTCTACGGCCAGGGCGATCTCAAGGGGCTGCCGCATCTCGACACCTATCCGGGAATGCCGCCCTTCGTGCGCGGTCCCTACCCGACCATGTATGTCCAGCAGCCGTGGACGATCCGGCAATATGCCGGCTTCTCGACGGCCGAGGAATCCAACGCCTTCTACCGGCGCAATCTCGCCGCCGGCCAAAAGGGCCTTTCGGTCGCTTTCGATCTGCCCACCCATCGCGGCTATGACAGCGACCATCCGCGCGTTGCCGGCGATGTCGGCATGGCGGGCGTGGCCATCGATTCCATCCTCGACATGCGGCAATTGTTCGACGGCATTCCGCTGGGCGAGATGACGGTGTCGATGACCATGAACGGCGCGGTGCTGCCGATCATGGCGCTCTATATCGTCGCGGCCGAAGAACAGGGCGTTGCTCAGAAGGATCTCGCCGGCACCATTCAGAACGACATTCTGAAGGAGTTCATGGTCCGCAACACCTACATCTATCCGCCGAAGCCCTCGATGCGGATCGTGTCTGACATCTTCTCCTATACCTCCCAGCACATGCCGAAGTTCAATTCGATCTCGATCTCCGGCTATCACATGCAGGAGGCCGGCGCGACCGCGGACCTGGAGCTCGCCTACACCATCGCCGACGGCATCGAATATGCCCGCGCCGGCGTCGCCGCCGGGCTCGACATCGACCGTTTCGCCCCGCGGCTTTCCTTCTTCTGGGCGATCGGCATGAACTTCTTCATGGAGATCGCCAAGCTCCGCGCGGCGCGCCTGTTGTGGGCGACCCTGATGCAGAAGAATTTTGCACCGAACGACGAACGCTCGCTGTCGCTGCGCACCCATTGCCAGACCTCCGGCTGGTCGCTGACGGCGCAGGACCCCTACAACAACATCACCCGCACCATGATCGAGGCGATGGCGGCGACGCAGGGACATACCCAGTCGCTGCACACCAACTCCTTCGACGAGGCGATGGCGCTGCCGACCGACCACTCGGCGCGCATCGCCCGCAACACGCAGTTGATCCTGCAGAAGGAATCCGGCACCACCTGCATCATCGATCCGTGGGGCGGCTCGGCCTATATCGAACGGCTGACGCACGATCTGGCGGCGCGTGCGCTCGCCCATATCGAAGAGGTCGAGGCGCTTGGCGGCATGGCGGCAGCAACCGAACAGGGCATTCCAAAACTTCGCATCGAGGAAGCGGCGGCGCGCACGCAGGCGCGTATCGATTCCGGCGAGCAGATACTGGTTGGCGTAAACGCGCATCGCCCCGAGAACGAAATCGACGTCGACGTGCTGAAGATCGACAATGCCGAGGTCAAGGCCCGGCAATTGTCGAAGCTGCAGAACCTGAAAGGCACGCGCAATGTCGGCGCGGTCGAGAGCGCGCTCGATGCGCTGACCCGCGCTGCGCAGGGTAACGAAAACCTGCTGGAATTTGCCATCCGCGCCGCGCGCGCCAATGCCACGGTCGGCGAGATCTCGCTGGCGCTCGAAAAGGTCTTTGGCCGTCACGTCGCCTCGGTGCAAACGATCTCCGGCGTTTATCGCAATGCGCTTGGCGACAATCTGACGGTCGACCGATTGCTGGAGAAGCTCGAAGCTTTCGAGAAGAAGTCCGGCGGCAAGCCGCGCATCCTGGTCGCAAAGATGGGACAGGACGGCCACGACCGTGGCCAGAAGGTGATCGCCACGGCCTTCGCCGATCTCGGCTTCGACGTGACGGTCGGCGCGATGTTCCAGACACCCGACGAGATCGCCAGGCTGGCGGTGGCGCAGGACGTCCATGTCATCGGCGCCTCATCGCTGGCGGCGGGGCACCTGACGCTGATCCCCGAACTACGCGACGCGCTGAAGAAGCTCGGCCGCAGCGACATGCTGATCGTCGCCGGCGGCGTCATCCCGCCGCAGGATTACGGCGCAGTGCTGGAAGCGGGTGCCGCGGAAATCTTCCCGCCAGGGACGGTTATCCCGGAGGCTGCGGATCGGTTGCTGGACCGGCTGCTGGCGGGCTGATTGAAACAGTTGCACTGCTTATCAAAGTTGCGTTGCAATATCGGGCGCAACCTATGGTATAGCTATGAACACCATCATTCACGGACTTGAGGACGGATCGGGCGTTGTAATCCTGCCGCGGGAAACGCTCGACAGCTTGGGCCTGCAGGTGGGCGATGAACTCCAGATCATCGAAACCGACGACGGCATCATCCTAAGGCCGGTGCCGTGTGACGACGTCGAACGGCAAATGCGTGCTGCTCGCGATGTCATGGACAAGTATGAGCCCGCGTTGCGAAAGCTGGCTGTGCAAATAGGGTGAGCTGGCGTCAGGCGTCCGACAGCTTGACGATTTCCCATTCCTTGCCGTTGACGCTTGCGACGTCGCCGACCTTCTTGCCGAACAGCGCCACGGCCATTGGCGAGACGTGTGAGATGCTGCCCTTTGAGGGGTCGGCCTCGTCCTCGCCGACGATCTTCCAGTGCACTTTCTTGCCGTCATCGCTTTCCAGCGTGACACCCATGCCGAAGCGCACCTGGTCGCTGCCCGGTTCCGGCACGGAAAGCTCGGCGCTTTCGCGGCGCGCTGTCCAGTAGCGCAGGTCGCGCGAGACGACGGCAATGCGCTCGCGATCGGCTTTTCGCTCGGCTTTCGCCAAGATGTCGCGCAGATCGGCCAGATTGTCCTCGATCATCGCCAGGCCGCGCTCCGTCACCAGATTGCGGTGTTGGCTGATCGGCCGCTCGCCGATGCCGGCAATGGCGTTTTCGCTGTCTTCCTCGCGGGTAAAAGCCCTGCTCATCGGATAAACTTAGGCCCGCTTCGGCGACTGTACAAGCCACTTGCCGGACCCGGTCATTGGCCGGACTATCGCCGAGCGGAGACCTATGCGGCTGGCCCAATTCCTGCGAAGAACCATTTCATCGCAGGGATCTGTGCCGATGTTGAACAGACGAACGCTTCTCAAGGGGACTGTCGGCTTTGCGGTGCTCGGCGTTTCGCTGGACAACGCCTTGGCGAAGACGGCAGCGCTTGGCTCGATCAACGCCGCCGAGGTCGGCGTGGAGCCGGACGCACCGGACGACCAGAGCAAGGCCTTTGCCAGGATGCTAGCCGAGGCAAGCCAGCGCAATGCGCCGGTGTTCCTGCCGCCGGGCACCTATGTCGTGTCCAACCTGACCCTGCCCGCCCGCGTCAGGCTTTCGGGCGTGCCGGGCGCCTCGCGCATCCTCTATGNTGGCCGACGATGCGCAAGGCCTGCTCGACCTGCGCCGCGTCGCCCATCTCGTCATCGACAATTGCACGATCACCGGCAGCGGCAAGCATGGGCTGGCGCTGGAGCATGCGTCGGGCCGCGTCGAGCGCTCCGAGATTTCGGGGGCTGCGGACGCCGGCATCTACTCCGTCGAGGCCGCTGGCCTGGCGATATCCGACAACACCGTATCTGACTGTGGCAATGGCGGCATTCTTGTGCATCGCTGGCAGCAGGCCGAGGACGGCACGATCGTCAGCGGCAACCGCGTGCAGCGGATCGGCGCGCGCAGCGGCGGCACCGGGCAGAACGGCAATGGCATCAACGCATTCCGTGCCGGCAATGTCTCCGTCACCGGCAACATCGTCTCTGACTGCGCCTTCTCGGCGATCCGCGCCAACAGTTCCAGCAATCTGCAGATGACGGGCAACACCTGCTCGCGGTCGGGCGAAACGGCGCTCTATTCCGAATTCTCCTTCGAAGGCGCCATCATCGGCAACAACATCGTCGATGGTGCCGCTAACGGCATCTCGATCGTCAATTTCAACGACGGCGGCCGTATGGGTGTCTGCTCGAACAACATCGTGCGCAACCTCTCGGCCACCGGCCCCTACCCCGCCGACGCGCCGGGCTTCGGCGTCGGTATCAGCGTCGAGGCCGACACCACCGTCTCGGGCAATGTCATCGAGAACGCGCCGCTCTACGGCATGCAGATCGGCTGGGGCGCTTATATGCGCAATGTTGTGGCGACGGGAAACATCATCCGTCAGGCCGGAACCAGCATCGCCGTCACTGTGGTAGAAGGCGCTGGAAACGCCATCATTTCCGACAACGTCATCGACGGCGCCAAGAACGGCGCCATCATCGGCCAGCGCTGGGCCGAACCGGCGACCGGCGACCTCGCGCGGTCAAGCGTAAGCGGCTATGCGCATCTGACGGTTGAGCGAAACAGGGTCAGCTGAGCGCCGTCGTCGGCCGCAGCGAGCCGACCTTGGCGCCGATGCGGCTTTCGATCGGCGGATTGGCCCGCTCCAGAAGGTTCGCCTCCAGTGCGCCGTCGGCGCTGAGAAGTTTTGCCAGCACAGCGGCAATCATCACCTCGGCGGCGCGGCCGGCGCCGTCATCACATTTTAGCGCGATGCCGAGGCCAAGCTCCGGAACGGCGGCGCAATAGACACCCTCGGCGCCCGTCTTGACGAATATGCGGCCGGGCGCGGCCTGCATCAGCGCCACATCGGCCTTGCCGGTGCCGGCGACCAGGAAAGGCTCGGCCATGCAGGCAGACAGCAGGCGTTTGGCCGCCTTGGCACGCTCAGGGCCAAAGCTCCTGCCCGTCGCCATGCGGGCAAAGCCAAGGGCAAAACTTTTCAGCGGCACGGCATAGGTGGGGATCGAGCAGCCATCGGTTGCCCGGTGATCCGCATCGTGGGCAGCGCCGGTCACCGCCTGCATGGCGTCGCGCACCATCTCCTGCAAACCATGGCCTGCCTTGACGTAGCCTTGGTGGGCAATCCCTGAGTGCACGCAGGTGCAGAGAAATCCGGAATGCTTGCCCGAGCAATTGTTGTGCAGTGCGTTCGGCGAGACGCCTGTGCGGGCCAGTGCGATCGTCGCGTCGTGGCTCGACGGCCAATGCGCGCCGCATTCCAGCGCCGACTTGTCGAGCCCGGCCTTGGCCAGCATCGCCTGCGCCAGTTCGACATGCGCGGGTTCGCCCGAATGCGAAGCGCAGGCCAGCGCCAGTTCGCGGTCGCCGAAGCCGTACGCATCGGCAGCACCCGTTTCAACCAGCGGCAGCGCCTGGATCGCCTTGACCGCCGAGCGCGGAAACACCGGCCGCGCCGTATGGCCGATCTCCAGGACAGGCTTGCCGTCACCGTCGAAGATTGCGACAGCGCCGCGATGGGCGCTCTCGACGATCGCGCCGCGCAAGACCTCGACCAGAACCGGATTTGTCATCACCACGCCCCAAAAATACGGGCCGCTTCTACCTGATCCGGTCGAGGATTGAAACGTAGTTGGCAACGGCAGCGCCACCCATGTTGAAGATGCCGCCGAGCGTTGCCCCCGGCACCTGGATGCCGCCTGCCTCGCCGGTTAACTGCATGGCGGTCAGCACATGCATCGACACACCGGTGGCGCCGATCGGATGGCCCTTGGCCTTCAGCCCGCCCGAAGGATTGACCGGCAGCCTGCCGTCCTTTGCCGTCGTGCCGTCTAGCGCCAGCCTGGCGCCCTCGCCCGGCTTGGCCAGGCCCATCGCCTCATATTCGATCAGTTCGGCAATGGTGAAGCAGTCATGCGTCTCGACGAAGGAGAGGTCGTCGAGCGTCACGCCGGCCTTCTTCAAAGCCTGGTTCCAGGCCTGCTCGCAGCCTTCGAAAGACAGGATGTCGCGCTTCGACATCGGCAGGAAATCCTGGACATGCTCGTTGGCGCGGAAGGCGACGGCGCGGCGCATCATCAACGCCGTCGAGGTGTCGGTCAGCACAAGGGCGGCAGCACCGTCGGAGACCAGCGAACAGTCCGTGCGCTTCAGCGGACCGGCCACGAACGGGTTTTTCTCGCTTTCCTGGCGGCAGAACTCGTAGCCGAAATCCTTGCGCATCTGCGCATACGGATTGTTGACGCCGTTCTTGTGGTTCTTGGCGGCGATCATCGCCAGCGCGTCGGACTGGTCGCCATAACGCTGGAAATAGGCCTGCGCGATCTTGCCGAAGACGCCAGCGAAACCGGCCGGCGTGTCGCCCTCCTCCGGCAGATAGGAAGCCTTGAGCAGGTTCTTGCCGATCTCGGGGCCGGGGGTCGTCGTCATCTGCTCGGCACCGACCACCAGCACGATGCGGGCGGCATTGGCGTCGATGGCGCGGATCCCTTGGCGGACCGCTGCCGAACCCGTGGCGCAGGCGTTCTCGACCCGCGTCGCCGGCTTGAAGCGCAGCCGGTCATCGGCCTGCAGCACCAGGCTGGCGGTAAAATCCTGAGGGGAGAAGCCGGCGTTGAAATGGCCGAGCACAATCTCGTCGACCTCGTCCGGACCGATGCCGGCATGGTCGAGCGCGTCGACCGCGACCTTGGTGATCAGGCCTTCCAGCGTCTCGCCTTCCAGCTTGCCGAAGCGCGAATGCGCCCATCCGACGATGCATGCGGTCATGGCAACCTCCGTTTGCCGCAAGCCTAACATGTCATAGCGCGGCATCAGCCTCTAATATTGTTCAACAGTGAACTGTTTTCCAGTCCAAAGGATGGGCCAGAGCGACATGATCGATTGATCCGAGCGCGAGTTTTTTATTGATTGATCCGTCAATAAAAAATAATCTCGGTTTTAATCTGGATCTCCCCAATGCCGAAAGTCGGAATGGAACCGTTGCGCCGCAAGGCGCTCATCGACGCGACGATCTCGGCGATCGGCGAGCGCGGCTCGCTTGATGTGACCATGTCGGAGATCGCCGGACGGGCGGGCGTGTCGTCGGCCCTTGCCCACCACTATTTCGGCGCCAAGGACGAGCTCCTTCTGGCGACGATGCGGCACATACTGGCCGAGCTGACCATCGACATGCGGCGCGCCCTGCAATCCGCCGGCTCGCCGCGCGAACGCGTTTCGGCGGTGGTCGCCGTCAACTTCTCCGACATCCAGTTCCGGCCGGAAACCATCGCGGCCTGGCTCGCCTTTTATGTCGAGGCACAGAAATCATCGGCCCTGCGCCGGCTGCTCAGGGTCTATGCGCGGCGGCTGCATTCCAACCTGATGAGCGGGCTGATCGGCATACTGCCGCGCAACGAAGCCGACCGCGCGGCGGAAGCGGTCGCGGCGATGATCGACGGGCTGTACATCAGGCGCGCGCTGAAGGACGGCGTGCCGGATGCTCAAACCGCGATCGCGCTGGTCGAAGATTATCTCGAAATCAAACTCGGCGGGCGACAGACACAGTGACAGCCTCAGTGATATCAAGGCGACCCAACATCCTGATCGTCATGGTCGATCAGCTCAACGGCACGCTGTTTGCGGACGGGCCGGCGGACTTCCTGCATGTGCCGCATCTCAAGGCGCTGGCCGCACGCTCGGCGCGCTTCGGCAACAACTACACGGCCTCGCCGCTTTGCGCGCCGGGCCGCGCCGCTTTCATGAGCGGGCAATTGCCGTCGCGCACCCAGGTCTATGACAACGCCGCCGAGTTCGCTTCCTCGATCCCGACCTATGCGCATCATCTGCGCAGCGCCGGCTACTACACCTGCCTGTCGGGCAAGATGCATTTCGTCGGGCCGGACCAGTTGCACGGTTTCGAGGAGCGGCTGACCACCGACATCTATCCCGCCGATTTCGGCTGGACGCCGGATTACCGCAAGCCTGGCGAGCGCATCGACTGGTGGTATCACAATCTGGGTTCGGTGACAGGCGCCGGCATCGCCGAGATCACCAACCAGATGGAGTATGACGACGAGGTCGCCTTCCACGCGGTGCAAAAACTCTACGATCTTGCCCGCACCTCCGAGGACGAGGCCAGCCGGCCCTGGTGCCTGACGGTTTCCTTCACCCACCCGCACGACCCCTATGTCGCACGGCGGCAATATTGGGGATTCTATGAAGACTGTCCGGCGCTTGAGCCGGAGGTGGGATTCATCCCCTATGCCCATCAGGACCCGCATTCGCAACGGCTTTACCGGGCCAGCGACTACGACAGTTTCAACATCACGCCGGAGCAGATCCGCCGCTCGCGGCGCGGCTACTACGCCAACATCTCCTATCTCGACGACAAGGTCGGCGAGTTGATGTCAGTGCTGGAGCGAACGCGCATGCTGGACGACACCATCATCCTGTTCTGCTCCGACCATGGCGACATGCTTGGCGAGCGCGGCCTGTGGTTCAAGATGAATTTTTTCGAGGGCTCGGCGCGAGTACCTTTGATGATCGCCGGCAAAGGCATTCCTGCAGGGCTGGTCGAGGCGCCGGTCTCCAACCTCGACGTGACGCCGACACTCTGCGACCTCGCCGGCATCGACATCTCCGCCATCGCACCGTGGACCGACGGGCAGTCGCTGCTGCCGCTGCTTGATGGCGAGCCGCGCACCGCGCCGGTGCTGATGGAATATGCCGCCGAGGGCTCCAACGCGCCGTTGGTGGCGATCCGCGACGGCCGCTACAAATTCATCCATTGCGAGATCGACCCGCCGCTTCTGTTCGATCTCGAAGCCGATCCGCAAGAACGCACCAATCTTGCCACCGATCCGGCGCATGCCGATCTGGTGGCGGCCTTCACGGGAGCCGTGCGAGCGCGCTGGGACATGACGGCATTCGATGCCGCGGTGCGCGTCAGCCAGGCGCGGCGCTGGGTGGTTTATCCCGCGCTGCGCAACGGCACGCATTACCCCTGGGAATTCCAGCCACTGCAGAAGGCGTCGGAACGCTACATGCGCAACCACATGAACCTCGACAATCTCGAGGAACAGAAACGCTTTCCGCGAGGCGAATGATGACAATTGTCCCCTCCCTCGAGCACCTCAGACAGGCCTATGCCGTGACGTCGAAGGCGACGCAGATCACGCCTTTGCTGGAATCGACAGCCTTGGCCAACGAGACGGGTGCGGCCCGCGTCTTTATCAAGCCGGAATCGCTGCAATGGGCGGGATCGTTCAAGGTGCGCGGGGCCTATTGGCGGTTGAAGCGGCTGTCGCCGGATGAGGCCAGAAAAGGCGTCGTCGCCTACTCCTCCGGCAATTTCGCGCAAGGGTTGGCGGCTGCCGGCCAGGCGCTCGGCATTCCCGTCACCATCGTCATGCCGATCGACGCGCCGGCCGCCAAGCGCGATGCGACCGCAGGCTATGGCGCGCGCGTCGTGCTGACAGATCATGGCGAGCGCGCCCGTGAAGAGGTCGCAGCCGCCAAGGCCTGCGAGATTGCCGAGACCGAAGGGCTGGCGTTGCTGCATCCATTCGACGATCCGGAGATCGTTGCCGGCCAGGCCGGCGCCGGGCTCGAAGCGCTCGAACAATTCGAGGCAAAGGACGCCAGTGCCGACCTTCTGTTCTGCTCGGTCGGCGGCGGCGGACTGATCGGCGGCATGTCGCTCGCCTTCCACTATCTGTCGCCGGCAACCGAGATCATCGGCGTCGAGCCGGAAGGCTTCAACGGCATGGGTGCATCGCTAGCGCATGGCGCCATCGAGACCATGCCGATCGCGCCGAAATCGATTTGCGACGGGCTGATGTCGCGGCGGCCGGGCGACGCGCCGTTCGCGGCGGTCAAGACCGCTGGCGTGCGCGGCATCACCGTCGACGACCAATCGGTTAGGCGAGCGATGAAGATCGCCTTCGAGCGGATGAAGCTGGTGCTCGAGCCGTCAGGCGCCGCCTCTCTGGCGGCGCTGCTCGGCGGCAAGGTGGATGTGGCGGGTAAAACGGTCCTGGTCATGGCTACCGGCGGCAATGTCTCGCTCGCCGATTTTATTTCGCATATGAACGATGGGCGCATGTGAACCATGCTTGAAGCAGACTTCGTCATCATCGGCTCCGGCTCGGCCGGCTCGGCCATGGCCTACCGGCTGTCGGAAGACGGCAAGCATTCGGTGATCGTCATCGAGTTCGGCGGCACCGATATCGGGCCGCTGATCCAGATGCCGTCGGCGCTGTCGATCCCGCTCAACATGAGCCTTTACGACTGGGGCTTTGCCAGCGAACCAGAGCCGCATCTCGGCGGCCGCGTGCTGGCGACGCCACGCGGCAAGGTGATCGGCGGCTCATCCTCGATCAACGGCATGGTATATGTCAGGGGCCACGCACGCGACTTCGACCACTGGGCCGAACAGGGGGCGGCCGGCTGGGGCTTCGCCGACGTGCTGCCCTATTTCAAGCGCATGGAGGACAGTGACGGCGGCGAGGACGGCTGGCGCGGCCACGGCGGCCCGCTGCACGTCCAGCGTGGCCCGCGCAAGAATCCGCTCTACGGCGCCTTTGTCGAGGCCGGCCGCCAAGCCGGGTTCGAACTGACCGACGACTACAATGGTTCGAAGCAGGAAGGCTTCGGGCCGATGGAGCAGACCATACGCGGCGGCCGCCGCTGGTCGGCCGCATCAGCCTATCTGAAGCCGGCGCTCAAGCGGCAAAATGTCAGCGTGATCAAAGGCTTCGCCCGTCGTGTGATCATCGAGAATCAGCGCGCTGTCGGCGTCGAGATCGAAGCTCACAAACAGATTCAGGTCGTTAAGGCGCGACGTGAGGTGATCGTTGCCGCATCATCGATCAATTCGCCCAAGATCCTGATGCTATCCGGTATCGGCCCGGCCGCGCATCTCAAGGAGAACGGCATCCAGGTCGTGGCCGACCGGCCCGGTGTCGGCCGCAATCTGCAGGATCATATGGAGCTCTACATCCAGCAGGAATCGACCCAGCCGATCACGCTGAATTCGGTTCTCAACCCATTCTCCAAGGCTCTGATCGGGGCGCAGTGGCTGTTCTTCAAGACCGGCCTCGGTGCCACCAACCATTTCGAGGCCGCGGCCTTCGTGCGCTCGCAGGCCGGCGTCGACTACCCCGACATCCAGTATCACTTCATCCCGGCTGCGGTGCGCTATGACGGCAAGGCGGCGGCGAGGGCCCATGGCTTCCAGGCCCATGTCGGGCCGATGCGGTCGAAGTCGCGCGGCTCGGTGACGCTGCGCTCTCCCGACCCGAAAGCGGCGCCGGTGATCCGCTTCAATTACATGTCGCATCCAGACGACTGGGCCGAGTTCCGCCACTGCATCAGGCTGACTCGCGAGATCTTCGGCCAGAAGGCTTTTGACGGCTTCCGCGGCAAGGAAATCTCGCCAGGTTCGCATGTCCAGTCGGACGAGGATCTCGACGCCTTCATCCGGGATCATGCCGAGAGCGCCTATCACCCGTGCGGCACCTGCAAGATGGGTCGGGCCGATGACATCACGAGCGTCGTCGATCCGGAGTGCCGCGTCATCGGCATCGACGGGTTGCGGGTCGCCGACTCCTCGATCTTTCCGCGCGTCACCAATGGCAATCTCAACGCGCCCTCGATCATGACCGGCGAAAAGGCCTCCGACCACATTCTCGGCCGCACGCCGCTGGCGCCCTCCAACCAGGAACCCTGGATCAATCCGCGCTGGCAGGTGGCGGATCGATAGGGCATTGTCCGGCGAAGACCATTGGAGAATTCATATGCGCGCCCAGCCAACGGCATCGCACTATGTCAACGGCCGCTACATCGAGGACGAAGGCGGCGCGCCGCTGCCGGTGATCTATCCGGCGACCGGTGAGGTCATCGCCACTTTGCATTCGGCGACTCCGAACGTGCTGGAGCTCGCCATCGAAGCCGCGCGGGCCGCACAACCGGCCTGGGCGCGGATGAAGCCGGTCGAGCGTGGCCGCATCCTGCGCCGCGCCGCCGACATTTTGCGCGCGCGCAACGCCGATCTGGCGCGGATCGAGACGCTCGACACCGGCAAGGCGATCCAGGAAACGCTGGTGGCGGATGCACTATCGGCCGCCGACTGCCTCGAATATTTCGGCGGCGCGGTTGCCGCCTTCAACGGCGAGGCGATCGATCTTGGTGGACCTTTTGCCTATACGCGCCGCGAGGCGCTCGGTGTGTGCGTCGGCATCGGCGCCTGGAACTATCCGATCCAGATCGCCGGCTGGAAATCCGCCCCGGCGCTCGCCATGGGCAACGCCATGGTATTCAAGCCTTCGGAGAACACGCCGCTGTCGGCGCTGGCGCTGGCCGAGATCTACTCAGAGGCGGGCCTGCCCGACGGGCTGTTCAACGTCGTGCAAGGCTATGGCGAAGTCGGCGCCGGCCTCGTCGGCCATGATGTCGTTGCCAAGGTTTCGGTGACCGGCTCGGTGCCGACCGGCCGCAAGGTGCTGTCGCTCGCCGGTTCGAAGATGAAGCATGCGACGATGGAACTCGGCGGCAAGTCGCCGCTGATCGTGTTCGACGATGCCGATCTCGAAAACGCCATCGGCGGCGCCATGCTCGGCAATTTCTATTCGACCGGGCAGATCTGCTCCAACGGCACGCGTGTTTTCGTACAAAGCGGCATCCATGACCGCTTCGTCGACCGGCTGGTCGAGCGGACGAAAAAGATCCGCATCGGCGATCCGCTCGATCCTGAGACGCAGATGGGGCCGCTGGTCAACAAGGCGCAGCAGGAGAAGGTCGTTTCCTACATCGCGGCCGGCAGGCAGGATGGAGCAACGCTCGCCTGCGGTGGCAACGTGCCGTCACTGCAAGGGTTCGATGGCGGCTTCTTTGTAGAGCCAACCGTGTTCACCGGTGTCACCGATAAGATGCGCATTGCGCGCGAGGAGATTTTCGGGCCGGTGATGAGCGTGCTGAAGTTCGACGGCGAGGACGAGGTGATCGACCGCGCCAACGACACCGAATTCGGCCTCGCCGCCGGCGTCTTCACCCGCGACCTGCAGCGCGCTCATAAGGTGATCGCCGAACTGCAGGCCGGCACCTGCTGGATCAACGCCTACAATCTGACGCCGGTGGAAATTCCGTTTGGCGGGGTGAAGCAATCCGGCATCGGGCGCGAGAACTCGCTGGCGGCTTTAGCGCTCTATTCGCAGCTGAAGGCGGTGTATGTCGAGACCGGGGACGTGGCGAGCCCGTATTGAGGGTTGAAAGCGAAGTGACAGCTGATCTCCCCCCTTGCGGGGGAGATGGCCGGCAGGCCAGAGGGGGNCCCCCCTCTGCCTTGCCAGGCATCTCCCCCGCAAGGGGGGAGATTGGCAGCTCCAACGCTTCACCCCTTCTGCGCCGTGCCGTCCAGATACTGCGTCAGCGCGCAGACCAGATGATAAAAGATGCTGGCCGGCACATCGCTCGCCAGCGAGCGGCCGCGTTCGTCGATGCGGTCGATCCACAGGCCGAGCGGCGCCGGGTCGATGTGCCAGCGGAACAGGCGGCCGACGCGCGCTTCGATCTCCGGTTTGAGGTCGGGGCCACCTGAACCGTCAAGCGCAATCGCCGCCTTGATCGCTTCCGCCTGCGGCCAGCTGCGCGATACGAGGTCGAGCGGCAGGCCCTGCCGGGAGACCGCACCGTAGGCAAGGCCGGTGGCGCGGTTGAGGCCGTTGGCGACGGCCGAGGCGTAGAGCTTGCGGGCAAAATTGCTCAACTCGCCCTGACCGCTGCGGGCGACGAAATCGGTGAGCAGCGAGGCCCATTCGAAATGATGGCCGGGCTCGGTCCATGTGCCCTTCTCGCCGGCGGCCGGCTTCCACCCGGCGTCGAAATATTCGCCCAGCGTCCAGCTCTCGGCATCGAAGAAATGACTGCGGAAAAGGTCGATGATGCGCGCGGCGCGGCGCAGATAGGTGCGGTCGCCGGTCGCCTCATACCAGGCGAGGAAGGCCTCGAGCAGATGCATATGCGGGTTGGAGCGCCGCTCGCCCTCGCCGTCGGATGTCTCCAGAAAGCCGGTCATGCGGCTGTCCTCGAGATGCGCGTCGAGAAACACGAAGGTCTCCTGGCCCAGCCGCAGCGCATCCGGATCGCCGCACATATGCGCGTGCGCCAGCGCCAGCAGCACGCAGGAATGGTCGTAGGCATCCTCGGTTGGGTCGGCGACGGAGCCGTCGACATTGAGCGTGCGCACCCAGCCGCCCCGGTCCGTGCGGCCCTTGCCGGCCATGAAGGCGATGCCATGGGCGATCAGGCGATCGGCTGGACCGTCCCAGCCGCGGGCCTTGGCAACGGCGAAGGCGTAGACTTGCCTCGCCGTCGTGCGCATGCGCTTGGGCTTCAACAGCGCCTCGCCGTCGAAGCCGAGCGCCTCGTGGAAGCCGCCATGACGCTCATCGACGCCTGAAGTCGACCACAGCGGCAAGGTCTCCTCGAACAGCCAGTGATGCACGCGCCGGCGCCAGGCGCCGCTTTCGATGACGCGGTCGTGTGCCGGCGTGAACCTGGTTTCCAGCCGGCCCGACTTTTCCAGCTGCTCGACGATCTTCTTGACGTGCTGGCTGTGGCTGACCGGGGCGACGAAGGTGGCGTCCGCCGTCGAGACGATGGCGACGTCCTTCATGCCGATAGCCGACAAAAGCCGGCCGTCGCTTCTGATGTAGGAGTTCTCGCAATCGATGGCGACAACATCGCCGACGACGACATTGCCATTGGCATCAGCAGGGCCGACATCGAGCAGCGACTGCCAGGAGCCGAGGTCGTTCCAGCGAAAGCCGGCCGGCACCATGGCGATGTCCTTGGCCCGCTCCATGACGGCGTAGTCGATCGAGTTCGACGGGATGGCGGCGTAGAGGTCGAGCGGCATATAGAGGCCGGACAGGTCCGAAGTCGCTGCCTTGTAGGCCGCTTCGGTGGCCTGCCAGATGTCGGGCTGGAAGGCCGCAAATGCGTCGCGCATGGCGCCGGCGCGAAACAGGAAAATGCCGGTGTTCCAGTAGAAGGTGCCCGCACTGAGATAGCTCTGCGCAGTGGCGAGGTCGGGCTTTTCGACGAAGCGCGACACGTCGAAGACGCCGCCGCTTTCGGCTGCGACTTCGATATACCCATAGCCGGTCTCGGGCTGCGCCGGCTTGATGCCGAACACCACCAGACGGCCGGCAAGCGCTGCCTGGCTGCCCGCCTCGACGCTCTGCCAGAACTGATTGGGCGTGGCGATTTCGTGGTCTGACGGCACCACCAGCACTAGGCTGTCGCCGAACTCCGACAATGTGCGCAGCGCGGCCAGCGCCACGGCGGCAGCCGTGTTGCGCCCGGTCGGCTCGAACAGCGGGCCACCGCCGGCGAGGTCGAGTCCGGCAAGATCGGCATGGACACGCTCGGCATGGCGCTCGGCGGCGATCAGGAAGATCGGCGTCTCACCTTCCGGCCGCGCCGTCAGCCGGCGCAAGGTCTTGGCCAGCATCGAGCCGTCGCCGGAGAGATCGTGGAACTGTTTCGGGTTGTCCTCGCGTGACAGCGGCCACAGCCGCGAGCCGACACCGCCGCTCATGACAAAACTGACGATGCGCTCGCTCATGAAAGGTCCAATCAGAACGTCTGGTTGTAAGCGCCGACTTCGGGGCTGCGGCGCAGCACGGCGTCGACGGCGTCGAACATCTGCCGGCGGCGCTCGGACGATACCGGGCTTTCGACAACCACGACAAGCTCCGGCTTGTTCGACGACGCCCGTACCAGGCCCCAGGTGCCATCTTCGGCCACGATGCGCACGCCGTTGACGGTGATCAGGTCAGCGATCTTCTGGCCGGCAAAAGCCTTGCCGGCGCGCTGCATCGCCTGGAAGTCCGCCACCACCCGATCGACCACGCCGTATTTCACGTCATCGGCGCAATGCGGCGACATGGTCGGCGTGCCGAAGGTCAGCGGCAGCGCGCGATAGAGATCGGCCATCGAACTTGTGGGGTTGCGGACGAGCATCTCACAAATGGCTATTGCCGTGATGAGACCGTCATCATAGCCGCGGCCGATCGGCGGATTGAAGAAGAAATGGCCCGACTTCTCGAAGCCGGCAACGGCGCCCAGTTCGGCGACCCGGCGCTTGATGTAGGAATGGCCGGTCTTCCAGTAATCTGTCTTCGCGCCGTTGGCGCGCAGGACGCTGTCGGTGTTGAACAGGCCGGTCGACTTGACATCGACGACGAAAGCCGAGCCGGGGTATTGGGTTGATATGTCCCGCGCGAGCATGACGCCGACCTTGTCGGCAAAAATCTCGTTGCCCTCATTGTCGACCACGCCGCAACGGTCGCCGTCGCCATCGAAGCCCAGCCCGACATCGGCGCCGGTCTCCAGCACCTTGTCGCGGATGGCGTGCAGCATCTGCATGTCTTCCGGGTTGGGGTTATAGCGCGGAAAACTGTGGTCGAGCTCGACATCGAGCGGGATCACCTCGCAACCGATGCGCTCCAGCGCCTGTGGCGCGAAGGCGCCGGCAGTACCGTTGCCGCAAGCGGCCACGACTTTCAGCTTTCGCGCGATGCGCTTGTCGCTCACCAGATCGTCGAGATAGGTCTCGCGAAAACCGGAGACGAATTCGTAGGAGCCGCCGCCGGCGAGATCGAAGTCGCTCGACAGCACGATCTGTTTCAGTGCGCTCATCTCCTCTGGTCCGAAGGTGAGCGGCCTCGCCGCACCCATCTTGACTCCGGTCCAGCCATTCTCGTTGTGCGACGCCGTGACCATGGCGACGGATGGCACGTCGAGTGCGAATTGGGCGAAATAGGCCATGGGCGACAGCGCCAGGCCAATGTCTTTCACCTTTGCGCCCGCAGCCATCAGGCCGGAAACCAGCGCCAGCTTGATGGCAAGCGAATAGGAACGGAAATCATGCCCGGTGACGATGTCGGGACCGGCGCCAAGGCGGCGGATCAAGGTGCCAAGCCCCATGCCGAGCGCCTGGACGCCGATCAGGTTGAGCTCCGGCGGCTGCGCAGAGCCGGCGCAACCGAACCACCAGCGCGCATCGTACTCGCGAAATCCCGACGCCTTGATCAGCGCTTCCGTTTCGAATTCGAAGCTGTTGGGCCGGGCGTCGCCTACGATTTTCAGGGGCAAGGCAGCAGAGCTCCAGATGGCGAAAGCACAATTTATCGAGGCTGCGACTTAGCACACAAGGCTTTAAGCCGGGTTTATCCCGGGAGGGAAAGCCAAGCTTTGCGGCAATGCCCAACGAAAGCCAACGAAATGCGACAGAAGCGCTGCCATTGCCGCTTGCAGGAACGGTATGTGGCAGCTATAAGCCCGCGGTCTGGTCACGGAGTGTAGCGCAGCCTGGTAGCGCACCTCGTTCGGGACGAGGGGGTCGCAGGTTCAAATCCTGCCACTCCGACCAGAAAAAACAGACACTTAGGTGTTTGTTTCTCCCGACTCCCCACAAGATAGCTTGGTGCAAACCGGCCGCGTCGGCGTTCGCTGTCAGCGTGGTGTTTTGACGCGACAACCTTCCGCGCTACCTCGATAATAGGAATGCCGCCGAGACAGCGGCCGGAACGAGGTTTGCGGAAGATGAATTTGTTGATTTCAAGCCGGCTGTCAGCGCTGCTCGCTTTGTCCCTGGCGGCAGGCTGCTCATCGCTGGGCAGCGCGGTGAACCCGGCGAAATACGACAGCATGACATGCGCCGAGCTCAACACCGCCGTAGGCGATACCGCGCGCGACATCTCGCAAACCGCCATCACCCGCGGCAAGGTCGCCAACACCAGCGTGCCGAACTGGCTGCTCGGCGGCACGCGCGTGAAGAGCGCAGTGGCCAAGCGTGAGACGGCCAGAATCGAACTGCTGAAGCAGCGGCAAGAGGCCATTGTCGCGACAAGGGCCAACAGATGCCCAGGTCAGCGGGCTAGCGAACTGGCCCTACCTATCTGCTGAACGTCACGCCTTAAGCACTCAGCCTGAAGCGCGTGACATCGATCGCCGCAGCCATCAGCGTCTGGGTGTAGGCGGCCTGCGGGTTGCTGAAGATCTCTTCCGTCGGGCCTTCCTCGACGATCTTGCCCTGCCTCATGACGATGATGTAGTCGGCCATGGCGCGCACCACGGAGAGATCGTGGCTGATGAAGAGGTAGGACAGTTCGTGGTCGGCCTGCAGCTTGCGCAGCAATTCGACGATCTGCTTCTGCACCGAGCGGTCGAGCGCCGAAGTCGGCTCGTCCAGCACCACCAGGTTGGGCTTCAGGATCACGGCACGCGCGATGGCGATGCGCTGGCGCTGGCCGCCGGAGAATTCGTGCGGGTAGCGGTTGCGTGCGTTGGGGTCGAGGCCGACCTCGAGCAAGGCCTCGACGGCGCGCTGATCGCGTTGCTTGCCTGACAGGTTCGGCTCATGCACCAGAAGCCCTTCGGTGATGATCTGGCCGACGGTCATGCGCGGCGACAGCGAGCCGAACGGATCCTGGAAGACGAGTTGCATCTCACGTCGCAGCGGCCGCATCGCATGGCGGTCGGCGGTGGAGATGTCGCGGTCGCCGAAGCGGATGACACCGTCGCTGGGCAACAGGCGCAGAAGTGCGCGGCCGAGCGTCGATTTTCCCGAACCGGACTCGCCGACGATACCGATGGTCTGGTTGCGCTTCAGCCGGATCGAAATGTGATCGACGGCGCGTAGCAGCAGCGGTTCGCCGGCAAGGAAGCCGCCGCCGATCTTGAAGGTCACTTCGACATTGCGGCCCTCCAGCAGCACAGGAGCGCTGGGCGGCGGCGCCGCCTTGGTGCCGGTCGGTTCGGCGGCCAGCAGCATTTTGGTATAGGCATGCTGCGGGTTGGCGAAAAGTGCTTCCGCCTCGCCTTCCTCGACCACCTCGCCATAGCGCATGACATAGACGCGGTCGGCAAAGCGCCGGACGATGCCGAGATCGTGGGTGATAAAGACGATGGCCATGCCGAGCTTGCGCTGCAATGCGGCGAGCAGCACCAGGATCTGCGCCTGGATGGTGACGTCGAGCGCCGTCGTCGGCTCGTCGGCGATCAGGATGTCGGGGTCGTTGGCGAGCGCCATGGCAATCATGACGCGCTGGCGCTGGCCGCCCGACATTTCGTGCGGATAGGATTTCATCCGCCGCTCGGGATCGGGAATATGCACAAGCCGCAGCAGCTTGAGCGCCTCGTTCCGTGCCTCGGCTGTGTTCAGCCCGCGGTGCTTGCGGATTGGTTCGATCAGCTGGTTGCCGATCGAATAGAGCGGATCGAGCGAGGTCATCGGCTCCTGGAAGATCATGCTGATCTTGGCGCCGCGCACCTTGTTGAGGTCGGGCTTGCTCATGGTCAAAAGGTTGCGGCCGCGATAATCGACGTGCCCCGTCGCCTCGCCGTTGGACGCCAGCAGGCTCATCGCCGCCATCATGGTCTGGCTCTTGCCGGAGCCGGATTCGCCGACCACGGCTACGGTTTCCCCTGCCTTGACGTGGATGTTGATGCCCTTGACCGCTTCGACCGCGCCGTCGAGCGTGCGGAAGCGGACGCGAAGGTCCTTGACGCTGAGGATCGTTTCGGGCGTTTCCATCGCAACGGTCCCCATTTTATTTGGTCCCCATATTATCGGTCTCTCGGATCGAGCGCATCGCGCAGGCCGTCGCCGACGAAGTTCAGCGCAAACAGCGTCGACACGAGGAAGAAGGCGGGGAACAAAAGCAGCCAGTTGGCGGTGCCGATGTTCTTGGCGCCGACGGAGATGAGCACGCCCCAGCTGGTCATCGGTTCCTGCACGCCAAGGCCGAGGAAGGACAGAAAGCTTTCCAGGATGATGACCTGCGGCACCAGCAGCGTCATGTAGATCACCACTGGTCCGAGCAGATTGGGGATGACATGGCGCAGCAGGATGCCGCGCTGGCCGACGCCCATGGCTTCGGCCGCCTGGACATACTCCTGCCGCCGGATCGACAGCGCCTGGCCGCGCACGATGCGCGCCATGTCGAGCCACAGCACCGCTCCCACCGCCAGGAACATCAGCACGAAGTTGCGGCCGAAGAACACCACCAGCATGATGACAAAGAAAATGAAGGGCAAAGAATAGAGCACGTCGACGATGCGCATCATCACCTCGTCGATCTTGCCGCCGGAAAAGCCGGCCGCCGCCCCGTAGAGGACGCCGATGACCACCGCGACAATGCCGGCAAGCAGGCCGATGGCCAGCGAGATGCGCCCTGCCATCAGCGTTCGCGAGAGAAGATCGCGACCGGTGTTGTCGGTGCCGAACAGGAAGTACTGCTGTTTGACCGACGCAGTCATAGTCAATTCGAGCCCGTCGGCCGATTTGCTCTCTATCTTGGTATCGTCGAAGGCATCGGAGCGGTCAAGATAGCGGATGTTGCGGTCGTCGATCGGTTTGGTCGAGGTGACGGTGACGGTGACGCGACTGCCGTCCAGTTTCCACTCCTTGATGTCGACGCGCATGCGCTTGATGGCATCCTTGAGCGCCGTCTCGATCATGTCGGGCTTCGGATAGGCTGAAAAGCTTGGCGGCGTGCGCACATAGTCGGCATAGATGGTGGTGTACTGATGCGGCACGAACCAGGGGCCGAAGATGCTGATGACGCCAATGAAGGCCAGGTAATAGAGGCTGAACATGGCGGCGCGGTTGGCTTTGAGGCGCGCCCATGCGTCGCCCCAGAGCGAGCGGCCGACGACGGCCGGCGGAGCGGCGGCGGCTGTGATGTCAGTCATAGCGCACCCTCAGTCATAGCGTACCCTCGGGTCGACGACCGCGTACATGACGTCGACGATCAGGTTGAAGACGATGGTGAAGAGCGCGATCACCACCACGGTCCCCATCACCAGCGTGTAGTCGCGGTTGAGCGCGGCATCGACGAAATAGCGGCCGACACCGGGAATGGAGAAGATGGTCTCGACGATGACCGAACCGGTGAGCAGCGCCGCGGCTGCGGGGCCGGTGAAGGAAACGATCGGCAGGATGGCGCCGCGCAGCGCGTGCTTGACCACCACCGACCAGTCGGAGAGGCCGAGCGCACGCGCCGTTCGGATATGATGCGAACGCAAGCTCTCGATCATCGACCCGCGCATCAGGCGGGCAACGATGGCGATCTGCGGCAAGGCCAGCGTCAGCACCGGGCCGATCTTGTTGATTAATGCGCCATCACCCCAGCCGCCGATCGGCAACAGCTTCCAGGTCAATCCGAACACCAGCTGAATCACAGGAGCGATGACGAAGGTGGGGATAGTGCTGCCGGCGGTCGCCAGCGCAATCACCGTATAGTCGCCAAGCTTGTTCTGGTTGAGCGCGGCGATGGTGCCGAGCACCGAACCAAGCAGCAGCGCCAGGATCAGCGCCGAGGTGCCGAGCTGGACCGATATCGGCAGCCCCTTGGCAAACAGTTCGGTGACGGTGAAGTCAGGCAAATTGTAGCTCGGCCCGAAATTGCCGCGCAGAAGATTGCCGAGATAGTGGGCATATTGCAGCCAGAGCGGATCGTCGAGGCCGAACTGTGCTTCCAGATTGGCCCTGATCTCGGGACTGAGGCCCCGCTCCTGATTGAAGGGGCCGCCCGGTGCGACGCGTATCAGGAAGAACGCCATGGTCACGATGACGAACAGCGTCGGAATGGCGGTCAGAAGCCGCCGTAAGATGTATCGCAGCATCGGCGCCCCGCTTCGGCCAGAGCGACATACGTCCATGCGGACGCATTGCCACGCTCCGGCGCCAAATCTTCGCACCGGGCTTGCCGAAAATCGACCACGACTTTCGGACCGGTGCGATGACCGACCAGTCCGCCGCGCCCAAATGGGGCGCGGCGGTCCAGTCAAGGATGATTATCAGTCCTTGGAGACGAAGCGGGACGGATGGATGTCCATCACATTGTCATCGAAGCCATGCAGCTTCGAGGAGACGATATCGTGGAAGCTGTAGTAGAGAAGCGGAATGTTGCCGACGTCATCGACAAGGATGCGCTCGGCCTCAGTGAGGTCCTTCATGCGCTCTTCCGGCTTGCCGCCGGCAGCCGCGGCCTTGTCCATGGCCGCCTCATATGCCGGGCTGACGTAGTTCGAATAGTTGTTGCCGCTGGCCTTGCGGGTGATGCCGAGGAAGGTCTCGGGATCCTTGTAGTCGGCGATCCAGGCGGCACGCGCCACGTCGTAGTTGCCCTTCTGCTCGAGGAAGGAATAGTGGGTCTTGGTATCGGTGTTGAGCAGCGTGATCTCGACGCCAAGCGGCTTCAACTGTTCCTGGATGGCAACCGCGGTGTTCTTGTGGTTTTCCGAGGTGTTGTAGCGGATCTCCATCTTCAGCGGATGCTCGGGCGTATAGCCGAGTTTCTCAAGGATCTTCTTGGCGGCGTCCTCGCGGTCGATCTGCGGCATGTCGGCGTATTTGGCCATTGCCGGCGTGTAGCCGGCGATGCCCGGAGGCACCATCGAATAGCCAGGCAGCATGGAATTCTGCCAGACCTTTTCGGCCAGGAAGTCGCGGTCGATAGCCATCGAGATGGCGTTGCGCAGCTCGACATTGTCCCAGGGCGCCTTGTCGGTCTTGATCGCGTAATAATAGGTGCCGAGATACGGTCCGACGCGGACCTGATCGCCGAACTTGGTCTTGAGGTCAGCGAGCTGTTCGGTCGGCAGGTCGCCGTAGCTGTCGAGTTCGCCGGCCTCGAAGCGCTTCATCGCCGAAGAGCGGTCTTCGGTCGGGATGTAGTTGACGACGTCCATCTTGACGGTCGCGGCATCCCAGAATTTCGGATTCTTGACCAGCTTCATGTGGTCGTTGGGAATCCACTCGGCCAATGTATAGGCGCCGTTCGAAACGAGATTGCCCGCCTTGATCCAGTCGGCGCCGAGCTTGTCGATCGAGGCCTTGTTGACCGGGTAGGTAGCCTGGTGGGTCAGCATCTCCAGGAAGTATGGCGTCGGCGCCTTCAGCGTCACTTCCAGGGTGTTGGCGTCGATCGCCTTGACGCCCATGTCCTCGGGCTTGCCTTTCTTGGTGTTGACTTCCTCGGCGTTCTTCACGGGATAGAGCATGGAAGCGTATTCGGCGGCGGTCGCCGGATCCTCCAGCCTACGGAAGGAATAGACGAAGTCGTCCGCCGTCACCGGGCTGCCATCCGACCACAAGCCGTCCTTGCGCAGCTTGAAGGTGTAGACGGTGCCGTCATCCGATACCGTCCAGCTTTCGGCGGCGCCCGGGATGAGGTTCGTCTTCTGATCGTGCATGACCAGTCCCTGGAACAGGTCGCGTATGATATCGGCTTCGTAGACGGTCGAGGTCTTGTGCGGATCGACCGTCTCCGCTTCGGCGGCGCTGCCTCTGTTATAGACGGTCTCGGCAAGGACCGGCGTCAGGAACGTGCCTGCGGCAAAGGTCATGGTCGCGGCGACAAGCGTCGCCTTCAGCATATTTTTCAGCATGAAGTCTCTCCCTGTGGCGCTGCCCATCGGCTGCGCCTTACGAGTGTTGACGCCCCGGAACCGATTTCTGGCCCCTTCGAGCGCGCCGCCGGTTCCCGTTCCGGCAGCTGGTGGCAGGAGACTAGACAGACGGAAATATTATTTCAACCGAGTCTTGCTTGACGCTAAGTGAGCATCCTCACCCTAAACCAGCCATAGCTAATCTATATTACAAGGTCCAATTGGATGCAACTTGCGGTTGTCCTGTAACTTTGGGTTTTGCCCTCAGCAGTTGTCATTAGCGCAACCATCTGGAAACATTTCAGGAATGCCGTTCGTGGCCAAGCTCGACGAAAGTACCGAAGAAGCCCGAAAATGAAAAACGTGGCGCCGGTGGCGTTGCACGGATCACTCGGCATGGTTGCATGCGGACACGATCTTTGTTGACGCCGGACGGCGTCCCTGAAAGATCAGCCTACCTTGCCGACAAACCAGCCCAGGGCCTGCAGCGACAGCCCCTCCTCCTGCAGGACGGCACCGCCACCCAGAGCGATCGCCTCGACAGGCTGGAGATCCGGCGGCAGTGGCCAGTCGGCCGGCTTGTCGGCGAAATTGAAGACGCAGAGCAATGTCTCGTCCTCGCCCTGCCGGATGAAGGCAAGGACATCGCCCTCGGTATCGAGAAAGCGGATCGGGCCCTTGACCAGCGCCAGGTGCGCCTTGCGCAAGGCGAGCATCGTCCGGTAGCCGGCGAGCACGGACTTGTCGTCGGCGTTCTGGATATCGACCGCCCGAGCGCGGTGGCTTTCCGGCACCGGCAGCCAGGGTTTTCCCGAGGAAAAACCGGCATTGTCGGCGCCCGCCTCCCAGACCATCGGTGTGCGGCAGCCGTCCCTGCCTTTGACCCCCGGCCAGAAACGGATGCCGACGGGATCGCGCAGATCCTCGAAGGTCAGTTCCGCCTCCTCCAGCCCAAGCTCTTCGCCTTGGTAGAGACAGATCGAGCCCCGTAGGCAGGAGAGCAAAGCGATAGCGAATGTCGCCACCGCATCTGGATCGCCGCCCGGCCGCGTCCAGCGGCTGACATGGCGCACGACATCGTGGTTGGAGAATGCCCAGCAGACCCAGCCGTCGGCGACAGCTGCCTCGAAGGCCTCGACGCAGCCGCGCACATGGGCGGCTGAGAATTGCTGACCGAGCAGGTCGAAGGTGTAGCACATGTTGAGCTTGTCGCCGCCGGATGTGTAGGCGGCCAGCGTCTGCAGCGAACGGCCTTCGTCGCCGACCTCGCCGACACTGGCGCGGCCGTCATATTCGTCGAGCAAAGCGCGGAAGCGCCTGAGGAAACCGAGGTTTTCCGGTTGCGTCTTGTCGAACAGATGCTCCTGGAAGAGATAGGTGTTGGTTTCGCCGTTGGTGCCGGCGACGCTCGACGCCAGCGGCGGATTGCTGCGCAGCCAGCGGTCGTGGAGATAGTAGTTGACCGTATCCAGGCGGAAGCCGTCGACGCCGCGCTCGAGCCAGAACCGCACCGTCTGCAACAACGCGTCTTGAACCTCAGGATTGTGGAAGTTGAGGTCCGGCTGCGAGGCGAGGAAATTGTGCATGTAGTATTGCCGGCGGGTCGCGTCCCACTCCCAGGCCGGGCCGCCGAAGACCGACAGCCAGTTGTTGGGCGCGTTGCCGTCCGGCCTGGTGTCGGCCCAGACATACCAGTCAGCCTTGGGATTATCCTTGCTGGCACGGCTCTCTACAAACCATTCGTGCTTGTCGGAGGAGTGCGACAACACCTGATCGATGATCACCTTCAGGCCGAGCCTGTGCGCCTCGGCAACCAGCGCGTCAAAGTCGTCGAGCGTGCCGAACATCGGATCGACCGCCTGATAGTCGGAGACGTCGTAGCCCATATCGGCCATTGGCGATTTGAAGAAGGGCGACAGCCAGACGGCGTCGACGCCGAGCGAGGCGACGTGCGCCAGCCGTGAGGTGATGCCTGAGAGGTCGCCGCTGCCGTCGCCGGTGGTGTCCTGGAAGGAGCGAGGATAGATCTGGTAGATGACGCAGCCGCGCCACCAGTCGGCGCTCTGTTCGGGTCCCGGCTGGGCATTGTCGTCGGCCATCACGGACCCTTCCTGGCGCGGGCCTTTGCGGTCCGGCGCTCGATCATGAAACTGACACTGCGGCCGGGCAGCGGCCACGCGAGGTCGACCGCTTGCGCTTCAACAGCCGGCTGCCATTCAAACCCTTGCCGCGCGGGCAGCGTGAAGACGCATTGGCGGCGATCGCCATTGACGATCACAGCCAGGCGGCCTTCCCCGCCATCGCCGAGCAGCATGACGAGGCGATGGCGCGAGCCATCGTTCCAGTCGGCTTCGCCGAGCGGCGCGCCGGTCTCGGTCAGCCAGGCGATGTCGGGCGTTTCAGAACCGGGCGGCGGCTCTCCGGTCAGGAAGCGCGTATCGGAAAGCGCCGGCACCGCGCCGCGCAGAGCTGCGAGCGCGGACACATGGGCTTCCAGCCCGACGTCGCGCCCGGCCCAGTCGAGCCAGGTGATGGCGTTGTCCTGCGCATAGGCGTTGTTGTTGCCCCCTTGCGTGCGGCCGAATTCATCGCCCGCCGTCAGCATGATGGTGCCGCGCGAGGCAAACAGAGTGGCGAGCAGCGCGAAGCGATCATGGGAACGGGCCTCGGCAATCGCCTTGTCCGAGGTTTCGCCCTCGACGCCGTTGTTCCAGGACAGGTTCTCATTGTGGCCGTCGCGGTTCTTCTCGCCATTGGCTTGGTTGTGCTTGGCTTCATAAGCGACGATATCGGCCAGCGTCATGCCATCGTGCGCGGCGATGAAGTTGACCGTGCGGCTGGCGGATTGGCCCTCCCTGCCGAACACATCGGAGGAGCCGGCGAGCCTTGTCGCCAGCGCACCGACCGTGCCGGCATCGCCGCGCCAGAAGCGCCTGACGTCGTCGCGGTAGCGGTCGTTCCATTCGAGGTAAGGCGGCCGGAAATTGCCGAGCTGATAGCCATTCGGGCCGATGTCCCAGGGCTCGGCGATCAGCACCCTGTCGGCAAGGATGGGATCGGTTGCGATGGTTTCGAGCAACGGGGCTGCCGGATCGAATGCGCCATCGACGCGACCGAGGACCGGCGCCAGGTCGAAGCGGAAACCGTCGACGCCGGCTTGGCGGACGAAATGGCGCAGCGTGTCGAGTACCATGTCACGAACGACCGGATGGTCGCAGGCGATGGTATTGCCGGTGCCGGTATCGTTGGCCAACCTGCCGTCCGGCTCGCTGCGGTAGTAGGCTTGATTGTCGAGGCCGCGCAGCGACAGCGTCGGCCCGAGCCGGTCACTTTCGCCGGTATGATTGAAGACGAGATCGAGGATGGTGCCAATGCCAACCCTGCGCAGCACCCCCACAGTATCGCGCAACTCGGCGAGGCCGCCGGGCGCCAGGCGCGGGTCGAGCGCCATGAAGGTGACTGGGTTGTAGCCCCAGGCATTGCTGAGGCCCAGCGGCGGCAAATGGCGCTCATCGACCCATGCCGTCACGGGCATCAGCTCAACGGCGGAGACGCCGATCTTCTTGAGATGTTCGACGATAGCCGGATGGGCAAGGGCTGCAATGGTGCCGCGCTGCGCTTCGGGCACGTCCGGATGCAGCCTGGTGAAGGAGCGGACGTTCAGTTCGTAGATCAGGCCGCCTGGCTGGAACAAAGGCGGCTTGGCCGGCAGCGGCTTCGGTTGAGCCCGCGCGATGGTCTTCGGCATCAGTGGCGCGGTGTCGGCGTCTTCGTTGCGCCGGGCGGCAAGCCGCCAATGATGCTGGTAGGGCCGGTCTATCTCGACGGCGTAGGGATCAGTGAGCAGCTTGTCGGGATCGAACCACAGCCCGCGCTCCGGCGCATATTCGCCGTCGGCGCGAAAGCCGTAGCGCGTACCCGCGGCAAGGCCGGCGACGAACAGCGCATGGACGCTCTCGCCTTCCGGCTGAAGTTCGAGCCGGTCGATTTCACGGGCGCCGGTGTCGTCGAAGATCGACACCCACAGGCGCCGCGCGGATGACGACCAGGCGGCGAAGCGGATGCCTTCGGGAGTGACGGTTGCGCCGAGCTGGGTCATCGGCGCATCCTCCACTCTCCCCCTTGTGGGGAGGGTCGCGAACGAAGTGAGCGGGGTGGGGGTCGGCGCGGGGAAAGCGCTTTACGAGCACCCCCAACCCGATCCGCTGCGCGGATCGACCCTCCCCACAAGGGGGAGGGTAAAGACGTCACCACCCTCAAGTAATCACGCTCGGCTTGTTGCGCCCGGTGTGGCTCTTGATCCCGGCGATATCATCGGCAGCCGCGATCAGGTCAGCGAGCGCCTCTTGCGTGTCGAGATCATGCCGCGCTCTGTCCGGCTCGTAGCGCTCGATGTAGACGCGCAGCGTAGCACCCGACGTGCCGGTGCCGGACAAACGAAACACGACACGCGAGCCGCCTTCGAACAGGATGCGGATGCCCTGGTTCTTGCTCACCGAACCGTCGACGGGATCGTGATAGGCGAAGTCGTCGGCATTGGCGATCTTCAGGCCGCGCACGCTGGTGCCGGGCAGCGAGGTCAGCTTGGCGCGCAACTCGTCGACCAGGGCGTTGGCGCGCTCGGTTTCGACCTCCTCATAGTCATGACGTGAATAGTAATTGCGGCCGTAGGTCGCCCAATGTTCGGTGACGACGTCCTTGCAGCTTTCGCCGCGCACGGCCAGGATGTTCAGCCACAACAGCACCGCCCACAGCCCGTCCTTTTCGCGGACATGGTTCGAGCCGGTGCCGGCGCTTTCCTCGCCGCAGATCGTTGCCATGCCGGCATCGAGCAGATTGCCGAAGAACTTCCAACCGGTCGGCGTTTCGTAGATGCCGATGCCGAGCTTTTCGGCGACGCGGTCTGCCGCGCCGCTGGTCGGCATCGAGCGGGCGATGCCTTTGAGGCCGTCCTTGTAGCCCGGCGCCAACTGCGCATTGGCGGCAAGCATGGCCACCGAATCCGACGGGGTGACGAAAATGCCCTTGCCGATGATCAAGTTGCGGTCGCCGTCGCCGTCGGAAGCGGCGCCGAAATCGGGCGCATCCGGTCCCATCATCTCGTCATAGAGATGCTTGGCGTGGACCAGGTTCGGATCCGGGTGATGGCCGCCAAAATCCGGCAGCGGCTTGTAGTTGCGGCAGGTGCCATTCTCCGCGCCGAGCCGGCGCTCGAGGATTTCCTTGGCATACGGCCCGGTGACCGCATGCATGGCGTCGAAGCGCATGCGGAAGCCGTATTTGAAATTGGCGCGGATGGCGTCGAAGTCGAACAGGCTCTCCATCAATTCGGCATAGTCGGTGACCGGGTCGATAATCTCGACCGCCATGCCGCCGGCGGTCACCGTGCCGATCTTGTCGATGTCGATCTGGTCGATGTCGGCGGTCTTGAAGCTCGAAATCGTCCTGGTCTTTTCGAAGATCGCGTCGGTCAGCTTTTCCGGCGCCGGGCCGCCATTGCCGGCATTGTACTTGATGCCGAAATCCTCGTGCGGGCCGCCCGGATTGTGACTGGCCGACAGGATGATGCCGCCGAAGGTCTTGTATTTGCGGATGACATGCGACGCCGCCGGCGTCGACAGTATGCCGCCCTGCCCGACCATCACCTTGCCGAAGCCGTTGGCCGCCGCCATGGCGATGGCCTTCTGGATGACCTCGCGGTTGTAGAAGCGGCCGTCGCCGCCGATCACCAGCGTCTTGCCCTCAAAGCCCTCCAGCGCGTCGAAGATCGACTGGATGAAGTTCTCGGCATAGTGCTCCTGCTGAAAGACAGGCACCTTCTTGCGCAGGCCGGACGTGCCGGGTTTCTGGTCGAGATAGGGTTTGGTGGCGACGGTCCGGATCATGCTTCAGGCAACCCTTTTCGAAAGCAGCAGGCGGTAGAGTTCAACGTATTTGTCGGCGCTCTTGTCCCAGGAGACATCGGCCTTCATGCCCTGGCGCTGGATCTGTTCCCAGACGGCCGGGCTCGAATGCGCATCGACCAGCCGGCGGATGGCGTGCAGCATGGCGCCGCCATTGTTGGGCGCGAACTGGAAGCCGGTGGCGACACCGGCCGAGATCGCTGCTTCATTGGCGTCGATGATGGTGTCGGCAAGGCCGCCGGTGCGGGCGACGACCGGCACGCAGCCATAGCGCAGGCCGTAAAGCTGGGTCAGCCCGCAAGGCTCGAAGCGCGACGGGATGACGATGGCGTCGCAGCCGCCCTGCATGGTGTGGGAAAGCCCCTCGTCATAGCCGACGACGACGCCGACACGGCCGCGATGGCGGGCAGTGGCAGCCAGCAGCGCGCCTTCCAGGCCGGCGTCGCCTGAGCCAAGGATCGCCAGCCGCGCGCCGGTGGCGACGACGCCGTCGACCACAGCCGCCAGTATGTCCATGCCCTTCTGCCAGGTCAGCCGGCTGACGACGCAGACGATCGGACTGTCGTCGCGCTCGAGGCTGAAGCGGTCCTCGACAACCGCCCGGTTGGGAAGGCGAGCCTTCAGCGTCGCGGCGGAGTAGGCCGACACCAGATGCTTGTCGGTCTCCGGGTTCCAGATGTCGGTGTCGATGCCGTTGACGATGCCGTAGAGGTCGGAAGAGCGCATGTTGATGAGGCCGTCGAGGCCCATGCCGAATTCCGGCGAGCGGATTTCCTGGGCATAGGTGGGGCTCACCGTGGTGATCGCCCAGGCCGCCTGCAGGCCGGCCTTGAGGAAGCCGACGCCGCCATAATATTCGACGCCCTCAAGCGCCATCGCTGCGGCCGGCAAGCCGAGCTCGCCAAAAATGCCGGCGCCGAACTGACCCTGGAAGGCAAGGTTGTGAACGGTGATCAGCGACGGTACGCCGACCGCCTTGCCGTAGCGCATGTAAGCCAGCGTCATCGCCGACTGCCAGTCATGGGCGTGCACCAGGTCGGGCTGGTAGCCGGAGATGGCGCCGCCGGCGATATCGCCGCCGACCTGGCTCAACGCTGCGAAGCGCCGCCAATTGTCGGGCCAATCGGCGCCGGCCGCATTGCCGTAAGGGCCGCCGGGACGGTCGTAGAGATGCGGCGCGTCGAGCACGAACAGGTCGAGCCCGGCGATCTTGACGGCATGGACCGAAGCCTTGCCGCCCTGCAGCAGCGGGTATTGGTAGACAGCCTTCTTTTTCTTGAAGGCGTCCATCACCTGGGGAAAGCCGGGGATGAGCGTGCGCATGGTCACGCCCTTGGCGGCCAGCGCGATCGGCAATGCACCGGTCACATCGGCAAGTCCGCCGGTCTTGATCAGCGGGAATATCTCGGGCGTGACCGACAGAACCTGCATGCGTTTATGGTACCCCGTCTTACAGCTTCAGCTTGTCGATCATGTCCTGCGTGACCAGGCAGATGCCCTTTTCCGAAACCCGGAAACGCTTGGCGTCGAGAACAGGGTCTTCGCCAACCACCAGCCCTTCCGGTATCCTTACACCGTGGTCGATGACGACGCGCTTCAACTTTGCGTTCCGGCCGACATGAACGTCGGGCAGCATGACGACCTCTTCCAGCGTCGAATAGGAGTTGATGCGCGCGCCGGTGAAGATCAGGCTGCGCTTCAGCGAAGCACCCGAGACGATGCAATCGCCTGAGACCAGCGAGGACACGGCCGAACCGCGCCGGCCATCCTCGTCATGCACGAACTTTGCCGGCGGCTTCAATTCGGCATAGGTCCAGATCGGCCAGTCACGGTCGTAGAGGTCGAGTTCGGGGGTAATGTCGGTCAGGTCGATATTGGCTTCCCAGTAGGCGTCGACCGTGCCGACATCGCGCCAATAGGCCTCGTTCTCGGCCGTCGAGCGCACGCAGGACTTGGCGAAACGGTGCGCGATCGCCTTACCGTGCTGTACGATGTAGGGGATGATGTCCTTGCCGAAGTCGCGGCTCGAACCCGGATCGGCCGCATCGCGGCGCAGCTGCTCCATCAGGAACTTGGTCTTGAAGACATAGATGCCCATCGAGGCCAGCGCGAATTCCGGCTTGTCGGGAATGCCGGGCGGGTCGGCGGGCTTTTCGACGAAGGCGATGATGTTGTCCTTGCCGTCAACATGCATGACACCGAAGCCGGTCGCTTCCATGCGCGGCACTTCGAGGCAACCGACGGTGACGTCGGCATTGGCGTCGACGTGCTGACGCAGCATCAGCTCGTAGTCCATCTTGTAGATGTGGTCGCCGGCGAGGATGACCATGTATTCGGGGCCATAGGCTTCGATAATATCGATGTTCTGGTAGACGGCGTCGGCGGTGCCTTCATACCACTGCGTTTCCGAGACACGCTGGCTGGCCGGCAGGATGTCGAAGCTTTCGTTTCGCTCCGGCCGCAGGAAGTTCCAGCCGCGCTGCAGGTGGCGGATCAGCGAATGCGCCTTGTACTGGGTGGCGACACCGAGGCGGCGGATGCCGGAATTCAGCGCATTGGACAGCGCGAAATCGATGATGCGCGTCTTGCCGCCGAAATAGACAGCCGGCTTGGCCCTGCGGTCGGTCAATTCCTTGAGCCGGCTGCCGCGGCCGCCGGCCAGCACATAGGCCATGGCATCGCGCGCCAGCGGCTGGGTTCTCTTCAAGTCTGCCATTTTTACCCTCCCAAATTACCAGTCTGGAGCATCGCCCGGTCCGCAACGAGTCGACGGACCTAATCCGTAACGAGTTGACGGACCTAGTCCGCAACGAGTTCAAGCATGATCGTCGACAGCGGCGGCAAAAGCATCGTTGCCGAAATGCCTCCTCCTTCCGCCCTGGCTTCGACCACACCGCCATTGCCCTTGCCCGAACCACCGTAGTCCGAAGCGTCGGTGTTGATGATTTCGCGCCATTTGCCGACCTTGGGCAATGGCACGCGATAATTGTCGCGCGGCACTGGCGTGAAGTTGGAAATGACGGCGATCGGGTTGCCGCCGGGCGCGTTGCGCAGCCAGGCGAAGACCGAGTTTTCCTTGTCGTCGACGATCAGCCAGGAGAAGCCGTCCGGCTCGCAGTCGCGCGCATGTAGCGCCGGGCGCGAGCGATACAGATAGTTCAGATCGCGCACCGTCTGCCAGACGCCGCGATGCGGGTGGAAGTCGAGCAGGTTCCAGTCGAGCGCACGCGCCTCGCTCCACTCGCGGCGCTGGGCGAATTCCTGGCCCATGAACAACAGCTTCTTGCCGGGATACCCCCACATGAAGGCATAGAAGGCGCGCAAAGTCGCGAACTTCTGCCAGTCGTCGCCGGCCATCTTGCCGAGCAGCGTGCCCTTGCCGTGCACGACCTCGTCATGGGACAGCGGCAGCACGAAATTCTCGGAGAAGGCGTAGGTCAGGCCGAAGGTCAGGTCGTTGTGGTGATGTTTGCGGAAGATCGGCTCCTTGGCGAAATACTCCAGCGTGTCGTGCATAAAGCCCATGTTCCATTTGAAGCCGAAGCCCAGCCCGCCTTCATGCACCGGCGCCGAGACCTTCGGCCATGAGGTCGATTCCTCGGCGATGGTCATCACGCCGGGATGGTGGCCGTAGACCTCCTTGTTCATCTTCTGCAGGAAGGACACCGCTTCGAGGTTTTCGCGGCCGCCCTTCTCGTTGGGGATCCACTCGCCGGCCTTGCGCGAATAATCGAGGTAGAGCATCGAGGCCACTGCATCCACGCGCAAACCGTCGACATGGTATTTCTCGGCCCAGAACAGCGCATTGTTGACCAGGAACGACACCACCTCGCGGCGGCCGAAATTGTAGATCGCGGTGTTCCAGTCGGGATGAAAACCCTTGCGCGGGTCGGCATGCTCATAAAGTGCTGTGCCGTCGAAATTGGCCAGGCCATGCGCGTCGACCGGGAAATGCGCCGGCACCCAGTCGAGGATGACGCCGACGCCGGCGCGGTGCGCACCGTCGACGAAACGGGCGAAGCCGTCGGGGTCGCCGAAGCGCGCCGAGGGGGCATAAAGTCCGGTTGTCTGATAACCCCATGACGGGTCATAGGGATGTTCGGAGATCGGCAGGAACTCGATGTGGGTGAAGCCGGTCTCGACAGCATAGGGGATCAGCTGGTTGGCGAGTTCGTCCCATGACAGGAAGCTGCCATCATCGTGCTGCTGCCACGAACCGGCATGGACCTCGTAGATCGATATGGCTTCGCGCCGGGGATCGGCCTTTCGCCAGTAAGCGCGATGCGCCTCGTCGCCCCATTCATGCGCCGGCGGCACCGCCGTCACTGAGGCTGTGGCCGGGCGCAATTCCGACTTGAAGGCGAACGGATCGGCCTTGAGCGGCAGGCGCACGCCGTCCGGGGCAATGATCTCGTATTTATAGGGGTGGCCGGCGCCGATATCGGGAATGAACAGCTCCCAGATGCCGGTGTCGCGGCGGTCGCGCATCGTATGGCGGCGGCCGTCCCATTCGTTGAAGTCGCCGACCACGGAGACGCGCCTTGCATTGGGCGCCCAGACCGCGAAATGGACGCCCGACGCGCCTTCATGGTCGAGGAGATGGGCGCCGAGCTTGTCGAACAGCCTGAGATGCGACCCTTGGGCGATGTAATAATCATCCATCGGGCCGAGTACCGGGCCGAAGGAATAGGGATCGGTCAGCCACCAGTCGCCGCCGGCATTTTTGGCGTGATACCGCAGCGGCTGGCGCTTCTTGATCGACAGTCTGCCTTCGAAGAAACCGGCGTCGTCGCGCCGCGTGAGTTCGCCGGCGTTCTTGCCGGCCAGCGTGTATGCGGTGACGAACTCGGCATTGGGGACGAAGCAGCGGGCAACCAGGCTCTTGCCGGCATCATGCACGCCCAGGATTGCAAAAGGATCGCCATGCGTGCCTGCAACAATTGCGGCGACATCGCCGGCTGACGCCAGCCCGTCCGACCCGCTCGTCGTCGCGGTCGCGCGCGGTTTCTTCATCAGGCGGTGTCCCTCCCTGGGAACCAGTTCTTGTGCACAAGACCCGTTGCTCGTGGCCTCATGCAATCATATCAGGCGGGCACGTTCCAGATTTCTTTCGCATATTGGCGGATCGTGCGATCGGAAGAGAACCAGCCGACGCGGGCAACGTTGCGGATAGCGCGCGCGTACCAATCGGGGCTGTTGCGCCAGACGGCGTCGACATCGCGCTGGGCGGCGGCATAGGCGTCGAAATCCGCCGCCACCATGAACCAATCGCTGTTGTAGAGACCGTCGACCAGCTCGCGGTAGCGATCCGGCTGGTCGGGCGAGAACACGCCCGACGATACTGCGGCAACAGCCTGCGCCAATTCAGGGGAGCCCTCGATCACGGCGCGCGGGTTGTAGCCATTGCTGCGCCGCTCGGCGACTTCCGCCGTGCTCAGGCCGAAGATGAAGATGTTGTCGTCGCCGACGCATTCCTTGATCTCGACATTGGCGCCGTCGAGCGTGCCGATGGTCAAGGCGCCGTTCAGCGCGAACTTCATGTTGCCGGTGCCCGACGCCTCCATGCCGGCAGTCGAAATCTGCTCGGACAGGTCGGCGGCCGGCATCATCACCTCGGCCAGGCTGACATTGTAGTTCGGCACGAACACCACTTTCAGCAGCCCGCGCACCGACGGGTCGCTGTTGATGACCTTGGCGACGTCGTTGGCCAGTTTGATGATCAGCTTGGCATTGTGGTAGCTGGGCGCCGCTTTGCCGCCGAAGAATTTGACGCGCGGCATCCAGTCCTGCTCGGGATGCGAGCGGATCTGGTCGTAGAGCGCGATCGCTTCCAGGATGTTGAGCAGCTGGCGCTTGTATTCGTGGATGCGCTTGACCTGGATGTCGAACAGCGCCGACGGGTCGAGCTTGATGCCGAGCCGGTCTGCGACCAGATTGGCGAGCTTGACCTTGTTGGAGCGCTTGACGGCGGCGAACTTGTCGCGGAAGGCGGCGTCGCCGGCAAAGGCTTCGAGCCCCTTGATGGCGTCGATGTCGTCGAGGAAACGGTCCCCGATCGCCGCGCGGGCGAGCGCGGTGAGGCCTGGATTGCACTGGATCAGCCAGCGCCGTGGCGTGATGCCGTTGGTCTTGTTGTTGATGCGGTCGGGATAGAGCTTGTGGAGATCGGCAAACACCGTCTCCTTCATCAGCTCGGTGTGCAACGCCGACACGCCATTGATCGAGTGCGAGCCGACAAAGGCCAGGTTACCCATGCGCACGCGGCGGTCGCCATTTTCCTGGATCAGCGAGATGCGGCTGATCTGCTCGTTTGAGAACTGGTTGGTGGCGCGCGCCTCAAGCAGCACCTGCGCATTGATGGCGTAGACGATCTGCATGTGGCGCGGCAAAAGCCGTTCGAACAGCGGCACCGGCCAGCTTTCCAGCGCTTCGGGCAGCAGCGTGTGGTTGGTGTAGCCGAAGGTGCGCTTGGTGATGTCCCAGGCCTGGTCGAAATCCAGGCCATGGACGTCCATCAGCAGGCGCATCAGCTCTGGCACGGCGATCGCCGGATGGGTGTCATTGAGGTGGATCGCCGCCTTGTCGGGCAGCGAGGCCAGATCGCCATACTGGCTGAGATGGCGCTGGACGATGTCCTGCAGCGACGCGGTGGAGAAGAAATATTCCTGCCGCAGCCGCAGTTCCTGGCCGGCCTTGTGGGAATCGGCGGGGTAAAGCACGCGCGACAAGGCATCGGCCTTGTTGCTTTCGGCCAGCGCGCCGATGTGGTCGCCGGCGTTGAACTTGTCGAGCAGGATCGGATCGACCGGCATGCCGGACCAAAGCCGCAGCGTGTTGACGCGGTTGGCGCGCCAGCCGACCACCGGCGTGTCGTAGGCGACGGCCTGGACATGCTCGGTCGGCTTCCAGACGTGACGCTCGAGCCGGCCATCCTTGGAGGTGATCGATTCCACCGAGCCGCCGAAGCCGACCTCGAAGGCACGCTCCCGCCGCTCGAACTCCCAGGGGTTGCCGTGGTCGAGCCAGGTTTCGGGCAGTTCGACCTGCCAGCCGTCATGGATCTCCTGGCGGAACATGCCGTTGGCGTAGCGAATGCCGTAGCCGTGGGCCGGAATGTCGACGGTCGCCATGCTTTCCATGAAGCAGGCGGCGAGCCGGCCAAGACCGCCATTGCCGAGCGCCGCATCCGGTTCGAGCCCGGCGATGAGGTCCAGGTCGACGCCCAGCGACTTGAGCGCTTCTCGCATATTGTCCATCAGGCCGAGATTGGAGAAGGCATCGCGCATAAGCCGGCCGATGAGGAATTCGAGCGACAGGTAATAGACGCGCTTTTCCTGCTGGGCGTAGGCCTCCTGCGTCGCCTGCATCCAGTGATCGACGATGCGGTCGCGCACGACCTTGATCGAGGCGGTCAGCCAATCATATTGCGTAGCAACGGACGTGCCTTTGCCGACCCGGTATTTGAGAGCCAGCAAGACTTCGTCGGCCAGCGTCTTGGGATCGGGTATTTCGAGATCGGGGGCTTTGGCTGTCATTGTTCGCGTCATACTGCCTCTCGTGATCGTGCTGCGATCATACCGGCTTTCGCTCTCAGTCCCAGCCTATCCTAGTGCATCGCAACATACGTTCAATCGATTTAGACCAGCATGCCCCCAGTTCCCCTGCGGCAATTTATCCGTCGAGCGGATCAGGCAGCGAGTGCAGCCTCCGGCGGAACCTTCGCTCCCGTCATGAAGGCGACGGCGTCGGACATGGTATATTGCTTGGGATCGATGACGCAGAGGCGACGTCCCAGCCGATGGATATGGATACGGTCGGCCACTTCGAAGACATGCGGCATGTTGTGCGAGATCAGCACGATCGGCAGGCCTCTTTTCTTGACATCGAGGATCAGTTCCAGCACGCGGCGGCTCTCCTTGACGCCGAGTGCCGCGGTCGGCTCGTCCATGATCACCACGCGGCTGCCGAAAGCGGCGGCGCGCGCCACCGCCACGCCCTGACGCTGGCCGCCCGACAGCGTTTCCACCGCCTGGCTGATGTTCTGGATGGTCATCAGGCCAAGCTCGGTCAGCTTGTCGCGGGCGCGCTTTTCCATTGCCGGCCGGTCCAGCATCCGAAGCCAGTCGCCGAGGAAGCCGGGTTTGCGGATCTCGCGGCCGAGGAACATGTTGTCGGCGATCGACAGGGCCGGCGACAAAGCCAGGTTTTGGTAGACCGTCTCGATGCCCGCCTCGCGCGCCTCCATGGGCGATTTAAAAGCGACAGCCTTGCCTTCAAGACGGATCTCGCCTTCGTCGGGCACGGCGGCGCCGGAAATCGCCTTGATCAGCGATGATTTGCCGGCGCCATTGTCTCCGATGACGGCCAGGATTTCGCCGGGGTAGAGGTCGAAGTCGGCATTGTCGAGGGCGGTGACACGGCCATAGCGCTTGATCAGGCCGCGCGCGGTGAGGATGGGTTCCACGGTCATGCCGAAACCTTTCTGATCCATTGGTCGATCGCCACGGCGCCGATGATCAGCACACCGGTGAGGAGCACCTTCCATTGCGGATCGGCGCCCAGCATGTTGAGGCCCATCGAGACGACGCCGACGATCATCGCGCCGAAAAGCGTGCCCAGAATTGAGCCGCGCCCGCCGAACAGTGAAATGCCGCCGATCACCGTCGCGGTTATCGCCTGCAGGTTGTAGTCGGTGACGGCGGCTGACGGCGAGATCGAGCCGTTGCGGCCAATGGAAACCCAGGCAGCAAAAGCGGCGATCAACCCGGCAAGGGTGTAGACCGTCATCAACACCTTCTTGGTCTGGATGCCAGACAGCTTCGCCGCCTCCTGATCATCGCCAACGGCGTAGACATGGCGGCCCCAGGCGGTGTGATTGAGCACGTACCAGAGGATCAAAACGAGCACGACCGTGGCGATGACGCCCAGTGTCAGCACCGCTGTGCCGATCTTGAAACTCAGGGCAAAGAGATGCAGTAGCGGCGCCTGGGCGTCGACGTCGGTATCGCGGATCGTCTCATTGGCCGAATAGATGAAGTTCGTCGCCATGACGATGTTCCAGGTGCCGAGCGTGACGATGAACGGCGGCAGCTTCATGTAGGCGACCAGCAAACCGTTGAGCAGGCCGCAGGCTGCGCCGGCGGCAAGCCCGATGGGCACTGCGAGCACGGCCGGCATGCCGTAGCTGACCGCGCAATTGCCCATGATCACGGCCGAAATCACCATGATCACGCCGATCGACAGGTCGATGCCGGCGGTCAGGATGACCAGTGTCTGCGCGGCACCGAGGATGCCGACGATGGCGATCTGCTGCAGGATCAGCGTCAGCGTATAGGATGAGAAGAAACGCCCGCCAATGGCGATGCCGAAAATTACGATCGACAGGACCAGCACAATCAGCGGCACCGCCGCCGGCGTGGAGTGCAGGAAATGCTGGATGCGCTTGACGGCCGATTTGTGCTCGTCAAAGGCGGCAACGCTTGTGTCGCTGCTCGAGAGAACCTTCTCGAATTCCTGTGCTTGAGCCATGTTTCCTCCCCTGGGCTTCAGCTCCATGCCGATACCCGCTCGCGCCTGTCCGGTCTGCTGCCGGGATTATTCGCGTGACGCATCGTCCACCCGAAGCGGCCGGGGATCAAGCCCCCGGCCGTCAGCTTGTCGCTGGCTGTCAGACAGCCATCAGCCCCAGCACTTGGCGAGGCCTTCCTTGGTGTCGATCGACTTCACGCCATTGGCCGGCTTGTCGGTGACGAGGTTGACGCCGGTGTCGAAGAAGTTCTTGCCTTCGGTCGGCTTAGGCTTGGCGCCGTCCTTGGCGAAGGCGGCGATCGCCTCGATGCCGAGTGCCGCCATCTGCAGCGGGTATTGCTGCGAGGTGGCGCCAATGACGCCTTCGGTCACCGACTTCACACCGGGACAGCCGCCATCGACCGAGACGATCAGCACCTGGCTTTCGAGCCCGACCGCCTTGAGCGCCTGGTAGGCGCCGACAGCGGCGGGCTCGTTGATGGTGTGGATGACGGTGATGGAGTTGTCCTTCTGCAGAAGGTTTTCCATCGCCTTGCGGCCGCCTTCTTCATTGCCGTTGGTGACGTCGTGGCCGACGATGCGGGCATCGTCCTCATCGCCGATCTTGTTGGGATCCTTCACGTCGATGCCGAAGCCCATCATGAAGCCCTGGTCGCGCAGCACATCCACGGTCGGCTGTGAGGGGGTCAGGTCGAGGAAGCCGATCTTGGCGTCCTTGGCCTTGTCGCCGAGGGTCGCGGCTGCCCAGGCGCCGATCAGCTTGCCGGCTTCCAGATTGTCCGTCGCGAAGGTCGCGTCGGCGGCATCGATCGGGTCCAGCGGGGTATCGAGCGCGATCACCAGCAGGCCGGCGTCACGCGCCTTCTTCACCGTCGGCACGATGCCCTTGGTGTCGGACGCGGTGATCAGGATGCCCTTGGCGCCGTCGGCGATGCAGCTTTCGATCGCCGCCACCTGGCTCTCGCTATCGCCGTCGATCTTGCCGGCATAGGTCTTGAGGTCGACGCCAAGTTCCTTGGCCTTGGCGGTCGCGCCCTCCTTCATCTTGACGAAGAAGGGGTTGGTGTCGGTCTTGGTGATCAGGCAGGCGCCGACGCCGGCGGCCGATGCTGTCGAAGCAAACGCCATCAGGCCGAGGCCCGCCGCGGCGAACACGGTGGACTTCAATAAAGCTTTGGTCACGATCTTCCTCCCATGGAACCATGCGGATGCCGCCAACCGGCATCTCGAGCGCATCCACTGAAGTTCTCCCAGTGTGGACGCGCCCTCAAATGACACCAGCGGGAGCCGCCTGTCAATAATTAAATCACTCTTATTTATTATTGACAGCTTTGCGCGGTTCACTCATTCTGCCGCAAAAGCAGTAAGAATAAACCAAGGGAAGGAACAAGGGTGGAGACCGGCATTGCGAGGCACGGTTCGCCCGAGGCGGCCGCCAGCCGTCTCCACCGTGGCACCAACCAGAGCGGCATGCGCGACCACAATGAGCGGCTGGTGCTGTCGTTGGTTCGCCAGCACGGCAGCTTGGCCAAATCAGACATTGCGCGCATGACCGGGCTTTCAGCGCAGACCGTCTCGGTCATCATGCGCGAACTGGAGGAAGACAGCCTGCTGCTGCGCCAGGCGCCGTTGCGCGGCAAGATCGGCCAGCCCTCCATCCCGATGGCGCTGAACCCCGAAGGCGCCTTCTTCATCGGCCTCAAGATCGGCCGCCGCAGCGCCGAACTGGTGCTGATCGATTTCCTCGGAACTGTGCGTTCCATGCTGCAGCACTCCTACCGCTATCCGGCGCCGCGCGAGACGGTTGAGTTCGTCACCGAAGGCATGAAGACGATGCGCGCCGAACTGACACCGGCGCAGGACAAGCGCATTGCCGGGCTCGGCATCGCCATGCCGTTCGAACTGTGGAACTGGGCCGACACCGCCGGCGCGCCGCGCGACATCATGGACGAATGGCGCCATCGCGACATCCGTGCCGACATCCAGGCGCAGTGCGAATTCCCGGTCTATCTGCAGAATGACGCCACCTCCGCCTGCGGCGCCGAACTGGTGTTCGGCCAGACCGGCGGGGCGCGCGACTTCGTCTATTTCTATATCGGCGCCTTTGCCGGCGGCGGCATCGTGCTCAACGGCCGGCTGTTCGGCGGGCCAACCGGAAATGCCGGGGCGCTGGGTTCGATGCCGGTGCCGGGACCAGACGGCAAGCCGACGCAGCTCATCGACGTCGCCTCGATCGCCATGCTGGAAAAGGCGCTTAACGCACGCGGCATTGACGGCTCCTATCTCTGGACCTCGCCGCAGGAATGGGGCGAGATCGGCGCCGATCTGGACGACTGGATCGCCAGCGCCTCGCAGGCGCTTGCCTACGCCATTGTCGCGGCGTCCTCGGTGATCGACTTCGAGGCCGCGGTGATCGATGGCTGGATGCCGCTCGCCGTACGCCGCCGGCTCGTCGATGCCGTCGGGCAGGCGATCGGCACGATTGACGGCGAAGGCCTGAAGCTTCCGGTGGTACGCGAAGGCACCGTCGGCATCCATGCCCGGGCGCTGGGCGGCGCCAGCCTGCCGTTGTCCGAACGCTTCCTCATCGGTTCGAACACCATTTCCCGGAGCACCTGAATGCTGATTGGTATTCCGTCGCTGCTCGGTCCGGAGCTTCTGGCGACATTGCGCGCCATGGGCCATGGCGACGAGATCGCGCTTGTCGACGGCAACTATCCGGCGGAAGAACAGGCGAACCGGCTGATCCGCGCCGACGGTCTTCACCTCATACCGGTGCTTGACGCCATTTTGAGCGTGCTGCCGGTGGACGACTTCGTGCCGGAAGCGCTGTTTCGTGCCTCGGTAAAAGGCGATCCCTCGGTCGCCGATCCGGTCCACCATGAAATCGAAACGATCTGCACCAGGCGCGCGCCGGGCCGGAAGGTGGTTGCGCTGGCGGGCGCCGACTTCTATGCACGCGTCCGGTCGGCATATGCGATCGTCGGGACCAGCGAACCCCGGCTCTACGCCAACATCATCATCCGCAAGGGCGTGATCTATCCGCCGGAGAACAAGAAATCATGATCCTCTGCTGCGGCGAAGCCCTGATCGACATGCTGCCGCGCACCACGACACAGGGCGAGCCGGCCTTTGCGCCCTATGTCGGCGGCGCGGTGTTCAACACGGCGATCGCGCTTGGCCGCCTCGGCGCGCCCGCCGGCTTCTTTTCCGGCCTGTCGTCGGATCTGTTCGGCGGCCAGTTCCGCGAGGCGCTCGGCGCAAGCAAGGTCAGCTCCACCTATGCGCACACCTCCCCTCGCCCGACCACGCTCGCCTTCGTGCGGCTCACCAACGGCCAGGCGACCTACACTTTCTACGACGAAAACACCGCCGGGCGCATGCTGACGACAGAGGATCTGCCGAAACTGGGCGCCGAGATCGAAGCCATGCTGTTTGGCGCCATCAGCCTGATTTCGGACCCGGCGGGTGCTGCCTACGAAGAATTCATGAAACGCGAGCACGAACGCCGCGTCATGATGCTCGACCCCAACATCCGGCCGAACTTCATCCCCGACAAAGCCAAGCACCTCCGGCGCATCCGCTCGATGATGGCGATGGCCGACATCGTGAAGCTATCGGATGAGGATCTGCACTGGTTCGGCGAGGCCGGCTCGCATGAGGACGTCATCCGCAACTGGCTGGATCGCGGCCCGAAGCTGATCGTCGTTACCCACGGCAGCGAAGGTGCCGTCGGCTACAGCAGGGAACACAAGGTCACGGTGATGCCGCATAAGGTGGAGGTGGTCGACACGGTCGGCGCCGGCGACACTTTCAATGCCGGCATTCTGGCCTCGCTGCACGAGCAAGGCCTGCTCACCAAGGCCGGGATCGGCGGCCTTTCGGAGGACGCCATCCGTCAGGCGCTGGCGCTCGGCGCAAAAGCGGCGGCGGTGACCGTGTCGCGGGCCGGCGCCAACCCGCCCTGGCGGCACGAAATCGCCTGATCCACGCTTAGTCCGCCGCCAGCCGCTGCAAGCAGCCGATCACTTTATGTTTCCGCGAGCCGGAAAGACGCACTGAATTAGCCGGATTAATAGGCGGCGAAGCCCGGATTTCCGGCATCTTGCGGCAATGCAGGGAAAGCCTGAAGTAACAGGCTGCGACACCTAGACAACCCGTCCCGCGGCCGGTCCGGCTTTCTAGACCGGCCCAACTCTGGTACCAGCGGCCCGGTTAAGTTGTTGTTTCTGTGCGTGTCATTGTCCCCGGGGCAGCCCGCACCACACCGTTTTTGAGGCCGACATGCAGTTCATCGATCTTGGCGCGCAGCGCGAACGTATCCGCGACCGGCTGAAGGCCGCGATCGACAATGTCGTCGAGGAAGGCCGCTATATCCTCGGACCGCAAGTCACCGAATTCGAAAACAAGCTCGCAGCCTATATCGGCACCAAGCATGTCGTGGCCTGCGCCAACGGCACCGACGCGCTGCTGTTGCCGCTGTTTGCCGCCGGTATCGGCCCCGGCGACGCGGTGTTCGTGCCGAGCTTCACCTTTGCCGCGACGGCGGAAGTGGTGGCGCTTGCCAAGGCCGAACCGGTTTTCGTCGATGTGGACGCCGAGACCTACAACATCGACATCGCCAGCCTCGAGGCGGCGATCGCCATGATCAAGAAGGAAGGCCGGCTGAAGCCGAAGGCGATTATTCCCGTCGACCTGTTCGGGCTTGCCGCCGCCTACGAGGCGATCATGGCGATTGCCAAGCGCGAAGGGCTGCTGGTGATCGAGGATGCCGCGCAGTCGATCGGCGGTTCGGCCGACGGCACAATGTGCGGCGCCTTCGGCCATGTCGGCTCGACCAGCTTTTATCCGGCCAAGCCGCTGGGCTGCTACGGCGATGGCGGCGCGATGTTCACCAATGACGACGCGCTGGCCGACCAGCTGCGCTCGTTTGCGTTCCACGGTAAGGGCGAGACGCAGTATGACAATGTCCGCGTCGGCATCAATTCACGCCTCGACACGATCCAGGCGGCGATCCTGATCGAGAAACTCGCCATCCTCGAAGACGAGATGGTCGCCCGCCAGGTGGTGGCCAAGCGCTACGCCGAAGGTCTCGGCGACATCGTCAAGGCGTCACGCAATCTGGGCGGTGGCCGCTCGGCCTGGGCGCAATACGCCATCGAGACGCCGAAGCGCGACGGGTTGAGGGCGCATCTCGGCGAAAAGGGCATCCCTTCGGTGATCTATTATGTGAAGCCGCTGCACGAGCAGGTCGCCTATCGCGACTATCCGCGCACGCCGACCGGGCTTGCGGTTTCGGAGGAACTGCCGAAGCGCATCCTGTGCCTGCCGATGCATCCCTATCTCAGCGAAGCCGACCAGGACCGCATCATCGAGACGATCCGCAACTACATTGGCTCGAACTCGGCGCATGTAGCGGCGGCGTAAGTTACGCCGCGTCCGCCGCCTTCCCGCTCGCAATAAAATGCGGGTTGGCGAAATCCTCGTCGTCGCTCTGTTTGCGCTTGCCATAGGTGAGCGGCTCGCCGTCCAGCGTGCGCGTCATGCCGCCGGCGGCGCGCAGTACGGCGTCGCCGGCCGCCGTGTCCCATTCCATGGTGCGGCCGAAGCGCGGATAGATGTCGGCTTCGGCTGCGGCGAGCAGGCAGAATTTCAGCGATGAGCCGACCGAGACGATCTCGGCGGCGCCGAGATCCTTGATGAAGGCTTCGGTCTCCGGGGTGTTGTGCGAGCGGCTGGCAACGACCGCCAGCGGCGTGACCGCCCTCCTAACCGAAATCCGCCGGCGGCCGACGATACGGAAGTCGCCATCGACCTCGATTGCTTCGGCCCAGCCCGGCCGTCCAGAGAAGAACCGCCCGCTGCACGGTGCGAAGACGACGCCGATCTCCGGCACGCCGTGCCGGACAAGCGCGATGTTGACGGTGAAATCGGTCCGGCGGTTGACGAATTCCTTCGTTCCATCGAGCGGATCGATCAGGAAGAAGGCGCCATCCAGATCGGGCGGCACAATGCCTTCGGCGACCTCTTCCTCGGCCACGCAGGGAATATCGGGATAGGCCGCACGCAGGCCGGCGAGGATGATCGTCTCGCTCTCGCGGTCGGCTTCCGTGACCGGCGAGGAGTCCGACTTGCTGTCGACCGCGCAGCCGGCCTTGAAGACCCGCATCACCTCGCGTCCGGCTTCGAGCGCCAGGCGCTCGAACACGTCGAGCACCACTTCGTCGTCAGATGCCGCCGCCGCTGTCATATTGGTCTTCGGCAATGTCGCGCTCATTCAGCCAGTGTTCCAGAGCCTCTACCATCTCCTCGGCCGTCTTGCCGAGTGTCTTGAGATGGATTTCGGGATTTTCGGGAGCTTCATACGGGGAATCGACGCCGGTGAAGTTCTTGATCTCGCCATTCAGCGCCCGTGCGTAAAGGCCTTTCGGGTCGCGTCGGGCGCATTCCTCGAACGGCGTATCGACGAACACTTCGACGAACTCGCCGTCGGCCATCAACTCCCTGGCCATGCGCCGCTCGGCGCTGAAGGGCGAAATGAAGGAGACGATGACGATCAGCCCGGCATCGGCCATCAGCTTTGCCACTTCGGCGACACGGCGGATGTTTTCGACCCGATCGGCGTCGGTGAAGCCGAGATCGCGGTTGAGGCCGTGGCGGACATTGTCGCCGTCGAGAATGTAGGTGTGGCGCCCGGAAGCGAACAGCTTCTTCTCAAGCAGGTTGGCGATGGTCGACTTGCCCGAACCGGAAAGGCCGGTGAACCAGAACACGGCGGGACGCTGGCTCTTCAAGTCGGAACGACCGCGCTTGCCGACATCGAGCGACTGCCAGTGGATGTTTTCGGCGCGGCGCAAGGTATGCAGGATCATGCCGGCGCCGACCGTGGCATTGGTGATGCGGTCGATCAGGATGAAGGCGCCGGTATCGCGATTGTCGGCGAAGGTGTCGAAGGCGATCGGCGCCCGGGTCGAGATGTTGCAGATGCCGACTTCGTTCATCTCGAGCGACTTCGCCGCCTCGCGAGCGAAGTCGTTGACGTTGACGCGGTATTTCAGGTCGGTGACGGTGGCGCTGGTCTGGTCGGTCTCGGTGCGCAGTATATAGGAGCGTCCCGGCAGCAGCGCTGCCTCGTCGAACCAGACGATGTTGGCGGCGAACTGGTCGGCGACCTGCGGCCGTGCCGCCGGCGACACCAGCATGTTGCCTCTGGAGACCTCGACCTCGTCATCGAGCACAAGGGTGATGGCCTGGCCGGCCACCGCCTGGGCAAGATCGCGGCCTTGCGCGACGATGCGCTTGACCCGCGAGGCCTTGCCGGATTTGGCGACCACCACCTCGTCGCCCTGCGCGACGGAGCCGGACGCGATGGTGCCGGCAAAGCCGCGGAAGTCGAGATTGGGCCGGTTGACATACTGCACCGGAAACCGGAACGGCAGTTCGACCGCGGCCTCGTCGACCGATATGGTTTCGAGATGCTCGATCAGCGACGGGCCGGAATACCACGCCGTCTTGCCGGAGCGGCTGGTGACATTGTCGCCATAGCGGGCCGACATCGGGATCGGCACGATCGTCTGGAAGCCGAGCTCGTGCGAGAACTGCCGGTAATCCTCGACGATACGGTCGAACACCGCCTGGTCGAAATCGACGAGGTCGATCTTGTTGACGGCAAGCACGATATGGCGGATGCCGAGCAGCGAAGCGATGATCGAGTGGCGCCGGGTCTGGCGCAGCACACCCTGGCGCGCATCGATCAGCACGATGGCGAGATCGGCAGTCGATGCGCCGGTCGCCATGTTGCGGGTGTACTGTTCATGGCCGGGGGTGTCGGCGACGATGAACTTGCGCTTGGGCGTGGCGAAGAAGCGGTAGGCGACGTCGATGGTGATGCCTTGCTCGCGCTCGGCCTCGAGGCCGTCGACCAGAAGCGCGAAGTCGATGTCGTCGCCAGTGGTGCCGTGCTTGCGGGAATCGCGCTCGAGTGCGGCGAGCTGGTCCTCGAAGATCTGCTTTGTGTCGGACAGAAGACGGCCGATCAGCGTCGACTTGCCGTCGTCGACCGAGCCGCAGGTGAGGAAGCGCAGCAGCGACTTCTTCTCCTGCGCCGCCATGTATTCGCGCACGCCGTCGGTGGGAGCGAGGCTCTTGGCCAGGATATGGCGCATGCTCAGAAATATCCCTCGCGCTTCTTCTTTTCCATCGAGCCGGCTTCATCGCGGTCGATGAGGCGGCCCTGGCGCTCGGAGGTGCGCGCCGTCAGCATCTCGCCGACGATGGCTTCGAGCGTGTCGGCGTCGGATTCGATGGCGCCGGTCAGCGGATAACAGCCGAGCGTGCGGAAACGCACCAGACGGTTCTCCATCGTCTCACCGGGGCGCAATTGCATGCGATCGTCATCCTTCATGATCAGCATGCCGTCGCGTTCGACCACCGGCCGCTCCTTGGCGAAATAGAGCGGCACGATCGGGATGTTTTCCTGCAGAATGTACTGCCAGATATCGAGCTCGGTCCAGTTCGACAGCGGAAACACGCGGATCGATTCGCCCGGCGCGATGCGGGTGTTGAAGATCTTCCACATCTCCGGCCGCTGGTTCTTCGGGTCCCAGACATGCTGGGCGTTGCGGAAGGAAAAGATGCGCTCCTTGGCGCGCGACTTCTCCTCGTCGCGCCGAGCCCCGCCGAAGGCAGCGTCAAAGCCGTATTTGTCGAGCGCCTGGCGCAACGCCACCGTCTTCATGACATGGGTGTGGGTGTTCGAGCCATGGTCAAAGGGGTTGATACCGTCGCGCACGCCGTCTTCATTGACGTGGACCAGCAGGTCGAAGCCGAGCTTCTGCGCCATCTGGTCGCGAAAGGCGATCATCTCGCGGAACTTCCAGGTGGTGTCGACATGCAGGAAGGGGAAAGGCGGCTTGGCCGGATAGAAGGCCTTCATCGCCAGATGCATCAGCACGGAGGAATCCTTGCCGACGGAATAGAGCATCACCGGCTTGGAGAAGGAGGCCGCAACCTCACGGAAGATGTGGATGGACTCGGCCTCGAGCCGCTGCAGATGCGTAAGCGCGATGTTCATGGACTGTGAGCGTTCTCTCGTGCAATCCAGACCTTGCATCAGATGGATCGGGCGTCCTTTTCAGCCGCCCGGTTCAAGCTTCACTGCTGGACACTATCGGTTCGTGCCGGCGTTCTAGCAGATCGCCACCTGATATAACAACGCTGGAAAGGCCGGCGGCCACACCGATCGGCAACGAATTTTCCATGAAAAGCCCAGAATCGGGAAATTCCTGCCCGACGGAGCGATAGCCTTCAAAGGCCGGGAAAAATCTTGCCTGGACCGAAAGAAACGCCGGCCCGACCTCGTCGCACTTTCGAAAACCGCACCCAGCCGCTATACCGGCTCCTGAACCTGCGCCGGGCGGCATGCCGCAAATGCCGCGCCAAACATTGTCCGTCGCCACGCGACCCAGCGCATTGTGAACCAGAGCATTGACCCCGATCTCCGCCATCAAGCAGCACGTTTCGCCGTCACGGATCAACATCACCTTCTCCATTCTGTGCTTCTTTTTCCCGCCGGTGCTGGGATCGGCGGTCAGCTTTTTGTTCAATGGCGGCGGCCTGTGGTCGGTGCTTCTGCTTGCGTTGAAAAGACGGCGTTTCAACATTGACCGGCCGATGACCGTGATGACGGTGGCCATCTATGCCTATTGCGCAGCCAGCGTGCTCGCCTCCATCGTCAACAATTCGATCGCCAGGGATGCGCCGCATCTGGCAGGGCTGATCACCTTCCTGTTTTTCCCTGTCTCATACGCGACCTGGAGCATTACCGAGAAAACCACGCTGACGCGCATCGTCGTGCTGGCGAGCGCCGCCGCCTGTTTTGGCGCCGTGCTGCTGGCGGTCGTGCAATATCACGGGCTGGGCATACGGGCCGAAGGCGGCGCCGGCAATCCGATCGTGTTCGCGACCGTCGCCTGCCTCAGCATGATGATGTGCCTGGCAGGCGCTTTATCGGGTGTAGAAAAGAACAGGACGTTGCTGGCCTGCGCGACACTGGCCGGCGCGGTCGCCATTGTCTATTCGGGATCTCGGATAATCTGGCTGGCGATGCTGGTGGCCGGCATCGCGGTCCTGCTGATCAACCGTCGCAAGCTCAACAACAGAAACGCCATTCGGCTTTTGCTGATTGCGGGGGCGACCGGCATCGTCATCGCTGTCATCGGTCTCCCCATCATTTCCGAGCGCGCGGCCTTCCTGTTCAGCGACTGGGATGCGCTCGCCACGAAGGGCGACCACACGACCGCGCTCGGCTTGCGCGCCGCACTTTGGCAGATTGGCCTGAGCGCCTTCCACGACATGCCGATTTTCGGCCACGGCATTGCCGCAAGCCGCGAGCTGATAAAGGATGGGTTCCACAATCAGTTCAACATGCCGTCGACGGGCTTCAGCCATTTCCACAATGGCTTCCTGACCGCATTGGTGGAGGCCGGCCTGCTTGGAGCCGTAACGCTCGCGGCTGTGTTCGTCGTTGCCGCGAGAAACGCGGCCATCGTGCTGCGCACCAGCGCGGACGCGATCGAGCGGTTCGGCGCCACGATGATTGTCGTCACTGCGATCACCTATCTCATCGGCGGCCTGACCGGCATCCTGGTCGGCCACGACATCCTCGATGCCACACTGATGGTGTTTCTGGTGTCCGGGACCTATCTTGCATCGGGCCGGCAACAAATGCTGCCGGAACAACCGGCCCCGGCGCCCCAGGCAAGCCGGCCGTGAAAGTGCTGGTCACAGGCGCGACGGGTTTCATCGGCAGGCAGGTGGTCAACCAGCTTCGCGAAGCCGGGTTCGGGGTGCGCATGGCATCGCGCCACCCGGAACGGCTCGATCCCGTGAGCGATGCGGTTTTGTTGCCGGACTTCGACGCGCCGGCCCAGGCATTCCAGGCGCTGATGCGAGATGTCACCCATGTCGTCCACTGTGCGGCGCTCAACAATGACCGCAAGGCGAGCGAAGCCGACTTCATGGCCGCCAACGCGACACTGACCGCCCAGCTGGCGCGCGCGGCCGCCTGGCGGACAAGCGGGCGCTTCGTCTATCTGTCATCGATCCGGGCGGTGGCCGGTCCCGGTTTCAGCGGAACCATCAGTGAAGCGACGCCAGCAGCCCCGCAATGCGCCTATGGGCGCTCGAAACGCGAAGGCGAGATCAGGATGCTCGAAGCCTATGCCTCCAGGCCCTCCGACGCCACGACGTTGCGCCTGCCGCCGGTCTATGGCGAAGGCATGAAGGGAAACCTGGCGTACCTGATGCGGCTGAGCGGCATGCCTATAGCCTTGTCGCTGCCGGCGGCGACCTTCAGCGGCCTCCGATCATTGATGTCATGCGAGAGTGCGGCGCGAACCGCTGTTTATCTGTTCAGCCGTCCGCAGTCGGTTCGCCGGGCCTACGTCGCCTGCGACCTCCCGCCCCTCCCGGTCTCATCCATCATCATGGCCTTCCGGGACGGTTATGGCTACTCGTTGAAGCTGTCCAGAGTGCCCGGCGGCCTGGTGCGGACAGCACTGACCTTGATCGGCAAACGCACGGCATGGGAGGCGATGACCGCGACCCAAATTTGCGATCCGTCCGTGCTGGTATCCGAAGGCTGGGCGCCACAGACCGATTCGCTCGAACAGCTGACCGAGCTCGCACGCCGCTACAAATCGGGTGCCGTTCAGCGGTAGAAAATCGTGCCTATGAGAATGCGGACATCGAGGCCCACCGATGCCGACTTTAAATACTCGGCATCGGTTTCGGCGCAGAGCTTTGGGTCGGACATGTCGATGCCTTTCATCTGCGCGAGCCCGGTAATGCCCGGAAGCGCCGCAAGCACACCCAATTGCCTGCGGCGTTCGACCAATTCCGTCTGCGTGGGCAGGCACGGCCGCGGTCCGACCAGGCTCATCTCGCCCTTGAGCACGTTCCAGAGCTGCGGCAGCTCGTCGATCTTGAATTTCCGCAGCACCTTGCCGACGGCAGTGACGGAAATTGCCGGCGCCTGATGCGAGGGCAGAGACGGCGTTCCCACAACCATCGTGCGCAGCTTGTGGCAGGCAAACGGCACCCCGTGCTGGCCGACACGGGTTTGAGAGAAGAGTGCCGGTCCAGGCGACGTCGTCCTGATTGCCAGCATGGCAAGCAGGATGAAAGGCGAGGCCAGTGGCAGCAGCAGCGCCGCCACCGCCAGGTCGAAAGCTCGCTTGGGTTCCCTCATGGCCGTGTCTGCATGCTCTAGATCCGCCGCCAGATGAAGGCCAGATAGAGCCCAAGCGTCCCAGCCAGCGTCTGCCGGTAGACGCCGCTTTTTCTGAGAAGGCGCAGGCGTCGCAAGATACCGCCCTTTCGTGCCCTGATGAACAGGCCGAGACAGGCGGCGGCATCCCTCGAGAGGATGTCGCGATTGACCGCCAGGCCACTCAGATTGTGATCGGTCCAGACGGCGAACTCGCCCCTGAAGAGGCGCCCCAGCCGCGACAGCCTCGCCTTCCACGACACGTTGGCGCCGACCAGGTTTGCCTCATGCTGGCGGTAGCGCACCAGCGGTCGCGGGTCATAGCGAACAATGCCGCCGGCAGCCGTGACGATCAGATAGGTCCACCAGTCATGGCTGACGAACTCGGTCCTTGCCGATGCCTTTGCCAGCAACTTTCGCGCGGCGCGGTTGATCATCATCGTGTTGCCGCCGGCAATGCTTTGCACAAGCGCATTGCGAAATGCGGGTGGATGCTGGAACAGCGGCGAATACCCTTGCGCCGCTCCGGTTTCGGACATGGTCGCGGTCCTGGAGCAAAACAGCAGCGGCGTTGCGGCATCGTGCCCTTGCATCCAGGCAATAGCGCTCTCCAACCTATCCGGCTCCCAGATGTCATCCTGGTCGCAGAAGGCGTAGTAGTCGGCCTCGATGCGCGGATCGATGATCATCGCGCGGAAATTGGCGGCAAAGCCCTGGCGAGGACCATTCGACAGGGTCAACCGGCCCTTGGACCAGCGGCTCTGCCAGGCGCCGATAATGGCCGAAGTGCCGTCTGTCGAACCGTCGTCGGAAACCCAGAGGTCGACAACAGGATGCGATTGCGCAGCCAGCGACGCGAGCTGCTCGTCAAGGAAAGCCGCGCCATCTTTCGTGCCCAGCAGCACGGCCACGCGCTGATCTTGTCTGCTCACTGGTTCAAAATCATCTGCAAACGCCTGGGAACGGCCATCGGATCGGTTTCAATAGCCAATCCCGGTCGATCAGGACAGGCTCTTTGTTTTGACGCAATCCCGGACGGGAAAACCGCTCCACACTTTTTCCTGGAATTGCTCTAACCAGCTTGCCCGACTGTTTTCGCAACGGTTTCCCGGCGTGCGTCACTTGGAGGCTCTTCCGCCTGATAGAGGGCGGCCATGACGGCGAGCGCCGAGGCCTTGTCCTGATCGCGCATGGCCGCCTGCAGCGATGTCAGCGCCGCCTGGACCTTGGGCCATCCCACGACATCGGTTCTGAGGCCGAAGATCTTGGGGATATCCAGCGCGACGATCTCCTCATTGCCGCCATGCAGCACCTCGTGAAGCTTCTCGCCCGGCCTGATCCCGGTGAAACGGATCGGAATGTCGGTGTAGGGGCTTTTGCCGGCCATGCGGATCATGGTTTCAGCGACTTCGAGGATCGGCACCGGCTTGCCCATGTCGAGCATGTAGATGGCGTAGTCGTCCTTGCCCTGGCGCCGCTCGGCGTCGGCCGCCGACATGATGACGAGGTCGACGGCTTCGGCCACCGTCATGAAGTAGCGGGTCATGCGGCGATCGGTGATGGTGACCGGACCGCCGGCCTCGATCTGCGCCTGGAAGATGGTGGCGACCGAGCCATTGGAGCCGAAGACATTGCCGAACCGCACGGCGATGAACTTGGTGCCGGAGCGACGGCCGCTAGGCCCGGTGGCGTGCGTTTCGTGCAGCGAAGAGACGATCTGCTCGGCGGCGCGTTTCGTCATGCCGAGCACCGAGGTCGGATCGACCGCCTTGTCGCTGGAAATCAGCAGGAACTGCGGCACCCCGCATTTGGCGGCAACCTCGGCGCAGACGAGGGTGCCCAAAATGTTGGTCTGGATCGCCGATTCCCAATTTTCCTCGAGCAGCGGCACATGTTTGAGCGCGGCGGCATGGAAGATGATGTCGGGCTTGAAATCGCTGACGACGCGGGTGATCTGGCGCCGGTCTGTGACATCGACGATGCGGCTCTTGAGCCGGACATGGTCCTTTTCGTCAACCTGCTGGTCGAGCTGGAAAATACCGAACTCCGAGATATCGGCGACCAGAACCGCCTCGGCGCCAAGTTCCAGCGACCGCTTGACCAGGATGCGACCGATTGAGCCGGCGCCGCCGGTGACCAGGACGCGCTTGCCGTTGAGGAAGCCGCCAATGCGCTCAATGTCGGATGGAACCGTTGAGCGGCGCAGGATGGTTTCCATCTCGACGGCATCGAGAACCAGCTTTCCGCGCTGCCCGAGCTCCGAGACGCCGGAGAACTGGACGACGGCGATGCCGCTATGACGGGCGATGCGAACCAGTTCCGAAAATTCTTCGATCTCGCGCTCGGCGCCTTTGCCGAAAATCAGCATGTCGAGGCTTTTGGTGCCTCTTGCATATTCTTCGAGGACCTCGACCAGGCGGGGGCGCACGGCCACCACCGGAACGCCGTGGATCTGCGTGCCCAAAGGCGCGCCGTTCTCGATGGCCATGATCCCGGCGATGGAATATTCGGCCGGCTCTGCCGTGCGCGTGAACCGGATTATGACGTCTGCTTCGCCGAGCCTGCCGACGAACAGCGCCTGCTTGATCGCCACATTGTTTGCGTTGCGGCTCAGGATCCGCCAGCTCGCCCCGTCGCGCAGGAACCGGTAATAGAGCCGAGGCGCCGATATGATGGTGAAGGAGACGAGGAAAAAGACGATGAACTGGCGCTCGTTGAGGCCGGTCACCGGCTGAAACGATCGAACCGCCAGCGAGACGACATAGAGCGTGACGGTCAGGATGGCGCAGCTCTTCAGGATGTTGAAGAAGTCCGGCGTGGAGGCGAAACGCCACACGGTGTTGTAGAGGCCGCAATAGCGAAACAGCATATGGCTGAGAAAAACAATACTTGCCCAGCACGCCAGGCCGGCCGTGGAGAGCGCGTCGAATGAAAGTCTCGACTGCGAAAGCCCCAGACTCAGCGCCACCGCGACCAGGACCATGACCAGGTCCTGGATCATTATAATGGCGCGCCGCATCTTCGGCCGAAGTCCGGACACGACCTCTACATAGGATGTCATTGGGTGGTACTGAACTCCAGGCGCAAGGACTTATGCATAAAGTGGCGCCAGATTGACTGTCATCCGTCACCGACCACGTGTCTTAATGTGCCAAATCCTCCGCCCGCCGCCCTGTATCGCATAGCGCGGAGTTGAGGGCATCGCCAGCGGTTTTTTGGATGTGCGTGTGGTTAAGGCGCTGCTTCCGGCTAGATCATCCCGCGTGCAAGATGCGAGTACCTTCAAACTTCAGGCGCTTGGCAATAGGCTGTACATTGTCCTTATAAGTAATGCATCTGCGGTAGATGCCAGCGGCGACCCGCTCTTTGCCAATCACTTCCCATTCTGGTGCCCATGAGCCCTCCCAATCAAAATGCTGGGAAATGAGACGTTCCCTGTCGAAACATTGGGGGTCCCGTTCGACTATTCTATGGGCCTCATCGGCGAGCGGGGAATAGCTCTCGACGGCGGCCATTTTTCTCGCTCGGGCAGCGTGGTCGAGTTGAATTTCCAGTCCAATAGGTCCCGCCACGTTTGGAACCGCTGCGGAGCAAAGGTGCTGTGCCACTTTCGCTGTCCTTTTCAGCGCTCCGGCGAGAGCCTGTCCATAGGCATAGGCTAGGTCATGTATCGGGTTGTAGCCATCGACCGCGTCCGACACGAATTGAACGTTTTTCGCGCCTGCCAAATCGGTGGCGATTTTCGTCAGCACATCAACAAAGAAGTCAGTTTCTCCAGCCAGCAGAGCTTCGTACCAGACGGCATCGGGAATATCGCCGAATACTGCGCCCGGCGTCGCGCCCGCAGCTTTCACAAGGTGGCGCGAGTACTGCGTACGCGCCGTTTGGCGACCGCCCGATCCGTCTGTCAGAAGGTAGACTCTGGGTTGTGCGCACTCGAGCCAATGGTAAACCCTGAGTTCATGTCCCGGATGGGCGAGAACCAAGACATTTTCCAGCTTTTCAGACAATCAATGGCTCCCTCCGAGATTTTGCAGAGCTTGTTTGGAAAACGGCTTCAAACTAAGACGCTTCCAATAGCTCTTGTGCCTGTCGCTCGTTTGCAGGCACGTTGCGAAACAAGCAAGGAACGCCGTTGCGGGTTCTTATCACCAATCTGTCCCTATCCCGCAATAGCGGGTCAGAAGCGGTTGTTGAATTGCTTGCTGACGGGCTCCGCAGTGGCGGGCATCATACCATGCTGCTGGCCCCAACTCTTGGCGATATGGCATTTAGAATGCGCCAGCGGGGGCATCATGTTGTAGACCGGATTGCCGAAATCGTCGAAAAGCCCGATGTAGTCCATGCCCAACACCTGACACGCTGTCTGACAGGTTTCCGGACGTGCCTGCCGTATTTTCATGCCACAAGTACCTTCTATGAGGTCGAAGCACCTATTCTTCATCCTCAAATACGCCATTGGATAGCCGTAGACGAAGCGTGTAGGCTTAAGTGCCTTTCGAGGGGGATTCCCGCTGACCAACTAAGCCTCGTCTACAATGCGGTTGATCTCAATCGCTTCAAACAACGCCCGCAACTGCCTGCGCGGCCCGCAAGAGGGCTGTTGTTGACGAAGAACTTCGATCACCAAGCGGCGGTTCGTCAGGCCTGCGCCAAAAATGGCATCGAGCTAGATGGACTGGGGCCTGCCACAGGCCGATTTTCGCATCAGCTCGAACAGGATTTGCTTGGCTATGATATCGTGTTTGCGACCGCCCGCATGGCAATCGAGGCGGCGGCAGTGGGATGTGCCGTTGTCGTCTGCGACGCACGCGGCTTTGCGGGGTTGCTCAACACCGCAAACATGCAGGCGTGGCGCCGAATGAATCTTGGCGTCGGTGTTTTGGCCAAACCCATGACAGTCGAGAATCTAATGGATGCGATCTCCAGATTCGATGCAGGCCATGCCGCAGCGGTTTCTGCGTATTTTCGAAGGGTGGCGGGAGATGCGCATTTCGTAGAGGAACATCTTCGAATCTATAGTCAGGCCATGCAAACCGACGAGGCACCGAACTTTGACGCGCGATTCCTCGCGACCGCCTCTTGGATGAAGAGATTGGTATCTTAGCATCAGCGCAGGCGATGGTTTCACATTGTAAAGGAGCTGCATGGATGGCCCAGATTCGCCAGAGCCAACTGCGCTTCTGATGATGTTGCAATCAAATACCGAAATTCTGAAGGGTAATGCCGCCTCTTTAACGAAACTGGGCGAGCAGGTCGGGTCGATCGAACTTGAAATTGCCAAAAGTCGCCAGATCATGCTCGGCGAATCCAATTCGCGCGCTGCCATCGCTGAAACCAGCCAAACCATGCTGCGCGCAATGGCAAAGAAGTTTCAGTCCTGGCAAATTTTGTGACCGAGATAAAGCGATTCTACAACCGCATGATCCCTCTGTTCATCCGAAAAATCCTTCTTTGGGCTCGCAGGAGAGATTGAATTTGGTCGCGCGCGAACGCTTCATCTGGGCGATCAGCAGAGGACTGGCGGCTTCGGCGGTGGTATGAGAAGTTCTAACCTTGCGCTCTCGGGAAGTGACCCTCGAAAACGCGAAGCCAGAATCGATAAATTGGCGTGGCGACGTGAGAACCGAGGGAACACCAGCATGGCCGGAACTCGACCTACCCCTGTCCTGTCATGAGAGACTGACGTTTGCCCTGCGGCCGTTTTTCAAAGACGACAATACTGTCATAGACACAGATCGAGTCTGTTGCATGGGTGAAGGCGTTCGCCGGCATTGCGCCGCGCGCGTGATGAGCGTTGATTTCGTCGAGCTTTCCCTTGGCAAATTCCATGAACGACCCGGGCCTGCGGAGCCCGCCACCATAGTCCTCCCAATAGCTCGTATGCGTGTCCTCGACCAAGTAAACGCCGTTCGGCTGCACATGATGGTAGAGATGCTCAAATGTCGCGATGACATGATCCATCATGTGACTGCCGTCATCGATGACGATGTCGATGGAACCATACTTCTCGACGATCCGATCGAGGAGTTGAGCGTCATCCTGGCTTCCAACGAAGACCTCCACGCCTCCGGACTCGTGCGCCTTGCATGCAGGATCGATATCGATTCCAACAATTCGCGCGCCCTCGCCGAAATAGGCTCGCCACATCTCGAGTGATCCTCCCTTATAGACGCCGACTTCAACGACGACCGGCCTTCGATTTCTGAACCTTTCGAAGTGACGTTCGTAAACGTCGAAATAGTGCAGCCATTTGTAGATCTCTTTGCCGCTGTTGTTCAAAAAGTACTGATGCAAGAACCCGCCCATCGTAGCCTCCTTGGCGTCGGACTTTGCCACCGCCAGTTGCTCTGATTGTGGCTGTCTCCTCCTTTTATGGACGAGGTTGGTCCTGAGCCGCGCAAACACCGGCTCCCATTCGTTTGCAACCAGGCAAAGCGCTTCCCCAAGATTTGCCGCGATCTCGGTGTATTCCATGTTTGCAAAGCGTTCTCCCGCTTGGACAATCCACGAAGGATCGTATCTAAGCTTGCCAAAGCCGGATACCACGGTGAGCCCGGTCCAAGGCGTTGCAATGGTAAACACGTCGAGATCAGGGCGAAGCGCCTTGAGCGCCGGAACCATTTTCCAGACATCGCCGGTGTGGAATTGCGTTGTCGGCGGAACCTTTTGCGTCGTGTCGTCCAGGGGAACAGTGTCGTGCACGAGCAAAACCGAGCCAGGGTCGCAGTAGTGTTCGAGGTTCGCAAAATCGCGCAATGCCTGGTCGAACGTGTGAAGACCGTCAATGAACCCTACACCCAACGGGCGGCCGGCTAGCAATGCATCCGCTCCGCCGCGATCAAAAAAGGTGTCACTCGTCTCTGGAAAAATGTGCGTTTCTGCGCTGAGTGCCATCGTGGCGCGTGGATTGGGATCGATCCCGATTGCAAGAGCCGGAGGCTTGATCTTGGAGAGCGATACGCCGTCACAGACGCCTATCTCTACCACGACAGTGGGTTCCAGCTCCGAGTAAAGACGCTCCAGCCAGTCGTAATAGAAAGGCCCGGCCATCCGTGTGCTGGCCAGGCCGACATGGGCCCCCACAGTATCCGGGTTGAGGTCCAATGCTTTGCGGTATTGGACTTCAGCCCTTTCGTTGTCGCCGATGGCAAAGTACGCATCACCGATCCCAGTAAAATAGGCGGCGTTTCGAACTGGATCGTGTCGGGCAAGAATGCCGGCAGAAGAAAGAAGTCGCGACGCAGCAAGCTCGGCGGGTGCATGCGTGCTTGCCATGCGAAGGATGTCTGCCGCCGTCTGATAGTGCCCCGACTGAAACTGACCCTTGGCCAACTCGACCAGCGTCGCCGCTGTCTGGTTCGCCGGCACGCGTTCTTCTGGCGGCCTCAAATGCGCCCTGAAGCCTGCGGCGGTGGCTGGAGCGACCCTGAATGGGTTTGCAATTGTCGCCCGGGCAAGGTGCGGCAGAAGCGATGAAGGCAGCGAACCCACGAATGCCGAGGGGGTGTGAAGGGTAAACTCGCCTGCCCCCCTCAACGCATCCCTTTCAGCCTTCCAGACGATCCAGTTCTTGCGCTGCTGGTCGACGCTTGCGTTGGTGGACACCCCGCCATGCAGTTGGTGAAATGTAGCCTCTCCCAGAGTGAGGATGAGCTGTGCTTGCGACAGCGTCATCGCACGTTCGAGCGTATCGAGGTTGACCAGGCCGCCGCCCGGACAGCTGAAGCGCTCATCCATGCCGCCGATCGCCTGCCAACCCTTCCGGCTCATGAAGAGGACATTCGCTTCGGCTATCGGCGAGAACCACGGATCGACCGACGACTCATCCATCGTCCCGATCTCGAACAATCGATACCCATCTTCTGGCCATCTGATCGATCGCAAAAGCGAATCCTCGATGGCCCGGGTATAGCCATTCCCGGACGCGTTCCCCTGGATGTCGCTTCCAAGATACCAGCCAGGCGCGGCCACGACTGCTGTCGGAGCCATGTCCAACCCGATGCGAGCGAAATGCACCAACCCGGGCGTCGCCATCCGTGCGCCGTCGATCATCACGCCGATCTTGTCTCCCCTCGCCTCCTTTATCCCGAGGTTGACGGCAGCCGCAGGCGAGGGTGACGCGTCATCGATGCGCAGCAGGCGAAAGTTCGGCCCATATTCCGCGACCAGGCTCCCACCAACCGCAGGTGATGATCCGTTGTCGACGACAATGACCTCGTAGTCGTCCGTCGTCACGCGTTGCTGATAGCGCGATGCGAGCGAAAGCAAGGTTCGGGGCAGTTCTCGGGCGATGTCGTAAGCGACAACAACGACGGACACGTAGTTCTGTTTCATAGCGCTTCCGTGGGTCAGTTGCCGGCAATAGGCTTCTGCCACCAACCGCCGGTCCAGTCTATCTCATGGATTTCCGCTTTGATGCGGTTACGAGCGCGGTAATCCTCGACTGCCTGCCGGCATGGCGGAACCGCAAGGTCATCTATGATCGCGAAACCGCCGGGCGACAGCCTCGGATAAAGCGCTTCAAGGCTGTCCGTCGTCGACTCATACATATCGCCGTCCAGCCGGATCAGGGCGAATGGACCGGCCCTCAGGCTGGGCAAGGTCTCACCGAACAGGCCTTTGACGAAGATCACCTGGTCATCCAAAAGGTCGTAGGCGGCAAAGTTGGATTCAACCTGTGCCTGATCAATCGCCAACTGGCGATATTCGTGCAGCCTGCCTCCCCGGTCAGCTGGAAAATTCTCGGCGTCTGGCGGTGGCAAACCGTCGAATGAGTCGGCTACGTAAACCTTCCTGTCCTTGACCTCATTGGCGGCCAGCACTCCCCTCATGAGGATGCAGCAGCCACCACGCCAGACGCCAGTCTCAATGAAATCCCCAGGCACGTTCTCATCAATGGCTCGCTGGACGAGGTCACGCACATTCGCCAAACGTTTCACACCCGCCATAGAATGAGCAATCGCCGGCCAATCGCGACCCAGGAGGCGATCCTCGCGATTGAAGGGCGTCGCCTCTCCGACTTTCGTCGGATCAATCACCTGCGAACCGGAGCCGTAGATGGTATTGGCAATGATCTTGATCAGGAGATCTGTATAGAGGCGGTTCACAATCGACCTTTCAGTACATCACGATTCCATATCGAAATAAGCTGTTGCGGATATCCGGCCAAAGTGCAACGGAACGACCATCAATTCGCGACGGCCTTTCCAAAGTGCCGCGCAAGCAAGTCGCAACCAATTGCCCAAGGAGCCACCCCAATGCCAACCGCCGAACAAGCGATGGGCATGATCGAGACGCTGGATATTGCCGTTTTCCAGGTCAAGACCGAGAGCACCCTCAGTGACCGCAAGAGTTTCCTTCGTGTCCAGAACTTCGCTCGATCGGTATTCGGCCACTATGTGTACCTTGAGGTCGGCTCGCATATCGGCGGAAGCCTCTTCCCGCACCTGATTGATCCGGCCTGCCAGGCAGCGATATCGGTTGATGCGCGGCCCACGGCGCAGCCTGACGAACGTTCACAGGTTTTTCACTACCCTGAAAACTCAGCGGCCCGAATGATCGCCGTGCTGTCGGATTGGATTCCTCCCGCCGCAATGGCCAAACTTACCACGATTGACAGCGACGTCTCCGACGTAAGTCCCGAGGCGGTCGATCCCAGGGCTACGCTCGCTCTGATCGACGGAGAGCACACGGACACGGCCTGTTTTTCGGACTTTGTCGGCGTTTTGCCGCTCATGGAGCAGGACTGTGTCGTTGCCTTCCACGACGCCAACCTGATCGCGGACGCGATTCTCAATGCGGAGCGCTTTCTCGACCATCTCGGCATCACGCACGAGACGGTATTCCTTCCTGACACCGTGGCCGTACTTGGCCTCGGCAGGCTCGCGTCTGCAGTCCGGGATCGGCTCCAGCCTCACGCATTGGACCGCAAGACTTTCCTGGACCTATCGCAACGGCAGCTATGGTCTCACATAGCCAAGGTGCACTCGCCCAAAATCCATGCCGAATTGGAGGGCCTGCGCTCGGACAATTCGCAGCTGGTCAAGGAGATTGAGCGCATGCAAAAGGCGAGCCGCGACGCGGAAGCCCGTGTCGCCGCCATGACGTCCAGCACGACCTGGCGCGCATCCGCCCCAGTACGAGCGGTGGTCGATCGCATCAAACGTCGCTTCGCAAGTTAAAGTCGCGATGAGCGCTGTTGGAGCCGACGATGAAGCAACTTGCCGGGGTGTCTATGGACGAAATTATTGAAACGCCGCACGTACCGCTCCGATCCATCCCACTGTGTACGATGGAGCGCCAAGCCGGAAAAGTCAGCACAGGTTACAAGCAACCTTTCCGCCCGTACCCCCAGCCCCCCGTGCGCCCGACATGTCAGGTATAACCGCCGCTGCTGGTGTGGATGCCGTCGAGCCCTGCACACTTGTGGAGCGGCAACCAGGAAACGCCGGCCGCATGAGGCGAACAGCATCGCGCCTGTCATCCATTATTGCACGCGAACAACCCTTAGCCCTATTCGCGAACGATCTCGGTGTAGGCCCTGGGCCCTTCGTCATCCTCGGAAACCGGCAGGTCTGCCAGTCCTCAGCCTCGACATTGGACAGACCGAGTGGCACTTTTCCCCTGCCGTCCGGCAGGTCAAACGGATTGCGAATGCCTGATAGGGACGCGCAGCGCGCTGACCAGCGCCTGGCTTTCTGCAACGGTGGGCCTCAAGCATGTGTCATCAACCAGTTCCTCGATTTGCCCCCGCAGTCTGCGACTCTCGTCGGATGAGCGACCGCGGACCCGACATCGTGATGTACTTTGGATCGGCGGCGAACTCCGCCTGGTTGGCAATGAACGGGAGATCGTACTGCATATCCCGAATGTTCGCTTTGCGAATCGATGGCAGCTTCACTACGACGCAGCGCGTTGCCATATGTGTGTCGCAATCAGTGTGAAGAGATCCTTGGCGGCTCCATTACAGCCATGGGAAAGCCATGAAGCCCAGAAACAGAAAATGCGATACCATCAGCGATGATTGCAGTATTTAACGGCGCCGTCGACGACATCAGCAAGGCTATGAAGTTGCACAGGGTCTGGATCGCCCTTGCCCATGAGGACATCGGCGATCAGCACAGGCGCACGACGCTCGGCCCGCTTTGGCTTCTGGTCAACTACGTCGCTTTCGTGGGCACGTTCGTTTTCGTGTTCCAGCCTGTCGGCAAGGATGCCGCCGGTTATTCCGCGTATGTCGCGATAGGCCTTCTGGTATGGTTCTATCTGATGGAAGTAATGTCCACGAGCGTGGCGCTCTTTCAACGCGAAGAGAGCTTCATCGAAGGCACGACGCTGCCTTTGTTCGTGTATGTGATGCGATTGGCATTGCAGTCTGTCATCAGAGCAGGCTATGCGATCGCGGGTTGCGTGTTCATTCTCGTCTTGAGCGGCTCCCCGATCGGCACTCCATGGCTGTGGTCACTGGCAGGATTGCTCCTGATCTTGTTCGCCACGCCTGCTCTTATCACCGTCTTCGCGTTTCTTGGAGCTTTCTTTCCCGACAGCCAGTTCATTGTTGGTAATTTGCTACGGGTCGGCATGTTCTTCACGCCTGTTTTCTGGGTGTACAACGGTCAAGACCCCGTCCAAACATACGCCTACGAATGGAATCCGTTCACCTATTTTCTGGAGATCGTCCGTTTGCCGATCATGACTGGAGAGTTTCCCACCCATGCTTTCACGGTAACGATCATCGTGTCATTGGCTACATGGATGATTGCATTGCTACTGCTTGGTCGTTATCGCAAGCAAGTCGTCTTCATCATCTGAGTTTTCGATGGTTTCTATCAAGCTGGACAACGTTAGCCTTGTTTACAAGCTGCACGAGAAGCTGACGCTTTCCGCGCCGGACCGGCGCGTGGACGGGCCTGGCGGCAGAATCGAAGGCTCGGGTAGAAAGCAGTTTGTGCAGGCGCTCGACGGCGTCAGTTTCGAACTCAAGGCGGGCGACCGGTTAGGCTTGGTTGGCCCGAACGGAGCCGGCAAGACCACCCTTCTCAAGGTGCTCTACGGGATCTACGAGCCATCCGGGGGAAGCGTCGCGATAGAAGGCAAAGTCGACGCTCTTTTCAACATCAACATAGGCTTTCGCCGCGAGGCAACCGGGCGCAGAAATATCGTCCTGCGTGGATTGATCAGCGGATGGACGGAAGCCGAGATCGAAGAGAAAATGGAGGACATCATTGCCTTCAGCGAATTGGGGGACTTCATCGATTTGCCGTTCAAGGCCTACAGCCAGGGCATGGCCGCGCGACTGGCCTTTTCGGCAGCGACCGCGCTTGATCCCGAGATTCTGTTGATGGACGAGTGGATCGGCGCCGGCGACGCCGCTTTTCAGGACAAGGCCAAAAGGCGCATGGACGAACTGGCGGAAAAGGCCGGCATCATCGTCCTCGCGAGCCACAGCGAGGCTCTTATCCAAAGTGTGTGTACGAAGAAATTGACGCTCAGGAGCGGGCGGATAGAATCGCTCACGACAGAGCCGGTAAAGAGAGCTGCAACGACAGCCAAGCGTTAGACACTCTCGACGGCCATCACGCTGGCCTGCCTTTCTTGCGCCAAGACGGGGCTGTTCGTGGGCCCTGTTGAACATGGCGCGCATCCTGCGCTACCGATGCGAAGCCGGTTGCAGCGGCGTCAGAATCCCAATAGTTGTGCCTCTTCTTTCGGCGCCCCTTCACGCTCGCAAGCGGACTTCTGGATTTACCATGCCTGCGGCAACTGAGCTTGCCAAACGTTCCGCCGTGCGAACATTCTTAAATGAAGCATGCTTGAGCAGTTGAGTTGACCATGACAACACAAGACTCCGTCCCGATGAACGACCTGAAGCGCCTGTATCAGCGCTATCAAGTCGAAATCGAGCGTGAAGTAGCGAGCACGTTGCGTTCGGGATGGTGGCTCGATGGCGCGGTCGGCAAACGATTTGCGGCAAATTTTTCCAGATTTATTGGTGTTTCGGAATGCGTCCTCGTGGCCAACGGTACTGACGCACTCGAATTTGCATTGGCCGCGGTCCTCAAGCGCGGCGGCGCGCGCGGGCGCGAAGTTGTCCTTCCGGCCAATGCCGGGGGCTATGCCAGCTGTGCCTGCTGGCACAACGACCTCATTCCGCACTACGTCGACATCGAACCGACCAGCCAGCTCGTACACCTTCAGTCGGTGCTGAAAGCAGCCAACGCAGACACTGCTGCAATCGTCGTTACCCACCTTTATGGCGGCGTCGTCGATGTCCGGGCCATCAGGGCGGGACTTGCCGAGGCTGGTCTCTCGCACATTCCAATCGTGGAGGATTGCGCGCAGGCGCACGGGGCAAGGATCGGAAGCGACGTTGCGGGTTCGCTGGGCGATATCTCCACTTTCAGCTTCTATCCAACCAAGAATCTCGGGGCCATGGGTGACGGCGGCGCCGTTCTCACCTCCGACGGGGCAGCCGCCGCACACGTGCGGCAGCTGCAACAATATGGCTGGAGTTCAAAATATCATGTCGGCGTGCCCAACGGCCGCAACTCTCGTATGGATGAGGTTCAAGCGGCGATACTGGACGTTTTGCTGGGCGATGTGGATATCCGCAACAGGCAGCGACGTGCCATTCTCGACCGATACAAATCGGTCGCCGGGCATCGATTGCAATTCCTGGAGGGTGGCGACGGCGCTGTCGCGCACCTCGCCGTCGTGCTCTGCGACGATCGAGATGCATTCAGAGCGTACATGAAAGAACACCGCGTCGATACCGACATTCACTATCCCGTGCTGGATTGCGACCAGGTCGGCTGGGCGGACCTGCCGATGAAAGGAATGGAAAATCTCGCCATTTCAAGGGACAGCGTCGGCCGCCTCTGTTCCGTCCCCTGCTATCCCGACATGACGAGTGACGAAATAGAGCAGGTGTGCCTGGCCCTCCGCGAATGGGAGGCAATGTGACAACGCGCTCGATCGTTTTCCCGATCTATCGAAATCAGGCGAACATCCCTTCCCTTCTGCAGGCGGTCGCCGATTTCCATTGCAGATATCAGGGCGACATCGAGTTCGTCTTCGTTGTCGACGGGTCGCCTGACGAATCCGGCCCTCTGCTGATCAAGGAAATGAAGAGCACGGGCTACGATTACAAGATCATCTTCCATAGCCGGAATTTTGGTTCTTTTACCGCCATCCGCACCGGCCTCGAACACGCATCGGGCAATCACGTTGCGGCCATGGCGGCCGACCTGCAGGAGCCGCCGGAACTGATCCTCGAATTCTTTTCGAAACTGGAGAAGGATGAGGCGGACGTGGTGTTTGGGCAGCGAGCTGGACGTAGCGATCCGCCTCTGACTAAATTTCTCTCAAGGGCTTTCTGGGCCGCCTACCGCAGGCTGGTCCTGCCCAGCATGCCGAGCGGCGGGGTGGATATCTTCGCTTGCAATCGCCCGGTGCTGGAAGCGATCCTGTCGATCGAAGAGCCGAACAGCTCGCTTGTCGTGCAGCTGTTCTGGGTGGGCTTCAGGCGGCAATTCGTGCCCTATCGCCGGCGCGAACGAGAGCACGGAACAAGCTCCTGGGGCATGGCACGGCGGTTCCGATACATGATGGACAGCGTCTTTTCGTTCTCTGACTTTCCGATCATGCTCACACTCTGGGTGGGCTTCGCGGGCTGCGTCTTGAGCCTGATATTTGCCACCGTTACCGTGATTGCCCGCTTGCTTGGCAATATCGATCCCGCCGGTTACACGACGCTGGTGTTGCTGATCACGGGCTTCGGTTCGGCCAGTCTCCTGGTTCAGGGCATTCTTGGCTGCTATCTCTGGCGGGCAGTTGAAAACACCAAGTCACGCCCTCTCAGAATCATCAGCCGCGTCGTTGACGGAACAGCCAAATGACCGACAAGCCATTTTTCGTGCATGAGCGCGGCATTTGCGAAAGTTCGTATGTCGGCGATGGAACACGGATCTGGGCGTTCGCCCACGTCCTTCCCGGCGCCGTGATCGGCTCGAATTGCAACATTTGCGATCATGTTTTCATCGAGAACGACGTGATCATCGGCGATGAGGTGACCATAAAGTGCGGTGTTCAATTGTGGGACGGCCTTCGCCTGGGCAATCGCATATTCGTCGGCCCGAATGCGACTTTCACCAATGATCGATTCCCTCGTTCGAAGGAATATCCCGAAACGTTTCTGCTGACGACCGTCGAGGATGGCGCATCAATCGGCGCCAACGCGACGATTCTCCCAGGCATAACCATCGGTCGTCAGGCGATGGTCGGCGCCGGCGCCGTGGTGACCAAGAACGTCCCTGCCAATGCCGTTGTCGTCGGGAATCCCGCCACGATCATCGGCTACCAGACCGGCCCGCGAGTGGAGCCGATCGTGACCCAAACCTTTCCCGGCACAGCTGGCGAGAAAATGCCGCTTGGCATTGGCGGGTGCGAACTCTGGCGGCTACCGCATTTTGGCGACCTGCGCGGCGAGCTCGCTCCACTAGAGTTCGGTTTGAATCTGCCCTTCAAGCCGGTCCGCTCATTCCTGGTCTACGGCGTGCCGTCAGACAAGGTCAGAGGCGAGCATGCGCATCGCGAGTGCCATCAGTTCCTTATTGCAACCCATGGTCGCCTTTCGGTCGTCGTGGATGACGGACGTGACAGGAAAGAGGTGTCATTGACCGAACCTTCGATCGGCCTCTATTTGCCGCCAGGAATTTGGGGGATTCAGTACAAATTTCAGCCAGAAACGGCCCTGCTGGTGATGGCCTCGCACCAATATGATGCAGACGATTACATCCGGGACTATTCAGATTTCCTCAATGCGGTCGGGCAGGATGGCCGCTGATCGTGTGGGCGCAGACGCTATCCGCTTTCTTGTCGCCGGCGGCCTAAACACCGCGCTGACCACGCTCATATATTTCGCCGGCCTAACAGTGTTCCCTTCAAGTTTCTCCTACGGGCTTGCCTGGCTGGCAGGCCTCGTTTTTGCGATGGTATTCTATCCAGATCGTGTCTTTCCCGGAGGCCGTACGGGCTTCGCTGACAGACTGGCAATCGGCGCCTCGATCGCAATCGTGTTCGTAGTCGGATTGGTTAGTCTTCAGGTCCTCGAAAGAATCTTGCAAAACACGGCGGTAGCATTCTTCGTAACCCTCGCCACGACGACCATCCTCAACTTCTTGATTTCTCGATGGATACTCCGCAGATCATGCTGACGCGCCCAAACACAATCCGGCAGGCAATCAATCTCTTCGCGATTTTTGTCGCGATGTATTTCTCTGAGCTGGCTTCCTTTTCGCTCTCCGTCGACGAAGAACTCGCCGCGTTCAGAACTGATGCGTCAATCTGGATCATTCAGGGGCGATGGGGCGCGTATCTGATCGAGAGATTTCTCATCCCCCACCCAGTGATGCCGCTGCTGACACCGGCCGTCTTTGGTGCCGGTTGCGTAGCCGCCTATCTCCTCGTCATGGACGCCATCGACAAGCGCGAGCTTTCCATCGCGGAGTATGCATGTTTTGCAATCTTCTGCGGTTTCCCGACCTGGTTCTTCATCGTCGAGTTTTATTCGAACATCGCCGCTGTCGGGATTGGTCTGTTCGCCACCGCGCTCGCGCTTTGGCTGATCGTCAGGAGTGACGTTTCTGTACTCAGCCCATCCTTCCTGGGTGCAGTAGCCGCAGGCGGCTTCGCGATCTCGATCTATCAGAGTTTCGCGCCGGCAATTCTGGTATTGGGCATCGCGATCTCAATTCTACAGACAAGGGCTGGCACGGGAAAATCGCTGCCTAAAGTCCTGTTTCGGATCGGTGTTCTGCTGACCGGCGCCATATTGTTCTACGTCACCGGCAACGCCGTTTTTAGATTGTTCGTCTCCGGCAGTAACGCCTATTTCGATTCGCTTTCCCAGCCGGGTTTTCTGTTTGAACATCCGATTGTGGTCATTGGACGCGTATTGGAGGCGATGAGCGGGGCTTACGCTCTGGACCGGGGCACCTATGGCGTTGCGTTGTGGGCAATTCCTCTCTTGCTGATCCTGGGCGGCTGGGTACTTTTCGAGGAATCGCCCCGCACAAGACTGATGTTGACGGCACCCGCCTTCGTTTCGTTGCTTGTTCCCTTCGGTCTTCATTTGCTCGCGGCGGGCAGCATGCCTGTCAGAAGTCTCGTTGGGGTTCCGATCGCGGTGTGGCTGTTTTCTTATGTGGCGGTTACGAGCGGGAATTACAGGATTCGTGTCGCCTCGGCTATTTTGCTGGCGGTGGCGCTCTTCCAGATCCAGGTCATCCAGAACTATCGTCTGGCGTCCAGCTATCTGGTCGACAAGCACGATACTCTTCTGGCGGGAGCCCTCTACGAGAGGTTGTCGGCCACGCCCGGTTTCGACGCAAAACGCAGCTACGCCTTAAGCGTGTTCGGTGCCCAGCCATTTGTGACAACCTATCCCAGGCCGCCAGGCTCGACAGTCGGTTATTCCTTCTTCGAATGGGACGGTGGCAATCCTTGGCGTATCGCTTCCTATATGGAACTTCTGGGCTATTCTAATTTGACAGGCCCGACCCTGGATCAAGTCGACCAAACAATCGTCCGTCTTTCAACCATGCCGGTGTGGCCCGCTCCCGGCAGTGTAGAAATCAAGGACGACATCGCACTGATAAGGCTCGGCCAGACGCCTAGCTACGCACATCAGCAAGCCCTCACAAGGATGGCCAAGCGTTGAAGGGCGCCGCAATTGGTCCTGCTCGCGAAAGTCCTGTAGTGTGGTTTGGCACTTATCGCTGCGGACTTGACATGCGCCCGACTAGTCCAGGTTTGACCCGTACGTCGCCAGCTCTTGAAACGGTGGATCGGGGACCCTTCGATTCAGTTTTCAGCGGTGATTCCTTTGGTCGTTGATTGGCTGACTGCAATTCGACGCGTGCTACACGGTCACGCAAACGGAGAGACCTCACGAACAGCGCGAGGCCGCATGTTTTCCACTGCCGTCCCACACTTGAATGCGGCGGAAAGCTCGGCGGCCAACGGATGCACGGTTGAAGAGGCACTCGTTTTTCTACGCCGAATGAGCCTGGACGACTTCGGCCTCTTTATGATTTCCTTGCCGAACAAGCACTATCCTGGTTTGTCGCGTCTCCTGCCAGCAATGGCCAGCGACGACGTGCAGAAGACTTGGACCGGAGCATCTGGTCTCGACCTGTATCGGCAGACAGCATCTTTTGCCCGTCAACTTGAAAACAACTACACTCGGCATGTGAAAAAGCCGCTGGCAGGGTCTGACATCCTCGATTTCGGATGTGGCTACGGGCGTATCTTGCGCATGATGTACTACTATAGCGACCCGTCGCACATATGGGGTGTTGACGCGTGGGATAAATCTCTGGACCTATGTCGAGAGGCGAGGATGCATGGCAAGTTCGCTCAATCGGAGCGGATGCCTTCTGGTCTACCCGTCAATGATCAACGATTCGATTTGATTTTCGCCTTCTCGGTCTTCACTCATCTCGCGCCGGCAACCGCCACAACCTGCCTTGCGGCGCTTCGAAACCACATCAAGCCCGGCGGACTGCTCGTCGCCACCATTCGGCCCATCGAATTCTGGCCGTTCATCGATGGGATTCGAAAGACCTCCATCGCTGCGGAGATGGAGTCGAATCACCGCCTTAACGGATTTGCCTATCTTCCTCATGGTGGTGTCGAAGGCGAAACGTATGGTGACATCTCTTGCGAAATCGATTTTTTGAGGGGGAATGGCTGGACACTTGTAGGACATGACCGATCCATACTCGATCCATTCCAAGTGTCGGTGCTGATGCAGCCTTCCGGTTAGCGGCGGGCTAAGGTGACGATAAATCGCGGTTTATCAACCACCTGCACGAGAGAGAGATAGTGGATTAATTGTCTGCCGGACCGAGATTCTCCGGTAATCGCTTCTACTATGATTTGATCGGCTGCCATTCGCCGTGTGGGGACGATTTCGGCAATGGCGAGCGGTACTCGGTTCCGGTGCCGGCGCTAATGGCTCCTTATGAGGTGCTAATGAATTTTGATTTTCTCTTTATCGTGACCTATGGGCGATCAGGCTCAACTCTGCTTCAGGGGATAGTGAACACCATCCCGGGTGTGCTTATCAGAGGTGAAAATGCGGGCGCTCTTCACGGTCTTATCAAGTCCTGGGAGGCGGTGAAGATTGCGCAGGACCTGTTCTCAGCCGATAGCGAAAAGCCCACCAGTCCATGGTTTGGCGCCGCCGGCATGGATCTTGATCGATTCGGGCACGATCTTGCCGCCAGTTTCATTCGGAATATCTTGAAGCCGCCGCCAGATATTCGCGTCACAGGCTTCAAGGAAATTCGCTATCACTTGACTGCTGGTGAACTGGCGTTCGAGCTGGAATTCATGCGGCGCTTCTTTCCTCGCTGTGCCTTTCTTATCAACACGCGGGGTCTGGAGGCCACTATCGCCAGCAACAAAAAGGCAGGTCATGATGTTTCAAAGGAGGATTTGACTAAAGCCGATCAGTTGCTTCGCGACATAGCAGAATCGTCGACGCGAGACATTTTTCACGTCCATTATGATGACTACCGCTATGACCCTGATCGCCTTAGGCCACTATTTGACTTCCTTGGCGTTAACTTTGACCGCGTCACCCTGCAGAACGTTTTTGACACAAAGCACTCGAGCTAGGGGACGCCTTCTCAACGGCCTCGGCGGTCAAGGCCTCGACTGCACCGCACCCGCTGCGTTACCCCATTGATCTAGACTAGTCGATACGTGGGTAAACCGACCGCGTTTGGCCATATCAGTTCCAAACTTGGTCCACTATGGCTCCGGCGCGAAATTCGATGCATGGATTTGCCTTTCCGACCGACGCACGTGAAGGAAATGCGGCTGTAGGTTTGTGACGGCTACAGAGTTCGGCTAAGTTTGAGGCTGAGCGGAGGACATCAATGGCGATAGAGTTTCAGGCGACTTGCCCGATCTGCACCGAGCGGAAGACGTTCACATCCCCAGACGACTATTACAGCTGCCGAGACTCCCTTATCGCCGTCAATTGCCCGCTGAACGATTGCGTGACGCGCGAGCGGGCCGCAGCTGATGTCGTATTCTCGCTCTTCCCAAGAGAAGCTTTCAAGACGCTCCGCGTGCACGAATCGGCGCCGGGAGGGCGCGGCCTTTCGCTATGGCTTTGGTACAATTCAAAGCAAAAGGTGTTTTCAGGCTATTATCCGAGCAAACCTTTCGGTTCGATGGTTGAGCACATCAGGAATGAGGACCTGGAGGCTCAAACCTTTCCTGACCGAACTTTCGACCTAGTCATCCATCTTGATGTAATGGAGCACCTATTCCACCCATTTGCCGCCCTCAGGGAGATTTTCCGAACTCTGGATTTCGGTGGCGTGTGCATTTTCACAACACCGACATACCCGGAATGGGCGGCCTCAGAACAAGTAGCCTTCCGATCGAAGGATGGCATCCGGATTGTGGGCGAACCCGAATACCATGGCAACCCGCAAGATCCGAGCGGATCATTGGTCACTTGGCGGTATGGCTACGATTTTCCCCTGCTGATCCAGCGACACACCGGATTCGACGTTGAAGTGCGGAGAATGCAGTCCAATAGCATTGCGGTCCTTGGCCCTATGACGGAGGTATACATACTGAGAAAGCCACGCACGTTCTAATCTAGAGGTGCGAACCTCGTCAGCGGCGATAAATTTCAGCTCTTCTGAGTGAGGTTTCAAAAATTCTATTTGGACATTCACGGTGTCTAGTCCGGCCGCTCCACGAGCGTAACGCAATCCAGTTCGTCCACGCCGCCCCAGTGAATGATATTGCTTTCGCGAACGACAAGCCCCGCACTTTTGGCGTAGGTCTCGAACAGTTTCCTGGTCATGTGGTTTCGCGCCAGTGGATTCCGACCGTAGTGCCGGTTCATTGGCGCTGGATAGTTAGAGTGGTGAAAAAGCCCCATTCCGCCGGGCCGCAGTATTCGTGCTGCATCCCTGAGATAGCTCTCAACGATATCCGGGCTGAAATGCACCATGGAGTCATAACAATAGATAGCGGTCACACTTCCTTGTTCCACCGGCTCAAAGGTGGCCCCGTCCCCCTTGAGATATCGGACAAACGGATACGCCCGCAGCCTGTCTCGGCAGAAATCCAGGTTGGCCTCGTGAATGTCCATCAGCGTCAGGCGATCCGTCATCTGAGCAACTCGTTCGGCGTGCCGACCATGTCCGCACGACAATTCGAGAACTGACGTCAGGTCCAGTTTGTTGAAGAGACGACGAAAGTTCTTGTCCTCGTCCCAAAACAGATGGGTCCAGGGCTCGGCATCGTCATAGTATGGGCTTTCGACCCAAGCGGCGCCGACGATCGCCACTGACTCGCCGAGCTTTCTCTTCGATTCAGAATTGATCATATCGGCGCTGTTTGTTTCTTCGGCCTTGGCCCGAGTTTCCCCAGAAACCTGATGCCACTCGAACCGTGGCTTGTCGCCTGTCGCGAGGCCAAATTGCTCGTAGAGTCGTTGGGCATATGCGCTTGCTGATTCTTGCGCTGCCGCTCCCAGATGGAAGCGGGCAATCGTTTCGGATTGCACGCGCGCGATCTCTTGCAGATGGCTGGCGTTGAAACTCCCGATGGTCACGCTTGATTGATGCCGGCGATGCGCGTTGAGCGCGTGCGGATGGAACGCGATATCGCCCTTCTCCAGCAATCGCAGATACGCGACCCAGTCGCCGGCATTCCTGTAGGAAGCGATTTCATCAAGGTGCTGGCTGAGAGCCTCGCGCAGCGCCTCCCTTCGAAACAGAACGCCGCTGACGTTTGGAATGGTGTTCTTGAGGTAAAGTGCCTCGGCGATCTCCTGGCGGCCATCCACGACATAGGGTTTCGTCCAGCGAGACCGGTCAATATCGGCCACATAGTCGAGATAGTGTTCGGACAAGACGCGGCCGGCGCCGTCTATCTGGCGCGACTGGCAGTAGCTCATTACGACTTCGTCGCGCTCGAAGGCTGGCATAAGCTCGGCCAGAAAGCCGGGATCGGCGAGGTCGTCGGCTTCGGCGATCCAAACGTAATCGCCCCGCGCCATTTCGACCCCACGCATCCATTGACGGAAGACCGAGCCCGAATTCTGCGCATTCACGACCAACCTGCACGAAATGTCGCAATCGGCCAGAAATTGCTGGATGACCTCGACGCTTTCGTCCGTCGAAGCATCGTCAAGCACGATCAACTCATAGGGCCGCATCGTCTGATCGGTGATCGAGCTCAGGCGCGCACCCAGATATCGGGCGTAATTGTAGTTCGGCACGATGACCGACACCCGCGGCGATGGCCTTTCTGCGTAAATCAGCAAGTCGTGCAGGTAGTGGCTGAAGCTGAATTCCTGGCGGACAATATCACGGCCCACGCCTGCCAGATTTCGAGCATTGTCCGGATCATCGAGTAGACCGTTGATGGCCTTGGCCATGGCGTCAGTGTCGAATGCAGGCACAAGACTTCCGCAATCACGCTTCAGCAAGTCCTGGAAGCCGCCTGCGCCTTCGAAGGCAACGACCGGGACCGTGGCATCAAGCGCCTCAAGTACCACCGACGGGAACGGATCTTCACGCGAAGTCAGGGCGTAAATATCCGCCGCGAAATAATATTCCTGCGGGTTCTCTACCAAGCCCACAAAGACGAAGCGATCCTCGAGCCCTGCTTCCCTCACGCGTTGCATCTGTTTGGCGTGAAAGGCGCGATCGACGTGGCCGACCCAGACCGCAACCACATCCGGATTGGACCTCATCAGAGTGAGGCAAACGTCAACGAAAAGATCGAGGCCCTTCCGATGATCGGCGTAGCCCGCGCACAAGATGATGCTGGTGTTTGTCGATAGTTGCAATTTGGCGCGGACCGCCTCGCGGACCCGTTGACGGTCCCCTGCGTGGTACGGCATGCGCAAATAGAGGCCTTGCGGTCTGACGACTGACTGGCTGACCGGCCGGCCAACAAATTCTTCAAATCCGGCTTTCACGATCTCTGCTGGGAAAACGACTGTATCGGCGCCCTCGGCAATCGCCTCGGCGGCATCAGCAAGGCCGTAGGACTTTAATATCCCGGGCAGCTCGTGGACGAGGCACACCGTGCGGAACCCCGCCTGTTTCAGCAGCGGGACGAGCATGCCGGATACGGTGGTGTTCACGACCGCCACTTCCGCGCCTGCGTTCCTGATGGCGGTCAGGCGACACAACACATCGGCGGCATCTCCCTCTGGCACATTGATCCTATGCACTGTCGCTGTGTCGGCGAAACGGCCGAGCAGCGGCCCATCACCCAGCACGACGAGATCCGGCGCGAAACCAAGCTGTGTGAACCCCTTGGCCAAATTGAGCGCCAGCAATTGTGCGCCATGCGGATGGGCGTCGTGGGAAACGATTGCGATCCGGGGTTTGCATTTCCCGCTCGCCGCCTCCAGAGCGTCGCGGGTCGCTTGCAGGTAGGCGTAGCCGTTTACGGTATCGGGCTCCAGATGAGCGCCTTCCGCCCATTCGTTCCAGGCGTTGACGAAGACCAGCCGCTCGGATGGCTCCTTGACATGGGCCAGCGTGTCCTCGATGGCGTTGCCCAGCCACCCTCGGTAGAGCGCGGGGGTGTTGTTGATGAACACGGTGCCGCCGCGCTTGCGGCGCGCCGTGTTGTCCCAGCCGGGACAAACCGAGCGGAAGAGCTTGTATTTGCGGGGTGGATAGTTCTCGCTGCGCTGCGGAAAAACAGACCAGTCATAGACAGTGGTGGCAAAATCGTCGTGCAGCGGCGCAACGGTGTGCGTGACATTTGGCGGCGCCGAATTGTTTGGCGGAAATTCCACAGCGGCATCGAACCCGTAACGGTCAGGAGACACGGCTTCGAAGGACTGGGTGTAAGCGAGGAAAATCTCGCCTATGCCGTTCTCCCGGCACCATGTCCGCCAGCGTTGCGCCGTCTCGGCTGCCGCCGGAAGCAGGCTTGGGCGATAGACAAGCAGAAGCGGCTTGCCGTCGATCCGGATGTAACGAGGGTCGCGAAGATAAGGCGCGACCTCGGCGATGAAAGCGAGATCATCCTGGGGAGAGTGATCCTGGGCGATCAGGATCTCTTGGTCCAGCCCGTCCCAGCGGCGCGACCAGTTTTCGTTGGCCCAGCAAAGGCAGAACGGCATGTCGAGGCTCTTGTCCCCGAGCCAGTTTTCGAGCGGCTTTTCCAACAGCCTCTTGCCGCCGAACCAATAAAAATAGAAGCAGAAGCCTTCCACGCCATAGAGCTTTGCCAGGTTGATCTGGCGGTACTGCACGGCGGTGTCGCGCAGATCATAGTAGCCGAGGGCATCCGGTTCATGCGGCTGGTGGTGGCCGAAAAATTGCGGTTGGGCGGGCCTGACATTGGTCCATTCGGTGAAGCCTTGCCCCCACCATTCATCGTTTTCGGGCGTCGGGTGGAACTGCGGCAGGTAGAACGCAATGACGCGCACCGGCTTTTGGTGCAGCGGCGGAGCTTCGAGACGCGGCACGTAGACGGGTTCGGGTGCAACGGCCGGGCCAGAACTGGCCGGCCGGTACAAGGCCGTCCCGACGTAGCCCATCGGTGCGTCGGGCGCCTCCAGGCTTCGCCAGGCGCGATAGGCATTCGTAACGCCAAACAGCGAAGGAAAGGTCGAAAACACCGCGCTTTTCAACTTCCGTTTAACGTCGACAGACAGCGGCAGTTTGTGCCAGCAAATGTACGCGCCGCGAGCCAAGACGCGGCGAGCGGTCATAGGTGCCTTGCCGATCGCGCGGACGCGGCTCGCAATTCCGCGCAATGGCCTGGTCAGTCGCCATGAGGTGCTGGCGTAGACTGCATCGAGAACACCGTGCAACCGGACTTCCTCGAAGCGAGCATTGTCGCGATCGGCAAGGAGCGTGCTGGCGGCCGCATGCGCCGTCGACAGTTCCGCTTGCAAGGCGTTGATCTCTTCTAACCTTTCAGCGAGCTGGGCTCTTGCGCCTGCGATCTCGTCGGAGCGGCTCTCGATCTCTCTGCGCGCCTTGGCGACCTCCTCGAGGAGCGCCTGCATTTGCGCTTCGCGATGGTCGCCCAGTTCCCGTTTGCTCGTGATCTCCTCTTCCATCGTCATCGACCGCAACGACCAGGGATTTCCAGCCTGGCTGGCAGCGTTCAGCGCCGTGCCATCAAGACGAAGGATGCTCTGTTCAACCGCCGCGACCTCTCCTGCTACGTAGCGGCGCCCGAGGACGTTCTCCTGGGACGGCCGTTTGGTTACGATACAAAGAGAGTTCAGGAACTCTACGGAATGAATCGACGCAAGCGAAGGATCATCGAATACGACCCCGTACCGATTCGCGAATGCCGCGAGTGCATCCGTTCGACTATGGTCCAGTCCCCAGTGCTCGTGATTGATCAAATCAAGCAATCGCTTGAAGAACGACATCGAGGAAAGCGGATCATAGAGGCCACCTTCGAAGTCCTGCCAGTAGCTGGTATGCAGATCTTCGACAACGAATATCCCACCATCTGAAAGATGAGGAAAATAGCCTGTGAATGTCCGTATGACGTCGGAAGATCTGTGCGAACCGTCGTCTATGATGATGTCGAAAGCCTCGGATCGATCGACAATACTGCGCTTAACGTCTTCGGCGTTAGCATCACCTATGACAACGTCGATTTTCCCGTCGTCGAAACGCAGGAGTCCGCAGTTCTGGTTGATATCACAGCCCAGAATAATTTCCGCTTTTGTAAAATACTTTCCCCATATCTCAAGCGAGCCGCCGTTCTGGATTCCAATTTCGAGGATCCGAACCGGTTTGTTTCGATATCTCGAAAAAAATCGATCATACTCACTCAAGTAAATCGACCACTTGTCAGACACCTTGCCGTCATGTTTGTCGTAGAGTCGGCGAAGTGACCGGCCGCGGATATTCGTCGGCTCCGTATCCGCTTTCGGATCGCTGCCTTTCCGCGAAGTTGCTGGCTCATTCATCGTTGGAGGCTGTCCTTGATTGGCGCCAAATCGCTTCGAGGCGGTCCGGCAACAGGTCCATGGCGATGCCCCTCGATCGCGCTCGTTGTCTCCCCCGCCAAAAGGCGGCCGACCAAGGCATTTGTGGATAATTGCCACTCCGGCGCCGTCCATCCGAACGTGGCTGCGAATTTCGCGCTCGAAAGCCGCGAATTGGCGGGGCGCCCCGCCTTGGTAGGATAGTCGCTGGTCGCGATGTCGCGCACCTGCGCACGCGGGCCACCCAACGCCCGGCTTGTGTCCAGGATGTGGCGGGCAAAGCCACTCCAGTTAGTCTCGCCGGTTCCCGCCAGATGGTAGATGCCGAAGGACGCAAAGCCTGTGTGGCCACGCAGGATCGCTGCTGCACGGAGGATAGCGTCGGCGATATCGAGCGCGGAAGTCGGGTTTCCCCACTGGTCGCCCACCACCGCGATCTCGTCACGGTCGCTAGCCAGCCTGAGCATGGTCTTGACGAAATTCTTGCCGAACGGGCTGTAAACCCAACCGGTGCGCAGTATCACGTGGCGCGGGCTGGCTGCAGCCACCGCCTGTTCGCCCGCAAGCTTGGACGCGCCGTAGACGCCGAGCGGCGCGGTCGCGTCCGCCTCATCATAAGCACCGGTCTTGGTGCCGTCGAAGACATAGTCGGTCGAAAGATGAATGACCGGGACACCAAGCCGCGCTGCCGCTTCGGCCACCTTGCCGGCGCCCGCGGCGTTCACCGCAAAAGCCAGTTCGGGCTCGTCCTCGGCCTGGTCCACCACGGTGTAAGCGGCGGCCGAGACTATGACATCGGGCCTCGCCGCCGCAAGCGCCTCGAACACCGTGTCGGGCCGCGCCAGATCGAGCTGCGGCCGTCCCACGGCGACCACCTCCACGCCCGCCAGCCCTTGCCCCGCCTCCAGCAAACTGGTGGCGACCTGGCCCTCGCGTCCGGTGACGACAAGCCTCACGCCGCGCCCTTCCTGTCTTGGACCTGGCCCAGCCGCTCGCCGGCATAGCGCTGTTCGCGGATCGGGCCCCACCACCATTTGTTGTCGAGGAACCAGTCGACCGTCCTTGCCAGGCCGCTGTCGAAACTCTCGGCAGGCGTCCAGCCGAGGTCACGGCTGATTTTAGATGCGTCGATCGCGTAGCGGCGGTCGTGGCCGGGGCGGTCGGTGACGAAATTGATCAGATCACGATGGCTTTTGCCGCCTTTTCGAGGCCGCCTGATGTCAAGCAGGTCGCAGATCGTCTCGACGACGCTCAAATTCGTCCGCTCCGAATTGCCGCCGACATTGTAGCTTTCGCCCGGCATTCCCTTGGTCGCGACAAGCTCCAGCGCGCGCGCATGGTCCTCGACGAACAGCCAGTCGCGCACATTGGCGCCGGCGCCGTAGACCGGCAGCGGCTTTTCGTCGAGCGCGTTGAGGATGACCAGCGGGATCAGCTTTTCGGGGAAGTGATAGGGCCCGTAATTGTTCGAGCAATTGGAGAGCACGACTGGCAGGCCGTAGGTCTCGTGCCAGGCCCGCACCAGATGGTCCGACGCCGCCTTGGAGGCAGAATAGGGCGAGGACGGCGCGTAAGGCGTTTCCTCGACGAACATGCCGCCGTCGAAAGGCAGATCGCCGAACACCTCGTCGGTCGACACATGGTGGAAGCGGAAGCGGGCTTTCCTGTCGTCGCCAAGGCCACGCCAATATTCGAGCGCCGAATTCAGCACCCGGTAGGCGCCGACGATGTTGGTCTCGATGAAGGCGCCCGGTCCGTCGATCGAGCGGTCGACATGGCTTTCGGCGGCGAGGTTCATGACGACGTCGATCTCGTCGCGGTGGAGGATGTCGAGAACCGCCCGCTCGTCACAGATGTCGGCCTGCGCAAATTTGTAGTTGTGCGCATTCTCGATGGTGCGCAGCGAGGCCAGATTGCCGGCATAGGTGAGCTTGTCGAGATTGGTCACATGGTAGGCCGGATTGGCGCACAAATGCCGGCACACGGCCGAGCCGATGAAGCCGGCACCGCCTGTCACCAGAAAATTCATGGCGCTCTCCTCACATCGTCGCGCGTCATGCGAACACCTCGGCCTCAGCAAGCGCCGACGCCTTGAGGTCCTTGGCCGAGAGCTCGAAGGCGCCGGCCGGCGACGGCCAATCGATGCCGATATCAGGATCGTCGAAACGGATCGATCGATCATGCGCCGGCGAATAGGTGTCGGTGACCTTATACAGAACCTCGGTGTCCGGCACGAGCGTGACGAAACCGTGCGCGAAACCCTTCGGCACCAGGATCTGGTTGCCTCTCTCGGCCGATATTTCGAGCGCGACCCATTTTCCGAAGGTTTTCGAGCTGCGGCGGATGTCGACCGCCACGTCGAGAATCTTGCCTCGGATCACACGCAGCAACTTGTCCTGCGCGCGTGGAGGCAGTTGATAGTGAAGCCCCCGCACGACACCTGCCGCCGCCGAATAGGAGTGATTGTCCTGGACGAAACGCAGGTCGATGCCGGCTTCAAAAAAGCGCTCGGCATTCCAGGTCTCGATGAAATAGCCGCGCGCATCGCCGTGCCGCTTCGGCACGATCTCGAGCACGCCATCAAGACCAAGCTGCCTGAAGTCCACTCTAGTTCTCCGTCAGCTCGGTGACACGCCGGCGCAGATAGGCGGCGTATTCGTTCTTGCCCAGGCGCGTGGCGCGCTCAAGCACCTTGTCGGCGGTCAGCCAGCCCTGCTCGAAAGCGATTTCTTCAGGACAGGCAACCTTGATGCCCTGGCGGTGCTCGATGGTGCGCACGAAGGACGAGGCCTCATGCAGGCTGTCATGCGTGCCGGTGTCGAGCCAGGCATAGCCGCGGCCAAGCTGATGCACGTGCAATTTCCCGCGCTCGAGATAGACGTTGTTGACCGCCGTGATCTCGAGCTCGCCGCGCGCCGAGGGCTTGATCGTCGAAGCGATGTCGACGACATCGTTGTCGTAGAAATAGAGCCCGGTGACCGCCCAGTTGGACTTCGGCTTCTCCGGCTTTTCCTCGATCGTCAAAGCGGTGCCGGTGAGCTTGTCGAACGACACCACGCCATAGCGCTGCGGATCCTCGACATGGTAGGCGAACACCGACGCGCCGCTTTCGCGCTGCGCGGCAGCGCGGCAGAGCTGCAACAGGCCCTCGCCGAAATAGATGTTGTCGCCGAGGATCATCGACACATTGTCCTTGCCGATGAAGTCGCGGCCGATGATGAAGGCCTCGGCAAGCCCGTTGGGCCGCGGCTGTTCGGCATATGAGAGCTCAAGGCCGAACTCCGAGCCGTCGCCAAGCAATTCCCGGAAAGTGGGTAAGTCACGTGGAGTTGAGATGATCAAAATCTGTCTGATACCCCCGAGCATCAGCACACTCAGCGGATAATAGATCATAGGCTTGTCGTATATCGGCAGGATTTGCTTAGAGACCGCTAATGTTAGCGGATAGAGACGGGTGCCGCTGCCTCCTGCAAGGATAATTCCTTTCAACAAGCTCTCCTTGAAAACCGAGGCCCCCGCCCTGACAACAAGTTGCCCGTGCTTAGGTTTCAAGCAATGGCTTGTCAATCTTCCGGCTCGGGCAGCGTCTAGGATCATCCCCGTTCGTCCGAATCGGTCAATCGCGAAACAGATTTGCTACGCCCTCATCAAAAGATAGCGGGCTAGGTGCCTTCCGTTCAATCACATTCCGGTCGCAGTACGTGACCCTCGAAAACCCGGAACCAGAACTCGTAGTCATCTTGTTGGCGACTGTCACAGCGCGCGGTAGAGAAGGTCGCGGCGAGCACAGCACTGTTCTGCTCAAGTGTTGTCGAACTGACGAGGGCGCTTGCCTTGCCATGAATGGTCGAAGGGATTGGTCTGTCTCGTTTCTGCTGACGATGTTCGTGCGTGAATGTCCGACGTGGGGTTTAAAGATGACCGGACCTCTAAACAGCGCGAGTTGCGAGTGAAGCGCGCCGCGCGTGCTGGCGGACGCGCTTGCACGAAACAGTGCATAGGAGTTGTCTCTCGATTGCTGTTGCCCACAAAGGATGCGAAAAACTTCTGAAAAGACGGAAGCTCTCGGGAGGAGTTGTGCCGAAAGTATTTCTATCTATTCAAGGGCTGCGCGGGATCGCGGCACTGCTCGTCGTCGTGCATCACTACTACGGCGTCTATGGTTCAATCCACAAACTGGTCGGCGGCGATCTCCCCTGGCTTTTCTCCTACGGAAATGTGGGAGTCTTTGGCGCCGTTGGCGTGCCCATATTCTTTGTGGTTTCCGGCTTTGTCATAGGCTTACAGCGGTTCGAGATTGGCGCTGCCGGTGTCTATGATTTCATGGCCAAACGGGTATCCCGAATCCTCCCGCTCTATTGGGTGATGACCCTCGCCTATGTTTGTTGGGCCTCCCAAGTGTGGACATGGCCGCAATTGGGCCGCTCACTACTGTTCCTCGAGAGGCCTATCACAGGCCAGCTACCTGCGCTGGGGGTCGGCTGGACTCTTGAATACGAAATGTTCTTTTACATAGCATTCGCGGTCGTGGTGGTTTCCGGCATAGTTGGCACCAGGGTAAGGGGCGCGGCCATTCTGATCTCTGTCTTCGTGCTGATGGTTTACGTGAACTTATCGACCGATGCGGCGGTCCTTGGCTTTTCCGGATCTCCGGTTATCTTGGAGTTCTGTGGCGGCTTAATCATCGCATCGACCATCCAGAACTGCGCCGTGACGAGGCTATGGCTGGCGTATCTCGTTTTTGCCCTGGCGATACTAATCCTTTCGACGACAGCCTTCGTCGGTGAGTCGCGAAACGTCATTTTTTCCATGTGGGGAGCCGGGGCCTTCTTCCTCGTGTTTGGGCTTGCCGCCGCAGAGGTCGAAGGTCGGGTCTTCATGCGAGGGCGACCATTTCAGATGCTGGGTGCAGCTAGCTACGCGATCTACCTTGCGCATCTTGTCGTGCAGGGGAGCTTTTTCAAATGGCCGATTTGGTACTGGCGTTGGTACGAGGTGATAGAGCCCCACCTTGGGCTTTTGTTGATGCTCTCGTTTGCGACCGCCTGGGGGCTGGCTATCCACTATGGCTTCGAAGTCTGGGCCAACGCCTGGTTTAGGCGCTGGCTGCTGCAATGGTCGCCATCGCGTCTTCAGCTCAATCATCTTCAAATTGCCGATGGCGATGGTCTGCGTATCCCCCTTTCGCTCAGGAACCGAACCGAAACGCTGTTCCCGTGGCGCTGAGTGCGCCTAGTTCCGCACGATCCAATCCAGCAAATCTGGATCGATCGTCTCTGCGCCGGTGAAGTCGCTGACCATCTGCGCCGCAATTCCGGCCATGCGAGACGGGTTCCCTTGCTTGGACGCGACATACCTCTCTCATGCGCTCGATCGCGGCCAAGGCGTATATTCCTTGTTGGCGATCATTTCTGTGGTAAGGCGACCCTGATCGCGCTCCTTTCGGAACCCTTTGACGCCCATCGTTCCATCCGGAAAAGCGAGGTTGGCAGCAGTATCCAGTCGCAAGGGGGCGTCGATGTCGTAGTCGGAAAACTCTGGCGCGATATCTCTCTCGCGGCTGATGATGACCTCGCCATAAAGTCTGATTTCAGTGAAATCTTGATCTTGCATAGGCGACCGGACGCTGTTGCCGCAAAAAGCCGTACCCCCGGTTTTACACTCTTTTATTCACGTAAAGTTCGGTGGAAAAAGCCTCCGTTTCAGGGCTGCTTGGGCAGCAGCGACCATACCGCCGGCACCAGGCTGGCGGCGAGCGCAACCTTGATCAAATCCCCGAGGACGAACGGCAAAACGCCGAACTGCCACGCCTTTTCCACGCCGATGAGGGTGGCCAGCCAGGCAAAGCCCATGGCCATCATGACGATTTCGGCGACCAGCATGGCGTTGAACAACTTGATCGGGTGGCGGTCCCAGCCGCGGTCGGCGGCCCAGCCGACAATGGCCGCCATGACGACGAAGCCGGCGAGATAACCGCCGGTGCCGCCGATCATGTAGGCGATGCCGATGCCCTTTTCAGGCGTGCTTTGGAAGACCGGGAAGCCCATGGCGCCTTCGGCCATGTAGAGAAGCAGGGTAGCGACGCCAAGCCGCAGGCCAAATGCGGTGGCGATCAGCAGGACGGCCAGCGTCTGCATCGAGATGTCGACCGGCCCGAGCACGACTTTCGTCTTGGCCGACAGGGTCAAAAGCAGCGTTCCGGCGATCGCCAGCAAAAGCTGGGTTGCCAGGCGCTGCGCGCCCTCCTGGGGCAAAGCGAGAGAAACAAGCGGGCGCATCGTCGTTGCAAGTGCCATGGTCTTCCCCAATCCGGATTGCCGCAGATCGCGGCCTTGCGTTTTTCTATATTGGCTTCCGTGTTATGCGGCAATCAGTTTTGCCGTCTTCCTGAACAGAGATTCAACGACACCGCCATGGCGCTCAAATTCGACACCAGCTTCGATCCGGCCTATGGCGAGGGCGTCACCGTTGCGCCGGACGTCTTGCGCGTCACCGCCAAAAACCCCAGCCCGTTCACCTTTCACGGCACCAACAGCTACATCGTCGGGCGCGATACGCTGGCGGTGATCGATCCCGGCCCCGATGACGAGGCGCATTTCCAGACGCTGCTCAAGGTGATCGCAAACCGGCCGGTCAGCCATATCTTCGTCAGCCACACGCATCGCGACCATTCTCCGCTGGCCGCCCGGCTGAAAGCGCACACCGGCGCTATTGTACTGGCCGAAGGCCCGCACCGCCCGGCAAGGCCGCTGCGGATCGGCGAGATCAACCCGCTCGACGCCAGCGCCGACACGGTTTTCGTCCCGGAGATCGCGCTGCCCGACAATGCGCTGGTCGAGGGCGATGACTGGACGATCCGGACGGTGCTGACGCCGGGCCACACCGCCAATCACGCGGCATTTGCGCTCGAAGGCACCGGCATCCTGTTTTCAGCCGACCATGTGATGGCGTGGGCGACATCGATCGTGGCGCCGCCGGACGGAGGGATGGCCGACTACATGGCCTCGCTCGACAGGCTGATCGCGCGCGGCGATCGCCTGCTGCTGCCCGGCCATGGCGGCCCGGTGACCGCGCCGCGCAGCTTCATGCGCGGCCTCAAGACCCATCGCAAGATGCGCGAACGGGCGATCCTCGAGCGGATCCGCGACAGCGACCGGACGATCCCGGACATGGTCAAGGCTATCTACCGGGACACCGACCCACGCCTGCATGGCGCCGCCGGCCTGTCGGTGCTTGCCCATCTCGAAGACCTGGTGGCGCGCGGCCTGGTTGCTACCCAGGGTGACCCGGCCATCGACGGCGTTTTTGTGCCAGTGGGGTAGAGAACTATTCAGCCGGCGCGGCACCCACCTGCCCCGCGACCTCCCGGTCGAGCTCGGCCAGAAACTCCACAATCCGCGCGGCGTTGTCGCCGAGGTCGTAGCGGCCGTAGCGGGAGGCTGAGCGCATGTCGACGACGATCGTGTCGCCGTCATTGCTGACCCGGATGGCGACGTCGGCGGGCAGGCCGACCACGAAGCTCCGGGCAACGGCCGATATCGTCACCTCGTCCTGACCGTCCGTCACCGGATATGGCGCAGTAAGTTGCCAATCGCGGCGGTCGAGCACGGTTTCAACGGCGTCGACGACGGTTTCGAAAGGCAGATTGTAGCTATGCCCGGTGACCAGCGGATAGGCGTCGGCCTGCAGGCGCGCTTCGCCCGGCGTTGGCAGCGCGAGCACGTTCATGTCCTTGGTGCGGTCGCTGGTGTCGAGCACTGGCGGATTGTCGAGGTCCGTCGTGATGTCCCTCAGGGGCGGCGTGGTCGCCGCCAAATAGGTGGCAAAGCCGTAGGGCGTCAGCACCAGCAGCGCCAGCAGGGCGCCGACCGAGAGGTCGCGGCCGCCACGGTCGCCGAAATGCCACAGCCGGGACAAAGCGAGGCCGGCAAACAGCAAGGCGAACGCGGCAAGCAGGGCGACGATCGCCAGCACCCACAGGAAGGCCGGCGTTTCGACCAGTTCGAAATGATGGCCGGCCAGCACGGTCAGCAGCAGGACCAGGGCAAAAGCGCCCGTGCGCCGCGACCAGCCGGCCGCCTTCGATGTCTGCCGCTCGTCAATTTCCATTGTCTTCAGCACCGCCCCAACCCGCACAGACGCTTAGAGCAAAGGATGCTCAAATTGAACATCCCCTGCCCTAACGTTTTTGCCGCCGGTAGCTTGAAGGTCAAGGAATCGCACGGTCCCGATCAATCCGTCGGCAGGCGGTAGTCGCTGAACTGCTTGCGCAAGGTGATCTTCTGGATCTTGCCGGTGGCGGTGTGCGGGATTTCGCTGATGAAAGCGACGTCGTCGGGCATCCACCATTTCGCCACCTTGCCGTCCATGAACGCCAATATATCGGCCTTGCTCGGCTCCTTGCCGGGTTTGGCGACCACGACCAGCAAGGGCCGTTCGCCCCATTTCGAATGATGGACGCCGATCGCCGCGGCCTCGGCGACATCGGGATGGGCGACGGCGAGGTTCTCCAGGTCGATGGTCGATATCCACTCGCCGCCCGACTTGATGACGTCCTTGGCGCGATCGGTGATCTGCATGTAGCCGCCGGAATCGATATGGGCGACATCGCCAGTGTCGAACCAGCCGTCCTTGTCGAACTGCTCGGCTCCGACGCCGCCATAATAGGCGCTGGCGACGGCTGGACCGCGCACCTTCAGCCGGCCGAAGGTCTTGCCGTCCCAAGGCAGTTCCTTGTCGTCGTCATCCGTCACCTTCATCTCGACCCCGAAGGGCGGGTAGCCCTGCTTGCCCTGGATATCGAGCCGGTCCTCGCCCTCGAGCGCTTGATACTGCGGCTTCATGGTGCACAGCGTGCCGAGCGGCGACATTTCGGTCATGCCCCAGGCATGGATGACTTCGACACCGTAATTGTCCTGGAATTTCCTGATGATGGCGCGCGGGCAGGACGAGCCGCCGATGACGACTTTGCTGAGATAGGGAAGCTTCTTGCCGGTCTCTTCCAGATGCTGCAGCAGCATCATCCAGACGGTCGGCACGGCGGCGCTGAAGGTCACCTTCTCGGTGTCGAGCAGCTCGTAGATCGAGGCGCCGTCCATCTTGCAACCGGGCATGACCAGCTTGGCGCCGATCATCGGCGCGCTCTGGCCAAGGCCCCAGGCATTGGCATGAAACATCGGCACGACGGGGAGGATCGTGTCCCGCGCGGAGAGGCCCATGGCGTCGGGCATGGCGGCGATCATGGCATGCAGCACATTCGAGCGGTGGCTGTAGAGCACGCCTTTGGGATCGCCCGTCGTGCCGGAGGTGTAGCACATGCCGGCTGCGGTGTTTTCGCCGAAAACCTTCCAGGCGAAGTCGCCATCGGCCTCGTTCAACCAGTCCTCATAGGCAACCACATTCGGCAGCGTCGTTTCAGGCAGATGCGCCTTGTCGGTCAGGACGATCACCTTTTTCAGCGATTTGACCGCGCCGGCGATCTTTTCCAGCAGCGGCATGAAGGTCAGGTCGACGAAGATCCCTCTATCCTGCGCATTGTTCATGATCCAGACGATCTGCTCGGGGAACAAACGCGGGTTAAGCGTATGGTAGATGGCGCCGATGCCCATGATGCCGTACCAGGCCTCTATGTGGCGCGCCGTGTTCCAGGCCAGGGTCGCGATGCGGTCGCCGAGCACAAAGCCATCGCGCTCCAACCGTTGAGCGACCTTGAGCGCGCGGCGATGAACTTCAGCATAGGTGGTGCGAACGACAGGACCTTCGATCGAGCGCGAGACGATCTCGCGCGTCCCGTGCTGCCGCTCGGCATTGTCGATCAGCTTGTGGCAGAGCAGCGGCCATTCCTGCATCAGTCCGAGCATCTGGTTCCTCCCATTGCTTCCTCGTTTTTCCCGTCTTTTGTTCCATTGTGGGACGAACGGACGGATTGTCCAGCCATGACGTCTCCAACCGTTAACGGCTGAAGCAAGCAGTGATCGAAAGGCGGGGAAAACCGCCACAATCCGGCCATCGTCGACGTTAAGGTTCGTTAACGGGGTAGGGGTGCGGATTGGCGACTGAAAGAGGTTCGCATGGACACGCAGCTCGACGACAAGCAGATCGACGACAGGCAGATCGACGACAGGCAGATCGACGACAGGCAGCTGGCTGACAGCGGGGCCGAAGACGTGCAGTTGGACGATATTCAACTCGACGACAAAGAGCTTGAAGACACGCTTGCCGCAAGTCTGGCCGATCTCGTGCCGGAGGCCAAAAAGGTTTCCGAAGACGAATTTGTCGAGGTGGTCGGCGGCGCCCTTGAGGCGGTCGGCGGCACGCTGCTGTTCAAAATGTGCGTCCAGAACGAAGGCGAAGGCCAGCATGTCGCCGCCGCATCGATCGGCGACGGCGGCAATCGCCAGTTCCTGCTGCTCACCTTGCCGACAGGCGGCGGCCCACTGAAGGTCGAGACGACGTCAAGAAGCACCAACCCGGTAGCCGGTATTGCCGCGGCCTATGCCGGCCTCATGGACGTGTTCAAGACCGCAGCCTGAGCATTCCACGCGGGATCGTTTTTAATGATCGGAAGGCCAGCTCTGGCCTACTGGCAAATGCTTGCGCAACGGGTTCTCCAGACACATTTTAGAGACATGGGAAGCAATCCCGCACGCTCTCAATCGGACTGTGCTCCCAATCGAAGAAGGAGAACCCCGCATGGACCAGATCGCCAACCCCGCCCCCGGCTTTCAGAGCAATCCCGGCAAGGTCATCACCGTCGAACCCTATCGCGGTACCGTGGTCGTGCGTGCCGGCGATACGGTGATCGCCTCATCGACGCGGGCGAAGCTTCTGTCCGAACCGCCCTACCGCCAGGCATTCTACATCCCCTTCGAAGACATCGACTTCACCCAGCTCGGCAAAACCACCCTGTCGACCCACTGCCCCTACAAGGGCGACGCCAGCTACTGGAGCGTGCTGCCGGCCGGCGAGACCGGCAAGGACGCAATGTGGGGCTATGAGCAGCCGTTCGACGAAATGGCTGAGATTCGCGACCACGGCGCCTTCTATCCTGACAGGGTGACGATCGAAGCAGCACCGGCCTGAGCAAGCGACTCAAGCCGCCGTTGCTCGCTTCGTCATCCCAGGGTCTTCGCGACGGAGCTTCGCTCCTGTTTCACCCTGGGATGACGAAGCTCAGAGGCCTCGGCTAATCTCAAACGTCGGCGACGTCAGTCCAAAGGCGATGAAACTGCCTGCCGCCGCCTGATCCTAATCAGTCGTCCCGTCGTTGCCGACACCGTCGGCGTCATCCAGCCGCACGAACGTCAGCCCCTTGGCCTTCAGCGCGAGCAGACCTTGCACGACGCCCTCGCCGGCGGCGTGGGTCGGCTGGTTGATGTGGGCGATGATGACATCGCCATCCTTGGCGGCGGCGATGCGCCGGGCAGTTTCTGTTGCGCCGAGCAACGAGCCGCCATCGCCGTTGATCGAAAAGCCGGCGACCTTGAAGCCAAGCTTGCGGATCATGGCGATAGCCGACGGGCTGTATTCGGCGGTCGCGCCGCGAAACCATTTCGGCGCCGGCTCGCCGGTGCCAGCGAGAGCGGCAGCGCCCGATTCGACTTCGGCCTGCACCGCTTCCGGGCTGCCGGCGCTGCGGATGCCGTAGATCTTGCGCGGCGTGTCAACGGCCGGGATGTGATGGCCGCCATGGTTTTCCAGTTCGAACAGGTCCGGATGCGCGCGCATGATCTCGACGGCGGCGGCGTTGCGCTTCAGCCAGATACCGGTGACGAAGATCGTCGCCGGAATCCGGTTCTCCACCAGCGCCGACAGGATCCTCGTATCGGTCTGCCCGCCGCAGGCGTCGAGCGTAAGCGCGACGCGGCCGACACTGCTACCGTCCTCAGCCTTCAGATGCAGCGCCGGCTCGACAAGCGGCGCGGCCTGGGCCGAGGACACGGCCACGATAGATAGCGCCAAGGCGCAAAACAGCTTTTGCAAGGGATGCCTGTCTTGTCTGAGAATCGGCGCTGTCATAGCCGCATCCCAGGACCCGCAACAAGGCGGAAATCGGGATAGTGGCCGTGAGAAAGCTGATATCCAGACAATGTGACCGCCGCGCACCGTCAGACGGCGTGTTCCAGTTCCACATGCGTGCGTGACAGGACTTCGCGCACGGCCGCGACGACCGGTTCGACCTCGAGGCGCCAGACGCAGCAGGCCTTGCTGGGATCGAGCGGATTGCACAGGCTGCCCGCCACGCAATTGCACGGCATGGATGGCTGCAAGGCGAGGCTGGGCACGCCGACCGGTCCCCAGACGGCCGGGCTGGTCAGGCCGAACAGGCCGACAACCGGCGTTCCGGCCGCTGCTGCCATGTGCATGGGGCCGCTCTCATTGCCGACAAACAGCCGCGCCTGCTGCAACACCGCCAGCAGCGTTTCCAGCGACAGCGCGCCGACGAGGTTGACGATCGACGCGGCACTGGCGAGGATCTGCTCGGCCGGCTTGCGCTCGTCAGGGCCGCCGACGAGTACGAAATCCAGTCCGGTTTCGCGCGAAATCGTGTCGATCACGGCGGCAAAGCGTTCATGCTGCCAGCGCCGGCCGTGAAAACTGGCGCCGGCATGCACCGCGATAAAGCCATTTGGCCGCAGATGGTGTTTGTCCAGCAATGCCTGGGCCCTCGCCGTCTCCATCGGCAATGGCCGAATCGACGGCACCCGCACGCGCAGACCGACGCCGAGCGGCTCGAGCGGCGAAAGGTAGCGGTAGAGATAGTGACGTTCGCCAAAACCGAACGGCTCGGCAAAGACATTGGCGGGCTGGCGCTCATGCCAGCGCAGCGGCCTTTCCGGAGGATTGTAGCCGATGCGGGTGCTGGCGTTGAGGAACCTGACGATGAGCCGCGATGTCTTTGAATCGGTGAGGTCGATGGTCAGGTCGAAACGGAATTGGCGCAGCTGGCTGATCATCGAATAGAGCTCGCGTCCACGCTCCAGCGGGGTGCCGCGCATGGCGGCGCGGCGGAAGCTGACGACCTCGGCGGCGATGCCGTGCGCGGTGACGAAACTGGCGAGGCGCGCCTCGCAGAGAAAGACGATCCTGACACCGGGATATTCGAGCTGCAGGTTCTTGGCGAGCGTGGAGGACAGAACAACATCGCCGATGAACTTGGTCTGGATAATCAGGATCGAGCGGAAGGGTCTGGGCGAAATCTGTAACATCTTTTTCTCGGCACCGGGCGGGTTGGGGGGCCGTGAAATTGGGAAGAAACGATGTCGGGATTGCGTGTTGGGGCGCGCACATCGGCGTGAATTTGCTTACAAAATCGTAAGCTTAGCGCCAAACGGCCACGCAGGGGTGGCCGTTTCATCGATACCGAAAGGACTATGTCGAAATCAGGATGCCGCGGCGCTCTTTTTGGGGCGCGGCACTGCTGTTTTGGCAATCTGCACCGCGGCTTGGGCTGCGGCCAATCTTGCGATCGGCACGCGGTAGGGAGAGCACGAGACATAGTCGAGGCCGACCTCTTCGCAGAAGCGGATCGAGGCCGGATCGCCGCCATGTTCGCCGCATATGCCGAGCTTGATGTCGGGCCGCGTCGCCCTGCCCTTCTCGGCAGCCATGCGCACCAGTTCGCCGACGCCCTCGATGTCGAGCGAGACGAACGGGTCCTGCTCGATGATACCTTTCTGCCGATAGGTCTCGAGGAAGGATGCTGCGTCGTCGCGCGAGATGCCGAAAGTGGTCTGGGTGAGATCGTTGGTGCCGAAGGAGAAGAACTCGGCCGTAGCGGCGATGACGTGGGCGCGGATCGCCGCGCGCGGAAGCTCGATCATCGTGCCGGTGAGATAGTCGATCTTGACGCCGGTCTCGTCCATGACAGCCTTGGCGACCGCATCGATGCGCGCCTTGACGTAGTCGAGCTCCTTCACCAGGCCGACCAGCGGCACCATGATCTCGGGAACGACCAGCGCGCCGGCTTTCTTGCCGGCCTCGACGGCTGCCTCGAAGATGGCACGCGCCTGCATCTCGGCAATCTCGGGATAGGAGACGGCGAGACGGCAGCCGCGATGGCCGAGCATCGGGTTGAACTCGTGCAGGGCTTCTGTGCGCTGCCTGAGCTTGTCGGGCGAGACGTTCATGGCGGCGGCGACCTCCGCCACCTCCGCTTCCGTCTTGGGCAGGAATTCGTGCAGCGGCGGATCGAGCAGCCGGATCGTCACCGGCAGGCCGGCCATAATCTCGAACAGTTCGAGGAAATCCGAGCGCTGCATCGGCAACAGCTTGGCAAGTGCGGTGCGGCGGTCCTTCTCGGTATCGGCCAGGATCATCTCGCGCATAGCGACGATACGCTCGCCGTCGAAGAACATGTGCTCGGTGCGGCAGAGGCCGATGCCTTCGGCGCCGAAGGAGCGCGCCATGCGCGCATCGAGCGGCGTCTCGGCATTGGTGCGCACCTTCATGCGGCGCACCGCATCGGCCCATTCCATGATGGCGGCGAAATCGCCCGACAGTTCCGGCTGCAGCATCGACACGGCGCCCTTCAGCACCTGGCCGTTGCTGCCATCGATGGTGATGATGTCGCCCTTGCGGAAGGTCTGGCCCATCGACATCAGCGTGCCGGCCTTGTAGTCGACACGCAGCGAGCCGGCGCCCGAAACGCAAGGCTTGCCCATGCCGCGCGCGACCACGGCGGCGTGGCTGGTCATGCCGCCGCGCGTGGTCAGGATGCCTTCCGAAGCATGCATGCCGTGAATGTCTTCGGGGCTGGTTTCGATGCGCACCAGGATTGCGTTGCGACCTTGCGTCTTCAGATCCTCGGCATCGCCCGAGGAGAAAACAATCTCGCCGGTCGCCGCGCCCGGAGAAGCCGGCAGGCCGACGCCGATGACATCGCGCGCGGCCTTGGGGTCGATGGTCGGATGCAACAGCTGATCGAGCGAGGCCGGATCGATGCGGGCGACCGCCTCCTCCGTCGTGATCAGCTTGTCGCGCGCCATTTCGACGGCGATCTTCAGCGCCGCCTTGGCGGTGCGTTTGCCGGAACGCGTCTGCAGCATCCACAATTTGCCGCGCTCGATGGTGAATTCGAGGTCCTGCATATCGCGGTAGTGCTGTTCCAGGCGGTCGGAGATGTCGACGAAGGAGCGAAACGCGTCCGGCATCAGTTTCTGCAGCGACGGCTTGTCGGAGCCAGCGGCAATGCGCGCCGCCTCGGTGATGTTTTGCGGCGTGCGGATGCCGGCCACGACATCCTCGCCCTGCGCGTTCACCAGGAACTCGCCATAGAGCATCTTTTCGCCGGTCGAGGGGTTGCGGGTGAAGGCGACGCCGGTGGCTGACGTCTCGCCCATATTGCCGAACACCATGGCCTGGACATTGACCGCCGTGCCCCAGCTTTCCGGGATATCGTGCAGACGCCGGTAGGTGATGGCGCGGTTGTTCATCCAGCTGGAAAACACCGCGCCGATCGCCCCCCACAGCTGCTCGTGCGGGTCCTGCGGAAACGGCCTGTCGAGCTCCTCCTCGACCTTGGCCTTGTAGAGGGCGATGACGCTCTGCCATTCCTGCGCTGTCAGTTCGGTGTCGAGCTCGTGGCCGAGGCTCGCCTTCTGGTCCTCCAGGATTTCCTCGAACACTTCGTGGTCGAGACCCATGACGACATCGGAATACATCTGGATGAAGCGGCGGTAGCTGTCATAGGCAAAGCGGGCATCGCCGGAATCGGCTGCCAGCGCCTCGACCGTCTCGTCATTGAGGCCGAGATTGAGCACGGTGTCCATCATGCCCGGCATCGAGGCCCTGGCCCCGGAGCGGACCGAGACCAGAAGCAGCTTCGACGGATCGCCGAAACGGCGCCCGGTCAGTTGCCCGATATGGTCCAGCGCCTTGACGACGTCGGCCTTCAACGCGGCCGGATAGCTGTTGCCGTTGGCATAATAGGCGTTGCAGACTTCGGTGGTGAGGGTGAAGCCCGGCGGCACCGGCAGGCCAAGACTGCACATCTCGGCCAGATTCGCGCCCTTGCCGCCGAGAAGGTTGCGGTCGCCCGCACGTCCCTCCGCGGCGCCATCGCCGAAGGTGTAGACCCATTTGGTCATGCTCGCCCTCCAAGTCCTCGGAAGATAGAACACCGGGGCCAAGACCCGGTTCCCCCGCGACCCGAGCGTTATTATGCTGCAGTGCGAAAGGCAAGGTGTGGCAGCGAAGCCCGGCGACTACAATCGATTAAGCAAAAGCTGCGTCGAAAAGACTTGCCGGATCGCTGCCCAGGATATAGAACATATAGGGAACAAGTTGGGAGCAGCGTGATGAAACTCAACGGAAAACTCGACTATCTCGAACTGCCCGCGACCGGCGCGACGCTGGACAGCGTCAAGGCTTTCTACAGCGCCGCCTTCTCGTGGTCGTTCACCGATTACGGGCCGACCTATTCGGCCTTCGGCGAAGGGCTCGATGGCGGCTTCCAGGCCGATGCAGCCGAGGCTACGGCGAAACCATTGCCGGTGCTCTATTCGCAGGATCTGGAAGCAACGCTCGACGTTGTCGAAAGCGCCGGCGGCACGATCGTCAAGCCGATATTCTCGTTCCCGGGCGGCAGGCGGTTCCATTTCACCGATCCCGCTGGCAACGAGTTGGCGGTCTGGGGCGAATAGCGCGTCCCCGCGCGAAGCGGTGGCTCAGTTTTGCACAGTGGCCAACTCGGCATTGAGCTTTCGTGCCGCTCGTCCTATAAGGCCGCGCGCAGCGGGCAAAGCTCGTTTGCTGGGGCGTCGCCAAGTGGTAAGGCATCGGTTTTTGGTACCGACATTCCCAGGTTCGAATCCTGGCGCCCCAGCCAAATCACATGCCTTTGGAATCAATGATTTACCGACCTTATCGATGGCTGCCGTCAGGAGCTATCTGACTCCCACGCGACCCCGACTCCGTTGACAGAGCCGGGGCCGTGCGGAGAGGATCAGTAATCGTTGTCGTCCTGGATGACGACGGGATGATGCCGATGATGTCGATAATAGCGATGATGGCTGCGCTCGATCGAGCCGGTCACGATGACCGTATCCCGGCGATGATGTCTGCGGCCGTGGTCGTAGAAGGCAACCGTGCCGTGTCTGCGGTGATGAAGGCGTTGACCCTGGTCATTGATGACCTTTACGCTCCTGTGATGATGTCGATGGTGGGTCGTGATGACCACGTCAGCTTCGGCTGCCGGAGCTATCGTCGGCATGGCAATGAACAGCGCCAAGGCGCTCACGATCATTGTTTTCATTGTAATATCTCCACCTGCTAATTATCCCTTCGCGGGGATAACCGCGTCCCATCCCTTTGGTTCCGAGTAGCGTCGTCGGTCCACGGGCGCGATCAGTGACGGCTGCTCCCGTGCAACACGGCGTATCGAAAGAAGAAGTTGCGACAGCAGCTCCTGTTGGCAACTTCTGGTAAAGGCGCTCTTTCAAGCCGACCACCAGGGTTACGCCACTCGACAAAGGAGCGCTGCACAGGACCCTTCTATGTCGTCGCGTTCGATCTCCTGATCTGTGACGGGAAACACCCGTCTTGCGAGGAAGAACGTCGGCACAATTTGTGAGATTTACCAGACCAATCAGGCCATTTCAGATCCCATAGGTCGGGCCGTCTCAGATCCCGTAAGAAAGTGCAAGGTAAACCACCGGCGCCAAGATCAGCAGAACCGCGATTCCGATAACCACTGCGATTGCCAGGCGCTCTGTTCGCCTGACAAGCTCAGTGACCTTGTCGTCGTCAGCCGATGGTATGAGGTCAAGAACGGAAGAAACTTCCGCAGGACTGTCGTTGTCGTTTGCGGGTCGGGTTGCGCCGTCACGCACTGATCTCTGGACAAAGGTCACTGTTAGCCTCGCTGTTGAAACGCACGCCGTTGGCGGTGTCACGACAATCGGGTGCCCGCTAACCTCTCAGGAATGGCGGGCACCCGATTGACCACCGATGAAGGGACTCATGCTCGGCAGCCCGGTTCCAATGTATCGGGAGGGCATAGGTTGCCCGCCTTCAGGCCTATGGCTCCGACGTCAGGACTTCAGTCATACCCTGTTCGGACCTTGGTCTGGCAATCGACGAAGCGATGGCCGCCATTTGTTTCGACGCAGAAAATGCGGGAACATTAGTAGGCTCTTACGAGTTCACTCCCAGCAACTAATTCGGGAGAGATACGGTGAACAACATAATCTGGCTCATCGGAGCAGTCGTTATCGTGATTGCGATACTGAGCTTCCTGGGCTTCCGATAAACGTGGCAGCTGAATTGCTGTCGGAGCCTATTGCCATTTGCGCCTTGTAGGCATCGCTTTCGCGTTGGCCGGCGCTTTGCATGTGGGCTTTGGCGTTCGCTCTCAGGTGGCGCTTAAATTCCTTCTCTTCAAACCTTACAGAATGCGCGTCGCAAGCAGGTCGCAAGGGCGACGGTCCTGTTGCAACAGTCGGATCGAGGCCATCGCCGACGAAATCAACAAAGCATGCTGCGTCAGCTCGCCTCGCGCATCGCCTCGGCGGCCTGCAGATCGACCGAGACCAGTTGGCTGACGCCCTGCTCGGCCATGGTCACGCCGAACAGGCGGTTCATGCGCGCCATGGTGATCGGGTTGTGGGTGATGATGACGAAGCGCGTCTCGGTGGTCGCGGCCATTTCGTCCATAAGGTTGCAGAAGCGCTCGACATTGTGATCGTCGAGCGGCGCGTCGACTTCGTCGAGCACGCAGATCGGCGCCGGATTGGTCAGGAACACGGCAAAGATCAGCGACATCGCCGTCAGTGCCTGCTCGCCGCCGGACAGCAGCGTCATGGTCTGCGGCTTCTTGCCGGGCGGACGTGCCAGGATTTCGAGCCCGGCTTCCAGCGGGTCGTCGGATTCGATCAGCTGCAATTCGGCCGTGCCGCCACCGAACAGATGCGAGAACAGCCGCTGGAAATGGCCGTTGACCACCTCGAAAGCGGCAAGCAGCCGTTCGCGGCCTTCGCGGTTCAGGCTCTGGATCGCTTGCCTCAGTTTGCGGATCGCCTCGATGATGTCCTCGCGCTCGGAAACGATGGCCTCCAGCCGGTCCGACAGTTCCTTCTGCTCTTCCTCGGCGCGCAAATTGACGGCGCCGAGCCGCTCGCGCTCAACCTTCAGCCGGTCGAGCTGGCGCTCGATGTCGCCCATTTCGGGCATCGGGCTGTCGGCTTCCAGGCCAGTATGGCGAATGACCAGATGCGGCGGCGTGTTCAGCGTTTCCTGGATGCGCGCCTCGACCTCGAGCCGGCGCTCATCGGCGGCGGTCAAACGCTCTTCGGCGCGGACGCGGGTTTCGCGGGAATCGGCCAGCGACTGGATCGCCGCGGTGGCGGCCTTGTCCAGCTCGGCCTGCTTGTTCTCGGCCTCCTGCAAGCGGTCGGCGGCCGCCTTGCGCAAGGTCTCTGCCTCGGTCAGCTGCGACAGCAGCGCGCGCCGCCTGGCGTCGATCTCGTCGGGGGCGTCGGCCAGCGTTTCGCGCTCGGCCTCGGCCTCGGCCCTGCGCTCGCCGAGAGAGGCGATCTGGGTCGAGGCGTTTTCGGCCCGCTGCAGCCAGTTGCTGCGCTCGGCGCCGATGGCATCGAGCCGGCGCGTGCGCGCCTCGGCTTCGCGGCGCAGGCCTTCATGGACGGCACGCGCGTCGGCCAAGGTTGCGCGATCGCGGCTGACATTGGCGGCGGTCTGTTCGAGCTGAAGTTGCAGGTCACCGAGATCGGGGGCGTCCTGCAGCAGCATTTCGGCCTCGGCGAAGGCGGCGGCCGTCTCTTCATGGCTGTCGACGATGCGCGCGCGCGCCTCGTCGAGCGCGGCGCGGCGGCTTGCCAATTCGCCGCCGGCCTTTTCGGCCTCGGCCAAGGCGTTGCGGGCGGCGTCCAGGCCGTGCTGGGCATCGCGCCCGGCCTGGCGGGCATTGCGTTCGGCCTCACTCGCCTGGCGGAGTGCCTGTTCGGCCTGGGCAAGGGCGGCTTCGGCCTCGCGCACGATCTGCGTCGCCTGTACCGCCTCCGCATCGAGCTCGGCCAGCCGGTTCTTCTGCGCCAGCCTTTGCGCGGCCGCGGTCGGTGCATCGGCGCTGGCGGTCAGCCCGTCCCAGCGCCACAGCGCGCCGTCGCGGCTGACCAGCCGCTGGCCGGGAGCGAGCAGAGCCTGCAGCCGGCGGCCGTCAGAGGTGTCGACAATGCCGATCTGCGCCAACCGTCGGGCAAGCTGCGAAGGCGCGCGCACCACGCTGGCGAGGCTCTTGAGGCCTTCCGGCAAGGCCGCATCGCCTGATTGAACCTGGCTTTCGCCCCAGTGCACCGGCGCGCTGCGGTCGAGCGGCACGTCGAGATCCTCGCCAAGCGCAGCACCAAGGGCCGTCTCATAGCCGCGTTCGACGCTGAGTTGCTCCAGCACCGACGGGAAAAGATCGCCGCTGGCGGCATTGAGGATCTTGGCCAGCGTGCGGGCTTCGGTCTCGATGCCGGCGAGTTCGGCCCTGGCATCCTGCAGCGGCGGACGGGCGGCACTCTCGGTGGCGCGCGCCTCGGCGACCGCCTGTTCGGCAGCAATGGCGCCGGCCTCGGCCTCCTCCAACCGGGCGAGCGCGTCCTCGACCAGAGCGCGCTTCTCGGCGGGATCGGGCAAGCCCGCAACCTTCGACACAATCTCGGACAATTCGCGGTCGACATCGGCCAGCTGGCGGGCAAAGCGATCGCGGCGTTCGGCGTTTTCGCGCAGCGTTCGTTCGATCTGATTGCGCGCGGCGGCGGCCTCGGCGCGTTCGGCGGTCAGCGCAGCGAGCTTGGCTTCGCTCTGCGACAGCGTTGCGCCGGCCTGCTCGAAAGCGGCCCGCGTCGTGGCCTCGCGCTCGGCGGCGCCGGCATTTTCGGAGTTGAGCGTGGCTTCTTCCTCGCGCAGGCGCTCAAGAATATCCGCATTGTCGCGGACCATGCGCTCCTCGCGGGCGATGTCGCCGTCGAGCTGCTGCAGCCGGCGCTCCAGTTCGGCCTGGCGGGCGCGGATGCGGCCAGCCTCCTCCTCGATCTGAGCCTTGGCGATCGACAGGCGCTGGAAGGCGGCAGCCGCGGCGGCCTCGGCATCGCGCAGATCGGGCAGCCGGTGGGCGCCGATGCCTTGCTCACGGGCGGCAGCCATCTGGGCGGCGGCGCGGTCGCCGACCAGAGCTGTGGCAACCGCCAATGCCGAACGCGCATCGCCCTCCTGGGTTTTGGCCAAAGTCCAGCGCAGATGCAAGAGCGTGGCTTCCGCCTTGCGGATATCGGCCGACAGGTTCTTGAAGCGCGATGCCTGGCGCGCCTGGCGCTTAAGGCTTTCGATCTGGCTCTCCAGTTCGCCGACGACATCGTCCAGCCGTTCCAGATTTTGTTCGGCCGCCTTCAGCCGAAGCTCGGCCTCGTGACGGCGCGTGTGCAGGCCGGAAATGCCGGCGGCCTCTTCGAGCAGCGCGCGGCGCGCCTGCGGCTTGGCCTGGATCAGTTCGCCGATGCGGCCCTGTCCGACCATGGAAGGCGAGCGCGCGCCGGTCGACTGGTCGGCGAACAGAAGCTGCACGTCCTTGGCGCGGGCTTCCTTGCCGTTGATGCGGTAGAGCGAGCCGGCTTCGCGCTCGATGCGGCGCGACACTTGCAATTCATCGGCGTCGTTGAAGGCGGCGGGCGCGGTCCGGTCGCTATTGTCGAGGAACAGCGTGACTTCGGCGGTGTTGCGGGCCGGGCGCGTTCCCGAGCCGGAAAAGATCACGTCGTCCATGCCGGACGCGCGCATGTTCTTGTATGAGCTTTCGCCCATCACCCAGCGCATCGCCTCGACAAGGTTCGACTTGCCGCAGCCATTCGGCCCGACAATGCCGGTCAGGCCACGTTCGATGACGAACTCGCCGGGTTCGACGAAGGACTTGAAGCCGAGGAGGCGAAGGCGCGAAAACTTCATTCGCGCCTGCCTGGAAGGCACAAAGGTGCGCTGACGCCGAAGCGCAGTCGCTCCGGCGCCGCCTGGACGTCAGAGCAGAGGGTCGATGATGGCCGATATTTCCTCAATCGACATCGCACCTTTGTAGGTTTTCCCGTTGATGAAGAAGGTCGGCGTCGAGTCGACCTTGAATTCATCGGCGCCGCGCTTCTGGACCGATCTCACATCGTCCAGAAGTTTCTGGTCCGTCAAGCAGGCCTCGAAGGACTCCTGTGTAAAACCGGCGAGCTTGGAGATCTGCAGCAGCGCATCCTTGGTATTGTTGACGCCGACCCAGTTGGCCTGCTGCTTGAACAGCACGTCGACCATCGGGAAATAATTGTCCTTCGAACAGCGCGCCAGCATGAAACCGGCCTCGGCGCTCGGATCGAACGGGAATTCGCGCAGGATGTAACGCGCCTTGCCGGTGTCGATGTATTTGGTCTTCAACTCAGGGAAGGTGGTCGCCGCGAAATGCGCACAATGCGGGCAGGTCATCGAAGCATATTCGACGATGGTGACCTTGGCGTCATCCTTGCCGAGTTGCTTGTCGGGCAAAGCGCCGGGCTTCAGCAGTTCGGCCATGTCGACATTGCCGGAAGACTCCGGGACCTTGACGGCGGCCGGAGTGGCAGGCGTCGAAGCAGGCACCGCGGGAGCCGCAGGCTTCACATCCGCTGCTTTGGCATCCTCCCCTGAATCGCTGCATGCGGCGAGCATAGCCACTGCCGGAATGACGGCCAGCGAAGACAGGAGGTTTCTGCGGGACAAGCTACGGTTCATGCGAATCACCTGACTGTGGTTTGATTTTGCAACGCAAAGGCTAGAAAAGGCGAGAGTTGGCGGGAATTAAGGCATCGCCGTCCCCATTCCAATCGCCAAACTCTACATGCAGGATCACGAATGCGCGAGATAGATGACGCGTTCATGACCGACTGATTACCGATTGATTACCTTGGCCGCTTCCTTTGGCCAAGAATTGTGGCGCCAAGACGCTCCAGCGAGGCGCGCAAGCCTTCATCCTCGATCTTGCCGACGGTATCGGACAATTTGGCCTTTTCGACAGAAGTCAGTGCTCTCGGCGTCGGTTTCGGCCGGGCTTTGTCCCTCAGCACCGGCTTTTGCACGATCCGGATCCTGCCGATCGCGTTGAAGCCGAGAAAGGCATTGACGCGGTTGATGATCTCGCCGGTCTCGTGCTGTAGGTGCAGCGCGGCCATGCCCTCGCAGGCGATGACCAGCACCGCCGGCTCGAACGGATCGTCCTCATGCATGCGGCGCGGCCACTGGATTTTTTCGGGGCGCGAATGGCCGGCGAGCCTGGGGCCGGCGATCTCTTCCCATGACTGCACCAGCCCGATCGAAATGCCGGCCCGCTTGCGCAGCACGGGGTCGAGGATCGCGGTCGCGAGATCGCTCACCGGAACGGGATTGCCGTAAGGCGTTCTCCCTGCCATGTACGTTCTCCAGCCACGTTCCTCACCAGCCTAGAGCCAGCCCGCGATCAATGGCACTGCACGAACAGACCCGCAAGGCCGCATCCGGACCAACTCTATCGGGAGAGATCGCCGCGCGTCTGCTTGCCTGGTACGACGCGCACCATCGCGAACTGCCGTGGCGGATCACGCCGCACGCCGCGGCCGGCGGTGCACGGCCGGACCCCTATCGCATCTGGCTTTCGGAAGTGATGCTGCAGCAGACCACGGTCGAAGCGGTAAAATCCTATTTTCGCGCCTTTGTCGAGAAATGGCCTGATGTGAAGGCGCTGGCGGCTGCGCCGGCCGAGGATGTGATGAAGGCCTGGGCCGGGCTCGGCTATTATTCACGAGCGCGCAACCTCAAGGCCTGCGCCGATCTGGTTGCGAGCCAGGGCGGCCGTTTTCCCGACAACGAAACGGGATTGAGGGAATTGCCGGGGATCGGCGCCTATACGGCGGCGGCGATCGCGGCGATCGGCTTCAACCGTCCGGCGGCGGTCGTCGACGGCAATGTCGAACGTGTCATCTCGCGGCTCTATTCGATCGCAACGCCGCTCAGCGAGGCAAAGCCTGAAATCCGCGCGCTCGTCGAAAGACTGGTTCCGCAGACAAGGCCGGGCGACTTCGCTCAGGCGATGATGGACTTGGGCGCTACGATCTGCACACCAAGACGGCCGCGCTGCATGCTGTGCCCGGTGCGCGAGGATTGCAGCGCCATCCTGTCCGGCGACCCCGAGCGCTTTCCGGTCCGCCTGCCCAAGGTTGACAAACCACTCAGGCGGGGTGCCGCCTTCGTCGTCGAGCGCGGCGACGGCGCCATCCTGCTGCGCAAGCGGCCTGACAAGGGCCTGCTCGGCGGCATGACCGAGGTGCCGACCACAGGTTGGACAGCGCGGATCGACGGCGCAACCACTTCGGAGGCAGCGCCCTTCGCTGCGGACTGGCGGCGCGCCGGAGAGATCGCGCATGTCTTCACCCATTTCGCGCTCGAACTCGAAGTCTTTCACGCTCAAGTGAAAAGTGATGCGCCGGAAGGGCATTTCTGGTCGCTGGCCCATGACATTTCCGGAGAAGCGCTGCCGACCGTCATGAAAAAGGTCATCGAAGCAGCGATACCGGGCGCAACCAAAAAACACCGCCCGATTGACTAGCATTCGCTTTGAAAGGCCAGAAATGACTGAAATCCGCCATATCGTGTTCGACATCGGCCGCGTCTTGCTCCACTACGATCCGAACATTCCGTTCAGCCGCCTCATTCCCGATGCCGAAGAGCGCAAGTGGTTCTTCGACAATGTCTGCACGCATGACTGGAACATCGAGCAGGATCGTGGCCGGACGTGGGAAGAGGCGGAAGCGCTGCTGATCGCGGATTACCCGGATCATGCTGAAAACATTCGCAATTTCCGGCGCTATTGGAACGACATGGTGCCGCATGCCTATGAGGACAGCGTCGCCATCATGCTCGGCCTGATCGAGAGCGGCCGCGACGTGACCATGCTGACGAACTTCGCCGCCGACACGCTTGCCGAGGCAAGACTGCGCTTCGATTTCCTTAGCCGCCCGCGCGGCGTGACCGTGTCGGCCGATATCCGTGAGATCAAGCCCGACCGCGCCATCTACGACCATCACGTGGTCGCGTTCGGCCTGGAGCCCTCCGCCACGCTGTTCATCGACGACAGCCCCAGGAATGTCGACGGAGCCAGGGCGGCTGGCTGGAATGCTGTGCTGTTCACAGATGCAAAAACGCTCAAGGCGGACCTAGAGCGGTATGGCATCGCGGTGTGAGCCGCGCAGAGGCCGGAAGGTAGCGCTCTACGACTTTACACCCTGAGATCAAGCCCCTGCCCGTTCCATGCCGAGCCTGGCGATGCGGCGCAGTTCGTCGATCGGGGTCAGGCCGCCCGAGCGCTCATAGTGCCAGAAGGTCCAGCCATTGCAGGCGTCCAGGCCCTGCACTTCGGCGCCGATCTTGTGGATCGAGCCGGCGCTGTCACCGATGGCAACCGTGCCGTCGGCGCGTACCTTGGCCGACCAGCGCTTCTTGGCATCGTAAAGCGTGGCGCCGGGCTGCATAAGCCCGGTATCGATGAGGCTGACAAAGGCGACGCGCGGCTCGGCGCGCTTGCCGGTGAGCACGGTGAGATCGGCGGTTTCCAGCGGCCGCACGGCATCGATGCGCTCATTGGCGGCGTCGATATAGGCCTGCTCGCGCTCGATGCCGACGAAATGGCGGCCAAGCCGCTTGGCCACGGCGCCGGTTGTGCCGGATCCGAAGAACGGGTCGAGCACGATGTCGCCCGGCTTGGTCGAGGCCATCATGATGCGGGCGAGCAGCGCTTCCGGCTTCTGCGTCGGATGCAGCTTGTCGCCATTGTCGTTCTTCAGCCGCTCGCCGCCAGTGCAGATCGGGAACAGCCAGTCGGAGCGCATCTGGATGTCGTCGTTCGATGCCTTCATGGCTTCGTAGTTGAAGGTATAGCCCTTGCCCTTCTGGTCGCGCGAGGCCCAGATCATGGTCTCATGCGCGTTCTGGAAGCGGCGACCGCGGAAATTAGGCATTGGGTTGGTCTTGCGCCAGACGACATCGTTGAGGATCCAGAAGCCGAGATCCTGCATCTTGGCGCCGACGCGGAAGATGTTGTGGTAGGAGCCGATGACCCAGATGGTGCCATTCGGCTTCAGCACGCGGCGTGCCGCCAGGAGCCAGGCGCGGGTGAAGGCGTCATAGGCCTCGAAACTCTCGAACTGGTCCCAGTCATCGTCGACGGCGTCGACCTTGGACTGGTCGGGCCGGTGCAAATCGCCGTCGAGTTGCAGATTGTAAGGCGGATCGGCGAAGATGACGTCGATGGATTTTTCCGGCAGCCGGTCGAGCGCGGCGACACAATCGCCCTTGAGGATCGTGTCCAGCCACTCGGATTGCTGGGGGGCGTGGGAGAGGTCGGCGAGAAGACGCACGGCAGACATTTTTACACCCAAGGCACGCGTTACTGTTTACTCCCCATTATGGTTACCGATCAGCGTAAATATTCGGTGAAGGACGCAACGGTCCAGGCAGCCCTGACGTCGTCAATTTGCGCAGCCCGGCCCGTTGGTGTATGTCGCGCCGCTTGAGCCTTGCCGGGCCTCCATCACCCTCCCTCGTTCGGATTGCCATGCCCCAGCCAGATCTTGTCATCTTCGATTGCGACGGCGTGCTCGTCGATTCCGAAATCATCGCAGCCCGCGTCGAGGCCGAATTGCTGACCTTGGCCGGATATGAAATCTCGGCTGAGGAATACGCCGAAACCTATGCCGGACTGACCTTCAAGGACATCATGATGCGGGTCGAGCAAAAATCCGCCATCCCGTTCCAGGCCTCGATGATCGACCGGGCCGAAGAGCTGGTCGACCGCAAACTGCGCAGCGACGTGCGCGCCATCGACGGCGTGCGCGAGGCGGTCGCCGCGGTCACCGCGCCGCGCTGCGTCTGCTCGAACTCACGCTTGGAGCGGATCGAGTTCATGCTCGAGAAAGTGGGCCTGCTGCCGTTCTTCGCCGGCCGGATTTTTTCAGCGCTGGAAATACCAAGCAAGAAAACCAAGCCCGCGCCGGATGTGTTCCTGATCGCGGCGCAGCAACTCAACGCCAATCCGGCAAACACCTTCGTCATCGAGGATTCGGTGCACGGCGTCACCGGCGCCAGGGCCGCTGGCATGCGCGTGATCGGCTTCACCGGCGCCGCGCACAGCTATCCCGGCCATGCCGATGTGCTGACCGAAGCCGGCGCCGAAACCGTCATCCGCCGCTGGGCCGAACTGAAAAGTGTGGTTGCCGCTCTGTCGGAATGGTCGGACGCCTGAACCGATCAGTCCTTGGCTTTGGCCGACTTGGCCGGTTTCTTCTTTGCCCTGTTGTAGGCAATCGCGGCACGGACGAGCGCTTTCAGCGCATCCGCATCGATCTCGTCGCCCTCCGCCACATCGATGGCGCGCCACACCTTGCCGTTGAGCCCGTTGTTGAACAGCCTGTCGGGATCCGGCAGGCTGGCGCCGTGAGAAAAGGTCAGCTTCACCTTGTCCTTGTGAGCGTTGCCGACGGCGATCATGCCGTCGCGTGACCATACCGGGCTGCCCATCCACTTCCACTCCTCGATGATTTCCGGGTCGGCGTCGAGGATGGTCTTGCGCAGGCTGGCCAACGTCTTGCCCCGCCAATCGTCCAGCTCCCGGATTCGGGCATCTATCCGCTCGGAGGCAGAGGCGCCTCCCTCGTCCTTGCTCGACATGCTGACCTTCATGGTCTGCCTCCGTTCACATCTTCTCGCCGGGCAATCGGCTGGCCTGGCTCACCCAGGAGGCGAAGCGGGCTTCGTCGATCTCTTCGCCTTCATGGATGTCGAGATAGCGCACTTCCTTTTGCCTGGAACCGCCGGGAGGCACAGGATCGAGCGACGTGCCGCGAAAGAAGGCGACTTTGACGTATCTGGTGAAGCAATGCAGGCTGAGGAACCAACCCTCGCCCTCGATGCCATAGAACGGTGAGTTCCACTTCACCGCCTTGCAGACGCTGGGGACGGCGCTGACGATAAGTGCGTCGATCCAGCGCCCGACATCGCTTTTCCAGCCCGGCATGGCAGCAATATAGGCCTGCACCGGAGCGTCCCCATAGGCCTTCGGGATCTGCGGGTTGCCGCCCGAAAGCAGGACCGGCTTTTCCGGCTTGTCTGGGGCCGGTTTTGCGACCTTCGATTTTCCCGGCGCCTTGGCCATGTCCTACCCTTGCGCGCCCTGCTCGCCACGCGATCTCGCGACGTAAGGCAGCACGAACATGTAGAGGCCGCTGAACAGCAGCAGGAATAGCGGCAGCAGCGGCGAATAGACCACCCAGGCCGGAGGTTGCCCGAACGCCATGGTGATGAAATTGGCTGCCACGGTCAGCGTGAAGATGATCGACAGCCAACGATGGGTTTGACGTATCCATTTGCTCAAGTTCATTGCAACTTCCTCTTGAAACCAGCGCCTACCAACGCGCCAGTTGGGTGATCTGGATGAGATTGCCGCAGCTGTCGTTGAGCTGGGCGATAGTCGAGCCGGTCACTTCTGTCGGCGCCATGGCGAACGCACCGCCGCGTCCCTTGATGCGCTCGTAATCACCCTTGACGTCGTCGGTGAACAGCATGAGCGCGGGCTGCCCCTGCTTGAAGATGGCCTGCTGGTAGGCCTTGGCGGCCGGGTTGTCGTTGAGCGCCAGCTGTAGCTCGGCTCCCTCGGGCTCATCGGGTGAGATGACGGTCAGCCAACGAAAAGGCCCATTGCTGAAGTCGGCCTTCACGGCAAAGCCCAGCACGTCGGTGTAGAAGCGCAGTGCGTTGTCCTGGTTGTCCACATAGACGCTGGTCAGCTTGATCTTCATCGATTTACTCCTTTTTGCATTCGGTGCCCCGCGATCAGGGCATGGTACCGGCAGGCTTCAATCCGGCTTCGCCAGGACCTGCTCCAGCTTGGTGAGGAATTGCTGCCACCCGGCCCTGGCGCCGCCATAGGCCTGCTTCTGGCTCGGATGGAAGCCCGACTGCTCGACGCGCAGATGGGTTCCCGAGCTCGTGGGTGTGAGCGTGAACGTCACCACGCTCGTCAGATTGTAGGCGGCATCCTCATGCGCAAAATCCCAGCTGTAGGACAGCGTCCTGTTTTGCTCGATGGCCAGCACCTCGCAGTCGAGCACGCCGCCCCAGTCGCCGCGAAGATTGAAGCTGTGGCCGACGACAGGCTTGAAATCGTTCTTCATGAGCCATTCCTCAATCAGATGCGGCTGCGTCAACGCGCGCCAGATCTTCTCCGCCGGCCAGGATATTTCACGTTCGACGACGACGGTGCGCAGCTCGGGATTGCTCACTGGTCCATCCTTTTCAGCAGGCTCTCGAGATCATCGAAGCGGCTCTCCCAGAATCCAGTCATTTGAACTGTCCAGTCGGTCAGCGGGCCAAGTGCCGCGGGCTGGGCGCTGTAGTGGGTCTGGCGTCCGGCGTGGCGGTCACGCACCAGGCCGGCCAGCTTCAGGACGCCGAGATGCTTCGACACCGCCGGTTGCGAGACCCCGGACTGCGCCGTCAGCGCCCCCACGGTCTGCTCACCTTGGCGGCACAAGCGCTCGAAGATGGCCCGCCGGGTCGGGTCGGCAAGCGTTCTGAACAAAGTATCGTGGGCGTCCGGCATCGGGATCAATAACCTGCGAGCTATTGATTGACGTATAACCGCCGGGATATGGATGAGTCAAGTGCGCTGGCGGAATGGATCGAGATTAAAGCGCAGACGCGACCTGCCGCAGGCGCACGCCTGCAGGATTACGATCGGATCGTTTGGATCTTTCAAAGAGTTGACCGGCACCGTCGCAGCAGCGACGGTGCCCAGGCGCTTAGTTCGTCGCGGGAGCGCGCTTCTTTTTCTTGCCGGACTTCTTGTCCGCCGCCGCCGGCGCGGTGTCGTCATAGCCGGCATAGACAGTGTAATCCCGGGCGGAGGGTTCGGGCACGACGACGTTGGGATCGGTGAACACGAATTGGGTGGCGGTCGAGGGATCGCTGACCTGGATCTGATAGGGGTGAATTTGCGAATAAAGCACGTCGGGGCCGTGCATGACGGCAATGCGGATCGGCATGGTGATGGTGCCGGGGGCGAACAGCGGTCCCGGCACGATCTTGCCGGCAACGCCAACCTTCATCGTCAACTGGCCGTTGGCACGGCTGCAATCGCGGCTCACATCGCTGATCGAGGCCTGGTAGATGATCTTGGCCGGATCCTTGTTCGGATCGACGATGGAGCCGTCAGGCGCCGTCTGCGCGGCGGCCGCGGCCTCGGCATCCTGTGCCGCATCAGCCTTTTTCTTTCTCGGCTGCGGCGCGCCCTTGGCGTAGGTATTGAAGTAGGCGGTGCCATCGCGCACCGTCACTTTCGGGCAGTAGGCCTGCAACTGGCTGGCGAGAACCTTGGGATCCTGCGGCGGTATTGGCGCATTCGGGTCGGTCTTCTTGCCGAAACCGAGATTGAGGATGCCATTGTCGCTCGATTGGCAACCGGCGGCGGCAAGCATAAAGCCGGTGAGCGCCAGACCCGCGACAAAGCGACGGTTGAACTTGTGAAACGCCATGAAACTGCACTTCCCTCTCGCAAAGTTGGTGACGTATAGCAACGCCACGGCAAAAATGCGACTGAGCCGGCTCGGAAAATTAACCAATTGCCGTGGATGAACCGGCGGCAGCAATGGACCTTGACGATGCGCTATGTGAGTACCCGCGGGGATGCACCCGTGCTTGGATTTGCCGACGCGGTGCTGGCGGGGCTGGCCCGCGACGGCGGGCTTTATGTGCCGCAGACATGGCCGCAGTTTTCGGCAGCCGAGATCCGCGCCATGCGCGGCCTGCCCTATGCGGACCTCGCCATCCGCGTGCTGACGCCGTTCCTCGGCGGCGAGATCGCCGCACCCGTCTTCGAGCGCCTGGTGCGAGAAGCCTATGCCACCTTCCGCCACCAGGCCGTCTGCCCGCTGGTGCAGACCGGCGCCAACACGTTCATCCTTGAACTCTTCCACGGTCCGACGCTGGCCTTCAAGGACGTTGCCATGCAGCTGCTTGCCCGGCTGATGGACCATGTACTGACTGAGCGCGGCCAGCGCGCAACCATCGTCGGCGCGACCTCGGGTGACACCGGCGGCGCCGCCATCGATGCCTTCGCCGGCCGCGACCGAACTGACATTTTCGTGATGTTTCCGCATGGCCGCGTCTCGCCGGTGCAGCAGCGGCAGATGACGACATCGACGGCCACCAACGTCCAGGCGCTGGCCATCGAAGGCAATTTCGACGATTGCCAGGGCCTGCTGAAGGATATGTTCAACGATCATGGTTTTCGTGATCGCGTGTCGCTGTCGGGCGTCAATTCGATCAACTGGGCCCGCATCATGGCCCAGATCGTCTATTATTTTTCCTCGGCGCTTTCGCTCGGCGCGCCGGACAGGCCGGTCTCCTTTACCGTGCCGACCGGCAATTTCGGCGATATTTTCGCCGGTTACGCCGCCAAGAAGATGGGCCTGCCGATCGAGCGGCTGATCGTCGCCACCAACGACAACGACATATTGGCGCGCACTTTCGCGACCGGTGAATACCGCACCAAGGGTGTGTTTGCGACGACGTCGCCATCGATGGACATCCAGGTATCGTCGAACTTCGAGCGACTGCTGTTCGAGGCCTGCGACCGTAACGCAGAGACGGTGCGGCGTTACATGGCCGGCCTCAAGCAATCCGGCGCCTTCACCATCGAAACCGCAGAAATCGACCGGATGCGGTCCGAATTCGACGCCGGACGCGCTGATATGGACGAGGTTGCCGCCACCATCCGTTCAACGCTCGAATCCAGCAATTATCTGCTCGATCCGCACACGGCCGCGGCCGTGCATGTCGCCGCCGGCAAGGCTGACGGTGCAGTGCCGATGGTGGTGCTGGGCACGGCGCACCCGGCCAAGTTCCCGGCCGCGGTCGAAGCCGCCTGCGGCGTGTCGCCGGCCCTGCCCGCATGGCTGGGGTCCTTGATGTCAGCCGACGAAAAGTACACGGTACTTCCATCCGACCTGAAAATGGTGGAAGATTACGTGAGCCGCCACTCAAGGGCAGCGCGTTAGGGAGTACTTGCCATATGGGTGTTGAGGTAAGCCGTCTGTCGAACGGCCTGACAGTCGCCACCGAAACCCTTCCAAGCCTCGAATCCGTTGCCCTTGGCGCCTGGGTCAAGTCCGGCGCCCGCAATGAGCGTGACGACGAGCACGGAATGGCCCATCTGCTCGAGCATATGGCCTTCAAGGGTACGAAAAGGCGGACGGCCTTCGAGATCGCCTCGGAAATCGAGGATGTCGGCGGCGAGATCAATGCCGCCACATCAGTCGAGACGACGTCCTATTACGCCAGGGTGCTGTCCGACGATGTGCCGCTGGCGGTGGATATCCTTGCCGATATCCTGCAGGAGTCCGAATTCGACCCAGAGGAACTGGAGCGCGAGCAGCATGTGATCCTGCAGGAGATCGGCGCCGCGCACGACACGCCCGACGACATCGTCTTCGACCGTTTCACCGAGACCGCCTTCCGCCACCAGACGATCGGCCGCTCGATCCTCGGCACGCCGGAAACCGTCAAATCCTTCACCTCCAAACAGCTGCATGATTTCATAGAGCGCCAGTATGGCGCCGAGAAGATGGTGATCGTGGCGGCAGGCGACATTAAGCACGACAATTTCGTGCGCGAGGTCGAAAAGCAGCTCGGCGGTTTCCGCAGCAAGTCCGACAGCACGATGCCGCAATATGCGCAGTATGTCGGCGGCGATTTCCGCGAGGATCGCGACCTGATGGACGCGCAGATCGTGCTCGGCTTCGAAGGCCGAGCCTATCATGTGCGCGATTTCTACGCTTCGCAGGTGCTGTCGATGATCCTCGGCGGCGGCATGTCGTCCCGGCTGTTCCAGGAGGTCCGCGAAAAGCGTGGCCTGTGCTATTCGGTCTATGCCTTCCACTGGGGTTTTTCCGATACCGGCATCTTCGGCGTTCATGCCGCGACCGGGCAGAGCGACATTGCCGAACTGGTGCCGGTCATTATCGACGAGCTGCAGAAGGCCGGCGAGAATATCCTTCAGGAAGAGCTCGACCGCGCCCGCGCGCAATACCGCGCCGGCCTGATCATGTCGGCTGAAAGCCCGGCCAGCCGCGCCTCGCAGATCGCCAGGCAGCTGCTTCTGTTCGGCCGGCCTATCGCCAAGGAGGAGTTGATGGAACGGCTGTCGGCGCTGACCGTCGAGCGGCTGACCGACCTTTCGTCCCGGCTGTTTTCGACCAAGCCGACGCTGACTGCGGTTGGACCGGTGGGTACGCTCGCGCCCTATGAGGCGATTCTCGATTCGCTTGCGGGCACGCACACCACGGCCCGCAAGCTCGCCGTCTAAGCCTTCAAGCGCCGGTGTTCGCGCTCCCTTTCTTTCGCCGTGACCTGCCGGCACTGAAAGGCGACCGGGTCATGCTGCGCGTGCCCTACACCAACGACTATCGCGAATGGTCGGCGGTGCGCGGCGAAAGCCGTGCCTTCCTCGAACCGTGGGAGCCGCGCTGGACGCCCGATGAACTCGACCGCACCGCCTGGCGGCTGCGCATCGGCCGCTACCGCGAAGACTATGCGCAGGGAACCGCCATCGCCTTCTTCATCTTCGAGAAGGCGAGCGGCAAGCTTGCAGGCGGCATTACGCTCGGCAATATCCGCCACGGCGTCTCGCAAAGCGGCCATGTCGGCTACTGGATCGGGGAGCGGTTCGGCGGCCGCGGCCTGATGACCGACGCGGTCAAGGTGGTCTGCCGCTTCGCCTTCGATACGCTGAGGTTGCACCGGATCGAAGCTGCCTGTATTCCCGACAATGTCCGGTCGATCCGCGTGCTTGAAAAAGCCGGATTCCGGCGCGAAGGACTTCTGCGATCCTACCTCAGGATCAACGGCATCTGGCAGGACCACTACCTCTACGCCCGGATCGCGGACGATCCGCCGGGCGCTGGAACGAAGGACTGATTTTTGACGAATTTCCTGCGAAACGGGTCGCTGTTGGCCTTTGTTCTGGCGGTTGTCGTCACGCTTTGCGCGGCGCTCCCGGCCTTCGCCGTCGAACCGATCAAGATTGCCCGCGACGATGTCGCGCTCGACCTGTCGCGCGCCGTCCAGATCTACGTCAATCAGGGCGAAAACTTCCAGGTGTCGACCGCGCCCGGTCCCGACGGCATCGTCCGGCGCATCGAGGTCGAGGCCAATGACGCGCGCTCGAGCGGCGACTGGGCGGTGTTCGCGCTCGCCAACACCACCGACCAGCAGCTCGACCGGCTGATCGTGGCGCCGCATTTCCGGCTGGTGAATTCCGGCATCTTCTGGCCCGATCTCGGCGCCACCCGCATCGCCGCGATCACCCCCAGCGAGGGCTTCGCGCTCGACCGCCAGTCAAGCTCCGACGCCGACGTGTTCCGGGTGACGCTGAACCCGGGAACGGTGATCACTTTCATCGCCGAACTCGCCTCGCCGAAGCTGCCGCAGGTCTATCTATGGGAGCCGGAAGCCTACAAGGACTCGGTCAATTCCTATACGCTGTTCCGCGGCATCGTCATCGGCATCGCCGGGCTGCTGGCGCTCTTCCTGACCATCCTTTTCGTCGTCAAGGGAACCTCGATGTTTCCGGCGACAGCCGCACTTGCGTGGGCGGTACTTGCCTATATCTGCGTCGATTTCGGCTTTCTAAACAAGATCATAGAGATATCGCCCGGGAACGAGCAGATGTGGCGGGCGGGAACGGAGGTGGCGCTTGCGGCGACCTTCGTGGTGTTCCTGTTCGCCTATCTCAACCTCAACCGGTGGCACGGCCATTTCAGCTATGGCGCGCTGGTCTGGATCCTCGGTCTGGTGCTGATTGCGGGTGTGGCCATCATCGATCCGGCCGTCGCCGCCGGTATTGCCCGGCTGTCCTTTGCCGCCACCGCGCTGACCGGGCTCGGCCTCATCATCCTGCTCGGTCTTCGTGGTTACGACCGTGCGATCATGCTGGTGCCCAGTTGGGTGATGGTGCTGCTATGGCTGTGCGGGTCGTGGATGGCGATCACCGGCATGCTCGACAACGACATCGCCCAGCCGGCATTGGGCGGCGGGCTGATCCTGATCATCCTTTTGATCGGCTTCACCGTCATGCAGCATGCCTTTGCCGGCGGCGCGCTGCATCAGGGCCTGTTCTCCGATCTTGAGCGCCAGGCGCTGGCCGTCGCCGGCTCCGGCGACACGGTGTGGGACTGGGACGTGCTGCGCGACCGCGTCGTCACCAAGCCCGACGTCAGCATCCAGCTTGGCCTGGCGCCCAACAGCCTGGGGGGTGCGGCCCGCAACTGGCTGCCGGTGCTGCATGCCGACGACCGCGACACGTTCCGCACCACGCTCGACGTGGTGCTCGAACATCGGCGCGGCCGGGTCTCGCAGAATTTCCGCCTGCGCGGCGCCGACGGGCACTACCACTGGTTCTTGCTTCGGGCGCGGCCGGTGATCGGCTCGGATGGCGAAGTGATTCGCTGCGTCGGCACCATGGTCGACGTCACCGAGCAGAAAAAGTCCGAGGAAAGGCTGCTGCACGATGCCGTTCACGACAATCTGACCGGCCTGCCCAACCGCGAACTTCTGATGAACCGGCTGGAAGCCATCATCTCGATCGCGCGCACCGAAGAGAAGGTGCGCCCCACCGTCTTCGTCATCGACATCGACCGTTTCAAGCAGGTCAATGACGGGCTTGGCATCTCGGCCGGCGACACCATCCTGCTCACCATTGCGCGCCGCTTGCACCGGCTGTTGAAACCGAAGGATTCGCTGTCGCGCTTTGCCGGTGACCAGTTCGCCCTGATGCTGCTCTCCGAACAGGAACCCTCCCGCATCGCGGCGGTGGCAGACGCCATCAAGCACGCCATCAACAACCCGATCACCTTCGCCAAGCGCGAGATCGTGCTGACTGCCTCGATCGGCCTGATCACCTGGACCTCGGCGCAGACTTCGGCAGAAGACATGGTCAAGGACGCCGAGCTTGCCATGCACCAGGCCAAGCGCTTCGGCGGCGACAGGATCGAACCGTTCCGGCCGGCCTTCCGCACCGTCGGCACCGACCGGCTGCAATTCGAATCCGATCTGCGCCGCGCCATCGAGCGGCGCGAATTCACCCTTGCCTACCAGCCGATCGTGCGGCTGGAGGATGGCAGCATTGCCGGCTTCGAAGCGCTGCTGCGTTGGGACCATCCGCGCCGCGGCATGATCCCGCCGGGCGATTTCATTCCGGTCGCCGAAAGCTGCGGCCTGATCGTGCAGCTTGGGCTGTTTGCCATGCAGCAGGCGGCCGAGGACCTCGCCGGCTGGCAAAAGCAGATCGGCGACACGCCGCTGTCGGTGTCGGTCAATCTGTCCAGCCGCCAGCTGATCCGCCGCGACCTGGTCAGCGATGTCCGCTCGGTCATCGCGCGCGCCAATCTGAAGCCGCGCTGCTTCCGGCTCGAACTTACCGAATCGCTGGTCATGGACAATCCAGAGCAAACCTCGCATGTGCTGACCAAGCTCAAACAGCTCGGCATCGGCCTGTCGCTGGACGATTTCGGCACCGGCTATTCCTCGCTCGCCTATCTGACCCGCTTCCCCTTCGACACCATCAAGATCGACAAGAGCTTCGTCGACGACGCGACGCCGAAGCGGGCGGTGCTGCTCAAATCCATGGTCAACATGGCGCATGAACTCGGCCTGTCGGTGGTGGCCGAGGGCATTTCCGACGAAAGCGATGCGCTGGAATTGCGCCAGATGGGCTGCGAATATGTGCAAAGCTTCATGTTCGGCGCGCCGATGCCAGGCGACCAGGTGCTGAAGGCGTTGAAAGAGCAGTACCCGATGACGCAGGCGTGATGGGTGAGGCATGCGTCGTGCAGGCGCGTGGTTACATTGGAATGAACCCCGAAAATTAGCTGAAGCGACCGCGCCTTCGTCATCCTAGGGCGAAGCAAGGAGCGCAGCGACGCAGCGCAGACCCTAGGATGACGAAAGTGGCGGGCGGCTTCGGCTAGTCGCGAAGGTTCGGCGGAACGTCGGCGAGGCGAGGCCTCAGGCGTGCCCCGCGGCCAGGCTCAAATGCGCCAGATCAATCCCGATCGATGCCAGGATGCGGTCGTATTTGCGCTCGATGTCGGCGTCGAACAGAAGCTCCGGCGTGGCCGGACAGGTCAGCCAGCCATTCTCGGCGATCTCGGTTTCCAGATGGCCGGCGCCCCAGCCGGAATAGCCGAGCGCCATCAACGCGCGCCGCGGGCCGCGGCCGGACGAGATGGCGCGCAATATGTCGACCGTCGCGGTCAGGCAGATATCGTCGGAGACGGTGAGCGAGGATTCCACCCGGTAGTCGCCCGAGTGCAGGACGAAGCCGCGGCTACGGTCGACGGGGCCGCCATTGCGCACGACGAAGTCGCGAGCCTGCGCCGGCAGCCTGATCGCCTCCTGCTCGTTCATGATGCCGAGCTGCACCAGAAGATCGGGAAACAGCATCTGTTGCGTCTGGTTGATGATCAGGCCCATGGCGCCTTCATCGCTGTGCGCGCAGATGTAGATGACCGAGCGCGTGAAGCGATCGTCCTTCATGCCGGGCATGGCAATCAGGAACTGGTCGTCAAGAAAGCCGCGTCCACCGGCTGTCTTTTTGTGGCGCAACAAGTCCATGCACTGGAGCGTAACGCGTTTCCGGGACGCGGAAAAGATGCGCCGCGTGCGATTCGGCCAAAGCCCAACGGTTGAAACAACGGAATCTTGACTGCGAACTTCACTCGGCCGATTGCTTGAAGCCAACTGTTCCTTGCCCGAAGGTCACGCAAATATGATACGCAGAGCGCCATGAAAACATTGCGCGGCCGTGAACTGACGATCAAATCAACGCCATGCAAAGCTTGAAAATCCTGCTGCTCGGCGCCGCCATCGGATGCGGAGCAGCTATTCCCGCCGCCGCCTCGTCTTCCGACTGGTACAACAGCGAAGGCGGTAAGGTGCGGCTGGTGACATCAGGCAAGGCCGACGAGGCCGGTCGCATCCATGGCGTGCTCGACATCGCGCTCAAGCCCGGCTGGAAGACCTATTGGCGTGATCCGGGCGACGCCGGCGTGCCGCCGCAGATCGACGTTTCGGCCAGCACCAACATCACCGATGCGGCGTTTTCCTTCCCGCCGCCGCAGCGCCATGACGACGGCTACGGCAAATGGGCCGGCTACAACCATCCGGTCTCGCTGCCGGTGACGTTCACTTTGTCGTCGCCTGGGGATGCGGCCGTCATCGATGCCGACATCTTTCTTGGCATTTGCGAGACGATCTGTATTCCGGTGCAGACGCGGCTGAGCGTCGATCCCGCCGCCGATCCCGACAATGCCGAGGATGCGGCGCTGGTGAAGGCTGCACTCGCCACCTTGCCCGCGCCTGCCAAGCCCGATTTCGGGATCAAGGTGCTGCCGGGCGACCATGAGACGCTGATCGTCGAGGCGACTTTTCCCGGAGATCCGGAGGCGGCGGATTTCTTCGTCGCCGGGGGACGCGACTATATGTTCGGGGCGCCTGCACGCAGCGAAAAGGACGGCCGGCTGGTATTTACCATTCCGATCCTCGACCGGCCGTCGACGACACCGACCGATGGCGGGTTGTATTACACCCTGACAAGTGCCGAAGGCGCGGTCGAGGGCGTTCTGCCGTTCCCCTGATACGGAACCCGATCCAGGCTTTCCCTTGATCCAGGCCTTGTCGGCGGTTGCGGGAGATGCCCGATTTCGCTATCGCAAGAAACCTTCCCTGCTTTTCACACGAGGACCATCATGACGATTGCCGTTGGCGACAAACTGCCCGATGCGACCTTCAAGGAAATGACCGCCGACGGCGCCAAGGTGATCACCTCGGCCGAGATTTTCGCGGGCAAGAAGGTCGTGCTGTTCGGCGTTCCAGGCGCCTTCACGCCGACCTGCAGCAACAATCATCTGCCGGGCTATCTCGAGAACCACGATGCCATCCTGGCCCGCGGCGTCGACACCATCGCCGTCGTGTCCGTCAACGATGTCCATGTCATGGGCGCCTGGGCGAATTTCACCGGCGGTCAAGGCAAGATCCTCTATCTCGCCGACGGCAATGGCGACTTCGCCAGGTCGATCGGCCTCGACTCCGACTATTCCAGCGGCGGCATGGGATTGCGCTCGAAGCGCTTCTCGATGATCGTCGACAACGGCAAGGTCACGGCGCTCAATGTCGAAACCAAGCCAGGAGTCGACACATCGGGTGCCGCTCACATTCTGAGCCAGCTCTAAACCGCGGCGGCCGCCTCGGCTCATGAGCGCCATGGCCTGACGACCACGCGCTTCCAGCCGGATTGCCTGCTTTGGGGGACATCGACGATGNATCGACGATGTTTGACATCATCTGGCGCAGCATTGCGATCGGCATCGGCGCCACGGTGCTGATGGATCTTTGGGCGCTGTTCCTGCATCTGGCGCTCAGCCAGCCGCGGCCGAACTGGGGGCCGCCCGGCCGCTGGGTCTGGCACCTTAGGGAAGGCAAGGTTTTCCACGACGATATCGCCCAAGCCGCACCCTATGCGCATGAGCAGGCGCTGGGCTGGGCTTTCCACTATGTCACCGGCATCGTCTACGGCTTCATCCTGGTGGCGCTGGTGGGCACGGCATGGCTGGACACGCCGACCTTCCTGCCGGCCTTCATCCTCGGCATGGTCACCATCGGCGCCGGCTGGTTCCTGCTGGCGCCCGGCATGGGCGCCGGCTGGGCTGCGTCAAAGCGCCCCAACGCGATGCAGATCCGCGCCTTCAACGTGATCTCGCACACGGTGTTCGCGCTCGGCCTCTACGGCACGGCCCTGCTGATCCGCTGAGGACAGGTTCTATCCGCTGGTCGCGCGCGGCTTCATCGCCGCTACGGTGTCGATGATCTCCTGACATCCGCTTTAGCGCGGCGCCAGACTGTCTATCGGCCGCCAGCCGTGGACGACGCGGCGCGTCCCGACATCATAGGCGAAGTAATTACCACCGCCGGCCGGCTGGTCAGCGGCGCGGCTGATTGCGCGGCCGCTGAGCGAGAGCAGCAGCAATGTTCGACGCCGCCATGGCCGACGAAGGCAATGTCGCCGCCATCGGCAGCACTCAGCACCGTTTCGACCTCGCTGACAATGCGTTGCTGGGCATCGATGGCCCGCTCCCAGCCGCGGATGCTTTTGTGCGGGTTGGCGAAGAACTGGTCGGCGACCGCCTCGAACTCCGGCGGCGGCAGGAAGCCGGTTGCCGACCGATCGTTCTCATGCATGCGCTCCCGCACCTCGACCGCGAGGCCGAGGTGTTTGCCAAGAATCTCGGCGGTTTCGATCGCCTTGCGTTCGGCCGACGAGACGACCCGCCGGATCGACCCGACCCATGGCTGCTCGAGCATGGCTGATGCTCGAGCCCGTCCGATCTCGGACAGCCCCCAGTGCGGCACGGGAACGTTGGCATCGATCTGAACCTGGGGATGGGTGATGTAGTATACGATCGGCATGAGTGAGATCCCCTGCCGATAGCTTGAGCTCAATAGCTTTGGGTCGAGCGCCGTGCCCGTGGCGCCGGCTGCTTCTCGGATGCCGCCGGCTTCAGCGCCACTTTCGGCGCCGCAGGTTTGGCTGAGCCCCTCTTGAACGGCGCCATACCTTCCCTTGCGAGTTCGTCGGCGCGTTCGTTCTCGGTGTGGCCGGCATGGCCCTTGACCCAGTTCCAGGTCACCTTGTGGCGCCGATTGGCCTCATCCAGCGCCTGCCACAGTTCACCGTTCTTGACCGGCTTCTTGTCGGCGGTCTTCCAGCCGTTTTTCTTCCAGCCATGGATCCATTTGGAGATACCGTCCATGACATATTTGCTGTCGGTGTGAAGCTCGACGGCGCACGGCTCCTTCAGCGCATTCAGCGCCGAGATGGCGGCCAGCAGCTCCATGCGGTTATTGGTCGTCTCGGCCTCGCCGCCCGACAATTCCCTGGTCTTGCCGTTGAAGCGCAGGATGGCGCCCCAGCCGCCGGGACCGGGATTGCCCGAGCAGGCGCCGTCGGTGAAGATTTCAACCTGCTTGGTCATGTCAGTCCGTATTCCGAAGGCGACCTGATCGCGCGGTGGAAGCGCATGCGGCGGATATATTCGGTCGGATCGCGCTTCATGACCAGCCCGCCCTCTGGAACCGTCAGCCAGTCATAGAGCCGGGTCAGCATGAAGCGCAGCGCCGAACCGCGCGAAAGCATCGGCAGCGCTGCTTTCTCGCCATCGCTCAAAGGCCGCACGCTCCGATAGCCGGCCAGCAGCGCCGTGCCTTTGGTCAGGTTGAAGGAGAAATCCTTCTCGAAACACCAGGCGTTGAGACAGGTGGCGACGTCATAGGCGTAGAGGTCGTGGCAGGCGAAATAGAAGTCGATGAGGCCGGACAGTTTCTCGCCGAGGAAGAAGACATTGTCGGGAAACAGATCGGCATGGATGATGCCGGCAGGAAGGCCCTGCGGCCAATGGCGTTCGAAATCCGCGAAATCGGCGTCGACCTCGGCCGCCAGTCCCGGCTCGACCTCGTCGGCTCGGTCGCGCGAGGCGTTCCACAATTTGCGCCAGCCCTCGATGGCCAGTGCGTTGTCACGCGTCATCGCAAAATCCTGCCCGGCCAAATGCAGGGCGGCGAGCGCCTTGCCGACCTCGGCGCAATGCGCCGCTGTCGGCCGCCGCAGCGACAGGCCTTCGAGGAAGGTGATGATGACCGCGGGACGGCCGGCCAGCGTGCCGATGACGGTGCCGTCATGCGCGGTCACCGGCAGCGGGCAGGAAATGCCTTTGCGGGCGAGATGGCCCATCAGGCCGAGGAAGAACGGCAGGTCGGCCTTGTCGACGCGCTTCTCGTAGAGCGTCAGTATGTAAGAGCCGCTTGAGGTGTGCAGCAGGAAATTCGAATTCTCCGTGCCTTCGGCGATACCCTTGTAGGACAAGAGTTCGCCGACAGGATATGCCCTCAGGAACGCGCCGAGTTCGCCCTCATTGACGTCGGTGTAGACCGCCATGGGCTCTTCACGCGGCTCCGTTGACGAAGGCCATGTCGGCCCGCGTCAGTTCGACATCGCGCAGAACCCGCATGACTGGAAAATCCTCCGTTTCGGTGGCCGTGATCGCCAGGTCGATGGTCACCTCGAAGCGCTGGCGGAAGGCGTCGATGATCTCGTCGACGATGATCTCCGGCGCCGACGCGCCGGCAGACAGGCCGAGCGTCGAGATGTTTGTGAAGTCATTCCACGGAATTTCGGCGGCGCGCTGTACGAGAAGCGACATGGTGGCGCCGGCGCGCTCCGCCACTTCGACAAGACGGCGCGAATTGGAGGAATTGGGCGCACCGACGATCAGATAGAGATCGGCGCCGGCGGCGGTTTCCTTGACCGCTTCCTGGCGGTTGGTGGTGGCGTAGCAGATCGATTCGGCGGCCGGTGCATGCAGTTGCGGGAAGCGCTCCTGCAGCACCCGCAATATGCCGGCAGTGTCTTCGACCGACAACGTTGTCTGGCTTACGAAGCCGAGCGCTTCCGGGTCGGCGGGGGCAAAGGTCCCAGCGTCGGCTTCGGTCTCGATCAGCGTGACGGCGCCTTCCGTCAGCTGGCCCATGGTGCCGATCACTTCGGGATGGCCGGCATGGCCGATCAAAAGCACATGGCGGCCGAGCCGCTGATGGCGCATCGCCTGCTTGTGCACCTTGGACACCAGCGGGCAGGTGGCGTCGAGATAGAAGAGCTCGCGTGCCTTGGCGTCGGCCGGCACCGATTTCGGCACGCCGTGGGCCGAGAAGACAACCGGCGACTTGCGGTGCTCGGCCGGGATTTCCGAGAGTTCCTCGATGAAAACCGCGCCAAGGCTTTGCAGGCCTTCGACGACATAGCGGTTGTGAACGATCTCGTGGCGGACATAAACCGGCGCGCCGTATTTCTTCAACGCCAGCACGACAATCTGGATCGCGCGGTCGACGCCGGCGCAAAAGCCGCGCGGCTGGCAGAGCCGGATCGTCAGCGGTGGTTTTGTGGCGGTCTGCAGCATGATTCCAGATCGGTTGATCGTATCGTGACGCGAAATGAGGTGTGCACCCCTGCCCTGTCAAGGGCAGTTGAGATCAGGTTGAATGGTCAACCTGATCCAACTCTTTGTTGGAGCATGATCTTGTCCGAAAAACCGGTTCCCAGTTTTCGGGATCATGCTCTGGATCATTCAGTCTTTGCCGGACGGCGCAGCCTGACGATCAGAACCGCGGCAAGAGCCGCCGCCAGGCCAAACCAGGTGAAGGCATATTGCAGATGAGAGTTCGGCAGGTCGATGATGGTGACGCCGCCGACCGGCAGCCCGCCCGGGTTCGGCGTCTTGTCGGCGTCGATGAAGATCGGCACCAGCACGGCACGCGCCGGCAGGCCGGCACTCGCCGCCATGGCATCGCGGTCCTTCCAATAGAAGATGTTCTTGGCCACGTCATTGTCGGGCAGCATCATCGACGGCTTGGCCGGCAGCGGGTTGCGCGCCAGGCCGGTGACCGTGACCTTGCCGGTCACCTGCCCTTGCGGGCGCTTGGCGGCATCCTTGAGATCATAGGGAACGAAGCCGCGGTTGATCAGGACATAGCGGCCATCGTCGAGGGCCAGCGGGGTATAGACGTTGAAGCCGGCGTCGCCCTCCCATGTGGCGTAGAAATGCCGCTCGCCGGAGTGCAGGAACGTCCCGCTGACGGTGACCGGCGTGTAGTCGACATCACCGGTGGCAGCGAATTCCTTCTCGACGTCCGCCAGCGGCTGCGGCGCTGAATGGGTGCGCTGGTCGATGGTCTGCAGAAGGGCTTCCTTCCAGTACAGGCGCTGCACCTGCCATGTGCCAAGCCCGAGCAGGATGACGAACACCACCAGGCCGAGGCCGAGCAGCAATGCCGTCTTCGGCCGCGAGCGGCCGGCGGGCTTCGTCAGCGCCTCGCTCATTGCCCCTGGTCCAGGCGGCCTTCGGCCGCCTTGTTGGCGTATTGAAGCGTCAGCAGCACCCCCTTGATCAACCTCAGCGCCGTCAGGCACAGTCCCACGGCCAGCGGTATCCAGATGATGAAATGCAGCCAGAGCGGCGGGCTCAGCGTGACCTCCACCCACAGCGCCAGCCCCACGACGATGAAGCCGATGATCAGGATGACGAACACCGCCGGGCCGTCGCCGGCATCGGCGTAGGAATAGTCGAGGCCGCAATTGTTGCAGCGCTTGCCGACGGTGAGGAAGCCGGAAAACAGCCGTCCTTCGCCGCAGCGCGGGCAGCGTCCGTGCAGGCCGGCCGAGATCGGCTCGATGGGTGGCCAGATCGCCCTATCTTCACTCATGGATAGTCATGCTTTACGGCTCGATTTCGATCAGCGTTCCATCCGGCACCATAGTCCAGATTTGGTCCATGTCGCAGTCGGTAACCCCAATGCAGCCATCGGTCCAGTCGACCAATTGAAGCAGCCAGCCCGACCAGCCGAATCCGTTGGCCATTGATGGGCGCCGAAAAGACGAAAGGCGACCGCGTTGCCGCGACCGCCCTTCTGATTTGTCGGTTCGGTGAAAGCCGTCAGTGGCCTTCGATCACCGCGCCGACCGATCCCCAGACGTAGATCGATGCGAACAGGAACAGCCAGACCACGTCGACGAAGTGCCAGTACCAAGCAGCCGCCTCGAAGCCGAAATGCTGCTTGGGCGTGAAGTCGCCTTTCCAGGCGCGGATCAGGCAGACCAGCAGGAAGATGGTGCCGATGATGACGTGGAAGCCATGGAAGCCGGTCGCCATGAAGAAGGTGGCGCCGTAGATGGAATCCTTGAAGCCGAACGGAGCGTGCATGTACTCGTAGGCCTGCACCATGGTGAACAGCATGCCGAGGCCGACGGTTAGCACCAGGCCGTTGATCAGGCCCTTGCGGTCGCCATGGATGAGCGAATGGTGCGCCCATGTCACCGTGGTGCCCGACAGAAGCAGGATGATGGTGTTGTAGAGCGGCAGATGGAAGGGATCGAGGACTTCGAGACCCTTCGGCGGCCAGACGCCACCAGTGAAAGCGGTGCGGGCGTAATTCTGCACTTCGCTCGGAAACAGGCTGGCATCGAAATAGGCCCAGAACCAGGCAACGAAGAACATCACTTCCGAAGCGATGAACATGATCATGCCGTAGCGCAGATGCAGCGACACGACGCGCGTGTGGTGGCCCTCATGCGCTTCCTTGATGGTGTCCGACCACCAGGCAAACATCGTGTAGAGGACGATGACCAGGCCGATGAAGAACAGCCATGGATTGGCGATGTTGTGGCCGAAAATTGGAAAATCGCCGTTCTTGAGATACTGCATCAGGGCGACGCCGCCGACTGCAGTCACCAGCGCGCCGATCGACCCCAGGAAGGGCCACGGGCTCGGGTTGACGAGATGGTAGTCGTGTTGTGGTTTTGCGTGCGCGTCTGCCATATCAACCCCCGAGATTTGCTTCGGTATCTGAAACTTTGCTGCTGCTGTTCGGCGTCGATGACGCCACCGGCTTGTTCTTTTGGACCGGGAACATGGTGTAGGACAGGGTGATCGTGTTCAAGTCCTTCAGTTCCGGCACGTTGACGATATCGGGATCCACATAGAACACGACCGGCATGTCCAGCGTCTCGCCGGGCTTCAGCGTCGTGTCGGTGAAGCAGAAACACTCGACCTTGTTGAAGTAGGGGCCCGCCAGTTCCGGCTGCACGTTGAAGGTGGCGCGGCCGGTAACGGCGCGGTCGAACTTGTTGGTGGCGCTGTAATGCGCCTGCGTGGTCTCGCCGATCTTGATGGTGACCGAACGGGCGACCGGCTGGAACTGCCACGGAATGCCGTTGGTGTTGGCGTCGAAGCGCACGGTGATGTCACGGTCGAGGATGCGGCCGGCATATTGCTTTTCGGCGCGCTGCGTGGTGCCGCCATAGCCGGTGGCCTGGCAGAACATCTTGTAGAGCGGCACCGCGGCGTAGGCCATGCCGATCATGCCGCCGAAGAAGGCGACGCAGACGGCGGCGACGACGCGGTTGGTGTTCTTCTTCCTGGGATCGGTCACGGTCTGGCGGGTCATCATCGGCCTCATCCGGTATGGCCGAATTTCACGATGGTCGCGACGTAGAAGATGACGACCAGAATCGCCAGCGCGACGCCGATCGCCGCCGAACGGTTGCGCCGCGCCTTCTTCTGGCTTTCGGTCAGCGTGACCAGTTCAAGCTTCTTGTCGATCATGGTCATGCTCCACCGATGGCCAAAGCGCGACCGACGACACAGTCGGCAAGATAGATGGCGAAGATGGCGAAGAGGTAGAGCAGCGAATAGGCGAACAGAGCCTTGGCCGGCTTCATGACGCGGTCGCTATCGGTCATGCACAGCACTTTCCAGGCATACCAGACGAAGCCGGCGCCGAGAGCCACTGATGCGACGCCATAGAAGGCGGTGGTGAAACCGAGCACCCAGGGCAGCACACCGATCGGCGCCAGGATCAGGGCGTAGGCAAAGATCTGGCGGCGGGTCGAGGCCTGGCCGGCAACGTTCGGCATCATCGGGATGCCAGCCTTGGCGTAGTCGTCGGACTTGAACAGCGCCAGCGCCCAGAAGTGCGGCGGCGTCCACAGGAAGATGATCAGGAACAGGACGAGGCTTTCCAGGCTCACTGTTCCGGTCACCGCGGCCCAGCCGATGACCGGCGGGATGGCGCCGGCGGCACCGCCGATGACGATGTTCTGCGGCGTCGAGCGCTTCAGCCACATCGTATAGACGACGGCGTAGAAGAAGATGGTGAAGGCAAGCAGCGCCGCCGACAGCCAGTTGACCAGCACGCCCAGCGTCATCACCGACAGCACCGAAAGCACAAGGCCGAAGCTCAGGGCTTCGCCGGGCAGGATACGGCCGGACGGTACCGGGCGGCCGGCGGTCCGGCTCATCACCGCGTCGATGTCGGCGTCGTACCACATGTTGAGCGCACCCGAGGCGCCGGCGCCGATGGCAATGGCCAGGATGGCGATCACCGCCAGCAGCGGGTTGATGGTCACGGGCGCAGCGACCATGCCGACAAAGGCCGTGAACACCACCAGCGACATGACGCGCGGCTTCAGCAGGGCGAAGAAATCGCCCGACGTGGCTTCCGACATGCGAAAGCCCGCTTCGTCAATCATTGGGTCGTCGACAAGGGCCATGCGTACATAAGTCCAATCATTCCGTTGGCCGAAACCGCCGGCGGGCCGGCGGTTTCGTATTCGGGCTGCCTTACTTGATCTTCGGCAGCTGTTCCCACTGGTGGAAGGGCGGCGGCGAAGGCAGCTGCCATTCGAGCGTCGTTGCACCCTCGCCCCACGGATTGGCGCCGGCGACGCGCTTCTTCTGGAAGGCCTCGAACACGCCATAGAGGAAGATCACCACGCCGACGGCCGATATATAGGAGCCGTAGGACGACACCATGTTCCAGCCGGCGAACGCGTCGGGATAGTCGATGGTGCGGCGCGGCATGCCGGCCAGGCCGAGGAAATGCTGCGGGAAGAAGATCAAATTGACGCCGACGAAGGTGACCCAGAAGTGGGTGTTGGCGATCACCGGCGAGTACATGTAGCCGGTCATCTTGGGGAACCAGTAGTACCAGCCGGCGAAGATGGCGAAGACCGCACCCAGCGACAGCACATAGTGGAAGTGGGCAATGACGAAATAGGTGTCATGCAGCGAGCGGTCGAGACCGGCGTTGGCGAGCTGGACGCCGGTGACGCCGCCGACCGTGAACAGGAAGATGAAGCCCAGCGCCCACAGCATCGGCGTCTTGAACGAGATCGAGCCGCCCCACATCGTCGCGATCCAAGAGAAGATCTTCACGCCTGTCGGTACTGCGATGACCATGGTGGCGAAGACGAAGTAGCGCTGCGTGTCGAGCGACAGGCCGGTCGTGTACATGTGGTGCGCCCAGACGATGAAGCCGACGGCGCCGATCGCGACCATGGCGTAGGCCATGCCGAGATAGCCGAACACCGGCTTCTTCGAGAAGGTCGAGACGATGTGGCTGATGATGCCGAAGCCCGGCAGGATCAGGATGTACACTTCGGGGTGACCAAAGAACCAGAACAGATGCTGGAACAGGATCGGATCGCCGCCGCCATCCGGGGCGAAGAAGGTGGTGCCGAAATTGCGGTCGGTAAGCAGCATGGTGATGCCACCGGCCAGAACCGGAAGCGACAAGAGCAGCAGGAAGGCGGTGATCAGAACCGACCAGGCAAATAGCGGCATTTTGTGCAGCGTCATGCCCGGCGCGCGCATGTTGAAAATGGTGGTGATGAAGTTGATGGCGCCGAGGATCGAGGACGCGCCGGCAATGTGGATCGACAGGATCGCCAGATCCATGGCCGGCCCGGGCTGGCCGGAGGTCGACAGCGGCGGATAGAGCGTCCAGCCGCCGCCAACGCCATAGGCGCCGGGCGCGCTCGGCATGAAAGCCGAAGCGATGAGCAGCAGGAAGGCCGGCGGGAGCAGCCAGAACGAGATGTTGTTCATGCGCGGGAAGGCCATGTCAGGCGCGCCGATCATGATCGGCACCATCCAGTTGGCGAAGCCGCCGATCAGCGCCGGCATGACCATGAAGAAGATCATGATCAGCGCGTGCGCGGTGCCGAAGGCGTTGTACATGCTCTTGCCGCCGTCGATGGCGGCATCGCCGTTCATGCCATAGACCATCTGCGCCAGACCGGTGAAGATCTGGATGCCCGGCTCCTGCAGCTCCATGCGGATGACGACCGAAAGCGCGCCGCCGACGATGCCCGCGAAGATCGCGAAGATCAGGTAGAGCGTGCCGATGTCCTTGTGGTTGGTGGAGTACACCCACCGGACCCAGCCATGATAGGGCTTGTGGTCGTGGTCGTCGTGAGCTGCAGCTTCTGCCATGGTCGGCTCCGTTCCCTAATTCTTGCTAACCCGCGGCATCAATTGCCGGCGGCCGCTACCTTGTTGGTACCGTCGACCTCGGCCATCAGCGCCTTGTTGGCGCCGGGGAGGTCGGTCTTGGCTGCTGCCAGCCAGGTCTTGTACTGCGCGTCGGATACGACGCGGACGGCGATCGGCATGAAGGCATGGTCCTTGCCGCAGAGCTGCGAGCACTGGCCGTAATAGATGCCTTCCTTTTCCGCCTTGAACCACGTCTCGTTGGTGCGGCCGGGAACCGCGTCCATCTTGATGCCGAAGGCCGGAACGGCAAAGGAATGGATCACGTCGGCTGCGGTAACCAGGACGCGCGTCATGGTGTTGACCGGCACGACCAGCTCGTTGTCGACCGCCAGCAGGCGCGGATAGACCTTGCGGTCTTCCTTGCCGATCGCGGCGCGGTCGGCGTCCTGCAGGATGGCTGAGTTGAAGGAGAGCGTGTTCTCGGTCTGGTACTCATAGTCCCAGTTCCACTGATTGCCCGTTACCTTGACGGTCAGCTTGGCCTCTTCCGGCGGCGTGTACTGCGCCGTCAGCAACTGGAACGAGGGAATGGCGATGAACAGCAGGACGACGACCGGCCCGACTGTCCAGATGATCTCGATCAGCGTGTTGTGGCTGGTCTTGGACGGAACCGGGTTTTTGCTGGCGCGGAACCTGAAGATGCACCAGGCGAGAAGCGCCAGAACCAAAGCAGTGATCGGGACGACGAACCACATCGTGTAGTTCCCGAACCACTCGATCTGCCGCATCATGTCTGTCGCCGGCGGCTGAAAAGTCATCTCCCACGGCTGCGGCTGGGCCGCATGGGCGGAGGCACCGGCGAAAAATGCGGCGGCGGCGCCTGCCGTTGCCATCAATTTGGCGCTTGCTGGGAATTTTCTCATCGCCCTCTTCATCTCCCGGTTCCTCGCGATCGCGACGCAAGAATATCGAACAATGCCGGGATGGGAATCCCGGACAGTCCCAAGGGTGGTTCAAACCATACTCTATTTCCCTCCGCAAGAAAGGAGCGGGCGAAACCGTGCGGCATTTTTGCGCGCAAGTGCTGCCGCGCTGTTTCGACGGCCTCGTGCCCGCGCGGGTCGTCGACAGACAGGCTATGCGGGCTTGTGTCCGGAATGCGCCCGACGGTCGCAATTCGGGCGAATTTGCTAGGGAAAAGCGCATTATTGCGCCTGCCGGGGCTGACCGGCGGTCGCCCTATCCTTTACTTGGCCTTGGCGCGGCTTAAAGTGCCGTGATTCGCAATGGAGCCGTCATGACCTCTTGGCTTTCGAGAAACGCCTGGCATTCGAAGAGCGCCTGGCATTCGAAAAGCGCTTGGCTTTCGAGAAGCGGGGCGAAGGTCGTTTTTCTCGCCGCCCTGATCGGTATCGGCTCGTCCGCAACCGGCGTCGCCAATGCAGCGCAGCCCAGCGGCACGGTCAAGTCAACGCATGGCGCGTGGTCGATCATCTGCGACACGCCGGCCGGCGCCACCTCGGAACAATGCGTGATGATGCAGAACGTCGTTGCCGAGGATCGCCCGGAAATGGGACTGTCCGTCGTCGTCCTGCGCACCGCCGACAACAAGGCCGAGATCCTGCGCGTGCTGGCGCCGCTCGGCGTTTTGCTGCCCAATGGCCTGGGCCTCAATGTCGACGGCAAGGATATCGGCCGCGCCTATTTCGTGCGCTGCTTCCAGGACGGCTGCTATGCCGAGGTCATTCTCGAAAAGCCGCTGCTCGATACGCTGAAGACCGGGACGTCGGCCACCTTCATCGTCTTCCAGACGCCGGAAGAAGGCATCGGCATCCCCGTCGACCTCAAGGGCTTCGCCGACGGTTTTGCCGCCCTGCCCTGAGCTTGATGCTTGCGAAACCGTCTTTCCTCACAATTCCCACGGGTTTGATCTTTGGCTGTGGGGGTCATCATGCGTGCTTGTTCTTTGCTTTTGTCGACCGGTCTGATCCTGACCGGCGCCGTTTCCGTCGCCTTTGCCGAGGATTCCGAAATCATCACGGCGCCCGATCCGGCCGTCATTTTCGAGCTTGCGAAAGGCTATGGCTCGGCCAAGATGGACAAGGACGACGGGGCGATCCGATGGTCTCGGGCCGGCTTCAGGGCATGAAATATGTCATCTACTTCTATGGCTGCGAAAACCATGAGAAGTGCAAGTCGATCCAGTTCTCCTCGGGCTATACCGACCCCTTCACGGCCGACCAGGCCAATGAATGGAACAAGAAATATCGCTGGGTGAAGGCCTTTTCGGGTGACGGGTCGAACTTCAAGATGGATGTCATGTTCAGGGGCGGGGCTACCCGCTCCTACCTGCTGCGGATCGTCATTGCGGATTGTGCAGGCGCGTCTTCGCGCCTACATCGTGGCAACACCATTCCTCCTGTGAGCGGACCTGCCATGAACAGCCTGACCGGCCAATTCGACATTTCAGATGATCGCATCAAGCGGATCGTCGCCGACACACTGAACGGCGCCGACGACGGCGAACTGTTCCTCGAATACAGCGAGAGCGAAGCGCTGATGTTCGACAATGGCAGGCTGAAGACCGCCAATTTCAACACCGACCAGGGTTTTGGCCTGCGCGCCGTGGCCGGCGAGGCCAGCGGCTACGCTCATTCCAGCGATCTTTCGGAGGCGTCGCTGCTGCGCGCCGCCGACGCCGTCTCGACAGTCAGGGGCGGCTATTCCGGCACGCTTGCCGCGGCACCCGCGCGCACCAACCGCCATCTCTATGGCGAGGAGAACCCGATCCCCTCGCCCTCCTTCGAGGTCAAGGCCAAGCTGTTGCAGGAAATCGACGCATGGCTGCGCGCCGAGGACCCGCGCGTGCGCCAGGTGACGGCCTCGCTCGCGGCGTCCTGGCAGCATGTCGAGATCGTGCGCGCCGACGGCCAGATCGTGCGCGACATCCGCCCGCTGGTCCGCATCAACGTTTCCGTCGTCGTCGGCGACGGCGACCGCCAGGAAAGCGGCTCCTATGGCATGGGCGGGCGCAAGGCGTTCGGCGAGTTCCTGGTCGAGGACGCCTGGAAGCATGCGGCCAGGGAGGCGCTCAGGCAGGCGCTGGTCAATCTCGAAGCCATTCCCGCGCCGGCCGGAACGTTCGACATCGTTTTGTCCAGCGGCTGGCCAGGCGTGATGCTGCACGAAGCCGTCGGCCATGGGCTGGAGGGCGACTTCAACCGCAAGAAGACCTCCGCCTTTGCCGGCCTGCTCGGCCAGCAGGTCGCCGCCAAGGGCGTTACCGTGGTCGATGACGGCACCATGCCGGAGCGGCGGGGTTCGCTGACCGTCGACGATGAAGGCACGCCTTCGGCCCGCAATGTGCTGATCGAGGACGGCAAGCTTGTCGGCTACATGCAGGACCGCCAGAACGCCCGGCTGATGGGCATGAAAGCCACGGGAAACGGCCGGCGCGAAGGCTATGCGCACCAGCCGATGCCGCGCATGACCAACACCTATATGACGGCGGGCGACATGGAGCCGGATGAGATCATCGCCTCGGTCAAGAACGGCATCTATGCCGTATCCTTCGGCGGCGGCCAGGTCGACATCACCTCAGGCAAGTTCGTGTTCGGCTGCACCGAGGCCTACATGATCGAAAACGGCAAGGTGACGCAGCCGATCAAGGGCGCCATGCTGATCGGCAACGGACCGGACGCCATGCACCGTGTGTCGATGATCGGCAACGACATGAAACTCGACACCGGCATCGGCATGTGCGGCAAGGCCGGACAAGGCGTGCCGGTCGGCGTCGGCCAGCCGCATCTCAGGATGAACCAGATGACGGTCGGCGGCACCAGGGTTTGAGCGAGGAGACGTCGGCGGGCTTGAATAGTTCCCCTCACAGGGATATCTTACCTTTGTCTTACACAAGGGTAATACCGCAATGGGTGCAATAGAAAAGCTTATAACGACCGTCTCGACCAAGGGACAAGTCATCCTGCCCAGCGCTATCCGCAAGCGGAGGGACTGGGGCGCGGGCACGCGCCTGCAGGTCGAAGACACACCGGACGGTGTACTTTTGAGACCGGCGCCTGCCTTTGCCCCGACACGACCAGAAGATGTCTTTGGTGTCCTGCCGCACAGTGGCAGACCGAAGACCTTGGAGGAGATGGACGCGGCCGTCCTTGCTGAAGCACGGCGGCGCCATGCTCGCGATTGATACCAACGTTGTCGTCAGGTATCTGACGAACGACGATCCCGAGCAGTCCCCGCGAGCCCGGCGGCTGATCGACGGTCAGCCCGTTTTCGTCGCCGTCACGGTGATCCTGGCGGCTGAGTGGGTGCTGCGCAGCGGCTATGGTTATGATCAGGCCTCGATCGTCAATGCACTGCGGGTGTTCGGCGGGCTTCCCACTGTCGAGATAGAGGATGCTGCGATGGTCTCTTCCGCGGTCGATCTAGCCGAGACGGGAATGGATTTCGCCGATGCGCTCCATCTGGGCAAGTCCTCGCACTGCTCAGCATTTGTGTCCTTCGACCGTAAGTTCATCAAGGCCGCACAAGCGGCCGGGTACGAAAGCGTTCGCGAAGGCTAGTTTGCCAGCCGGCTACGTCTTGCGGGGGGCGGCAAACTCAAGCACGGCCTTGTGAAAATCGGCGGATTAACGTCGCCGTTTCGGCTTCTCCAGCAGCGCCACGGCCTCGACATGCGGCGACCACAGGAACTGGTCGATGGGCGTGACGCTCTTCAAGATGTAGCCGCCGTCAATCAGGATGCGCAGGTCTCGTGCCAGCGTCACCGGATTGCAGGAGACGGCGGCGACGAACGGCACATCCGAGCGGGCGATCTGCTTCGACTGGTCCTCGGCGCCGGCGCGCGGCGGGTCGAAGACGACGCCATCGAAAGCATTCAGCTCCTTGAACGTCAGCGGCCGCCGGAACAGGTCGCGGCGTTCGCCGGTTACCCGCTTCAGGCCGGTGGCGAAGCGCGATCCGCGGTCGAGCGCCGAAAGGGCTGCCGCGTCGCCTTCGACCGCGTGGACTTCGGATTTGGCCGCCAGCCGAAGCGCAAAGCTGCCGCAGCCGGCGAAAAGATCCGCGACTTTCCTGGCACGCTTCAGATGTCCGCCAACGAGATCGGCCATCGTCTGTTCGGCGGCTTGCGTTGCCTGCAGGAAGGCGCCAGGCGGTATGGCGACAGCGACGGTGCCGAACATGACCACCGGCTTTTTCGGCTCGATGACAATCTCGTCGTCGATCGAAAGCCGGGCAAAGCCATTGGCCATGATGAAGTTGGAGGCGACCCGGCGCTGGTTCTCGCCCAGCTTGCCCGACTCATAGACAGCGACGTCAAGCCCCGAGCCCGTCACAGTGACCGCCATCCGGAACGATTTGGTGGTGGCGCAAACCAGGTCGGCGACCGACCTCAAGCGATCGAGCGCGGCAACGATCTCCGGCAGCGAGATCGGACATTCCTCGATGGGGATGATTTCCGGCGACAGATGGCGATGGAAGCCAAGCAGCATGCCTGTGTCGGCGCGCCTGGCGGCAAGCACGACGCGGCGGCGTGTGTGTGGCGCACACGGCACCAGGGCGCCGATGTCGCCGGCAATACCTTTCAAGGCATGCACGACCTTGTCGCGTTTCCATTGCTGGTAAGCGTCGGCTTGCAGATGCTGGACGGCGCAGCCGCCACATTCGGTGAAATGCCGGCAGGCCGGATCGATACGCAGCGGCGACGTCTCCAATACCGCTATCAGCATGGCGCGATCCCTCTCGCGCGCGGCGGTGACGGTCTCGCCGGGCAGGGTGAAGGGAATGAACAGCTCGCCGGTCTCCGTCTCGGCGACGCCGTCGCCCTGCGAACCCAGTCTCTTGATGGTGAAGCCCGTGCTCATCGGTCCTTGGTCCCGGCATCCTTGGTCCCGGCATCCTTGATCCCGGCAAGCAGGAATTCGCGGTTGCCGTCCCCGCCTTCGATCGGCGACATGTGCAAGCCCAATGTACGCCAGCCAGGGACGCCTTCGAGCCATTCCTGCAGCAAGCCGGCCACACGGGCGGCGTCATAAGGGTCTTTCAAAAGACCGCCCTTGCCGATCGCCTCGCGGCCGGCCTCGAATTGCGGCTTGACCAGAAACACCGCACGAGCGCCGTCCCGTGCCAATGCCAACGCCGGTGGCATCGCCAGTTTCAACGAGATGAAGCTTACATCGGAGACGATGAAATCGGGGATACGGCCGCCGAGATCGGCAGCCGCGAGCTCGCGAGCGTTGAGGCCCTCGATCACGGTGACGCGCGGGTCGGACGAGACACCGGGATGCATCTGGCCGTGGCCGACATCGATGGCAGTGACATGGGCCGCGCCGCGTTCGAGCAGCACCTGGGTGAAGCCGCCTGTCGAGGCGCCGATATCGAGGGCTTCACTGCCCGCGGGATCGAGACTGAAATGGTCGAGCCCGGCGATCAGCTTCAGCGCCGCGCGTGAGACATAACCCTGCGCCGGGTCGTCGATGACGATGAGACAGTGCGGCAGAACCGTCTGGCCGGGCTTGCGGGCGACCACGCCGTCGACCGTCACGGTGCCGCGCTCGACCGCGTCGCGGGCGCGCGAGCGGCTCGCAAACAGGCCGCGCTGGACGAGCAATTCGTCGAGCCGCTGGCGTGTGCTGGCTGGCAGAGGGGAGTTCATCGGCCTTCATGGCGAAAGCCGGCCGCGAAGGCAAGGACATTGGCATAGGAGGACGTCGAGACCCGGGCCGCAAGCCAGTCCGCCCGGTTGAATAGCGCAGCCAGTCCGGCAAGATGTAGAGGCTCAGGCAATGCGGAGGAAGACGAATGCTGACGGGAACCTGCCATTGCGGCGCCGCCCACTGGACCCTGGAAGGCGATCCCGGCCCGATCACGGCCTGCAATTGCACGCTTTGCCGCCGCTATGGCACACTCTGGGCCTATGACTTTGTCGACGAGCGTATCCGGCTTGCGGGGCCTGTGCAGTCCTACACCCGCGCCGGCAAGGAGACGCCGTCGCTGGAAATCCTGTTTTGCCCGACATGTGCCTGTGTGCTTGCCTGGCGCGGTTTGCGCCGCAGCGACAGCGGCCGCACGCGTATCGCCATCAATGTCAGGCTGGCACCGCCTGAGGCGGTCGCCGACCTGCCGATCGACCATTTCGACGGGCTGGACACTTATGACGACCTGCCGCGCGATGGGCGCTGCGTGCGCGATATGTGGTTTTAGAAGATCGTCCGTGAGACCTGCCGTTCAACGGCCGGCATCAGGCCGTCGCTTCCGTCATCTGAAGCCTGCTTGCGCGGGCGCTCGACAGCAACGACTGGTGCGTCCGGCACGACGACAAGCTGCGGCACCTGCTTGTAGGAAAAAGCGCCCCTGATATCGCCCATCTTGCGGGCGACGATGCCTGCCACCGCCTGTTCGAGCTTGCGGTCATAGCGCGTCTCGGCCATGGCCGGCGGGGCGATGACGGCCAAAAGGGCCGCGCCGCACAGAAGCGTTCGCATTGTTTTTAACTCCCTGCCTGGAGGCAGTTCTAGCAGGGCGGCGTTGAAAAACGGCCAAAAGAGACGGTGAGCGAAACGCCAAAGAGAAGCGTTAACAAAGTGTTAGGCTTGCACAGGCACCTGCTTCAGCTGCGTGAGGTTTGATTCAGGCGCGCTGCGCGCGCGCGGAATGGCCGAGCGCGACGAACACGGTGCGCACGATGCCGGCCGCGTCGAGCCCGGCATCGGCATACATTTTTTCCGGCTTGGCGTGGTCGGTGAACTCGTCCGGCAGCACCAGCGGCCGAACTTTCAGACCGCTTTCCAGCAAGCCTTCATGGGCGAGGAACTGCAGCACGTGGCTGGCGAAACCGCCGACAGCGCCCTCTTCCACCGTCACCAGCACTTCGTGCGAGCGGGCAAGACGGCGGATCAAATCCTCGTCGAGCGGCTTGGCGAAACGGGCATCCGCAACCGTTGTCGACAATCCGGCCGCGCCGAGTTCCTCGGCCGCCAGAAGACAGTCCTGCAGTCTTGTGCCAAAGGACAGAAGCGCCACCTTGGTGCCTTCCCTGACGATGCGGCCCTTGCCGATTTCGAGCACCGAGCCGCGCTCCGGCATGTCGACGCCGACGCCATTGCCGCGCGGATAGCGGAAGGCGATCGGGCCTTCGTCATAATAGGCGGCGGTGCGCACCATGTGGCGAAGCTCCGCCTCGTCGGCAGCCGCCATCACCACGAAGCCCGGCAGCGTCGCCAGGAAGGTGGTGTCGAAGGCGCCGCAATGAGTGGCGCCGTCGGCGCCGACGAAACCGGCGCGGTCGATCGGGAAACGCACCGGCAGTTTCTGGATCGCCACATCATGGACGACCTGATCGTAGGCGCGCTGCAGGAAGGTCGAATAGATGGCGGCGAAGGGCTTGTAGCCCTCGCTGGCGAGGCCGGCGGCGAAGGTCACGGCATGTTGCTCGGCAATGCCGACATCGAAGGTCCGGGTCGGAAACGCTTCGCCGAACAAATCGAGGCCGGTGCCGTTCGGCATGGCGGCGGTGACGGCGACGATACGTTCGTCCAGGCGGGCTTCCTGGACCAGGCTTTCGGCAAACACCTTGGTGTAGGCCGGCGCATTGGCCGGGGCCTTGGTCTGCGCGCCGGTGATGACGTCGAACTTGTTCACGCCATGATATTTGTCGGCCGCAGCCTCGGCCGGCGCGTAGCCCTTGCCCTTCTGGGTCACGACATGGATCAGCACCGGACCGTCGGCATGGTCGCGGACGTTCTTCAGCACCGGGATCAGATGCTCGAGATTGTGGCCGTCGATCGGGCCGATATGGTAGAAGCCAAGCTCCTCGAACAGCGTGCCGCCGGTGACGTAGCCGCGCGCATGCTCGACCGCCCGCTTGATGGCGCGATCGGCACGCTTGCCGAGATAGGAGGTCAGTTTCTTGCCGAAGTCGCGCAGGCCAAGATAGGTCTTGCCAGAGGCAAGCCGCGCCAGATAGGCGCTCATGGCGCCGGTCGGCGGCGCGATCGACATGTCGTTGTCGTTGAGAATGACGATCAGGCGAGCATCGAGCGCGCCGGCGTTGTTCATGGCTTCATAGGCCATGCCGGCAGACATGGCGCCGTCGCCGATGACGGCAATGACATTGTTGTGGCCGCCGGAGAGGTCGCGCGCCATGGCCATGCCGAGGCCAGCGGAAATGGAGGTCGAGGAGTGCGCGGCGCCGAACGGGTCGTATTCGCTCTCGGCGCGACGGGTGAAGCCGGACAGGCCGCCTTCTTGCCTGAGCGTTCGGATGCGGTCGCGGCGGCCGGTCAGGATCTTGTGTGGATAGGCCTGGTGGCCGACATCCCAGATCACGCGGTCTTCCGGCGTGTTGAAGACATAGTGCAGCGCCACCGTCAGTTCGACGACACCTAGGCCAGCGCCGAGATGCCCGCCCGTATGCGAGACGGCATCGATCAGCTCGGCGCGCAGCTCCGAGGCCAGCTGCGGCAGCTCGCTTTCGTCAAGCTTCTTCAGGTCGGCTGGAATGCGGACCTTGTCGAGAAGCGGCGTATGCAGCGTTGCGTTCACTGTTAAGGGCCTGCTCAGCTATGATGCGCGTCGATCATGGCGAAATATGCCTGCGTCGCCCGAATGTAAATGCGTGTCAGTGACGCGGGTGATGCTGACGTTAATTGTCCGGTAACGGAATGAACTCTTCCTCATCTCCAGGAACGATATCGAAGCGGCCCGTCTTCCATTCCTGCTTGGCCTGTTCGATGCGTTCCTTCGACGACGAGACGAAGTTCCACCAGATGTGGCGCGGAGAGCCGAGCGAAGCGCCCCCGAAGAGCATGAAATGGGCGCCGCGCTCGGACGACACGACGATCTCGTCGCCAGGCCGGAACACCAGCAGCCGTTCGGCCGGAAAACGGTCGCCCGAGATCGAGACATCGCCGTCCAGCGTGTAGATGGCGCGTTCCTCGGCGTCGGCGGGAATTTTGACGCTGGCGCCGGGCGCCAGCCTCAGATCGGCGTAGAGCGTCTCGGTGTCGGCTCTTACCGGCGAGCGCAGTCCCTGGAAATCGCCGATCACCACGCGGCCGGAAACACCTTCGGCGTCGATCTCGGGCAGAAGGAGCGCGGCCGTGTTCTCGAACACCGGCGCCACTTCCTCCTTGCCGTCGGGCAAAGCCAGCCATGTCTGCAGGCCGGAGACCGACATCGGCGCGCCGCGCAGTTCTTCGGGCGTGCGCTCGGAATGGACAATGCCGCGGCCGGCGGTCATCAAATTCACGTCGCCGGGCTGGATGACCATCTCGGTGCCGAGCGAATCGCGGTGCCTGATATTGCCGTCGAACAGATAGGTGACGGTGGAAAGCCCGATATGCGGGTGCGGGCGCACATCCATCGCCTGGCCGGCGCGCAAGATCGCCGGCCCCATGCGGTCGAAGAAGATGAAGGGACCGACCAGCCGCCGCTTTGCCGTCGGCAGAGCGCGACGAACCTGGAAGCCGCCAATGTCCTTGGCGTTTGGAATGACCATGAGCTCGATCTGGTCGCTGGCGAAGGCATCGCCAGGCTCAGGGTCCTTGCCGGGGAAGAAACTCATCTGGATGTCCTCAGGCGAAGCGGAGCGCCGATTTGGCTTTTGCCTTGGCCGCCACCTCTTCACGATTGCGCGGATGATGCGTGGTTTCCAGCGAATGCAGCAATTCATGCGCCGATTCGGCGATCGCCTCGACGGCACGGTCGAAGGCTGCCTGGTTGCGCTGCGAGGGGCGCGTCGTTCCGCTCAGTTTGCGCACGAATTGAAGGGCGGCGTCGCGGATCTCGTCATGGGTCGCCGGCGGCTCGAAATTGAACAGGGTCTTGATGTTTCTGCACATGCTTGAACTCCTATCTGCTTTATGCCCGCCCCATTCCACTACTCCGCGTCGAGCGGCTCCGTTCCCACCGGTTTGCCATCACGCGACAGCCTGATCTTCTCGACCTTGTCTTCGGCCGCCTTCAGCAGCCGGTCGCAATGGGCCTTCAGCGCCTCGCCGCGCTCATAGATCTTGATCGATTGGTCGAGCGGCACGTCGCCGCGTTCCAGATCATCGACGATCTTTTCCAGCGCGTCGAGTGCCTGCTCGAAGCTCATCGCCTTCACGTCTTCATTTGCTTCGCCAGCCATACTTTACCCCTTCATCAGCCGCCCGACATGGGCGGCGACCGAAAATGCCAGTCCCTGCAGATCGTAGCCGCCCTCAAGCAGGCTGACGAGCCGGTTGCCGCTGTGGCGCCCGGCGCGTTCCAGCAACTGGCCTGTCGCCCAGTCGAAATCGTCCTCGCTGAGGTTGATCTCGGCCAGCGGGTCGCGATGGTGAGCGTCGAAGCCTGCGGAAATGATGATCAGATCGGGCGCGAAATTGTCGAGCGCCGGCAGGACGCGCGACAGCAAGGCATCGCGAAACATGTCCGAGCCGGTCTGCGGCGCCAGCGGGGCGTTGACGATGTTGCCGGCGCCGGTTTCGCTCTTGGCGCCGGTGCCGGGATAGAGCGGCATCTGGTGCGTCGAACAATAGAGCACCGAGGGATCGTCCCAGAAGATGTCCTGCGTGCCGTTGCCGTGATGGACATCCCAATCGACGATAGCGACGCGCTCGGCGCCGTGTTTCTTTTGCGCATAACGCGCGGCAATCGCCGCGGTGTTGAACAGGCAAAAGCCCATCGCCGTGGTCTTTTCGGCGTGGTGGCCGGGCGGACGTGAGGCGACGAAGGCATTGGCGACGCGGCCCTCGAAGACGTCGTCGACAGCGGCGTTGGCGGCACCGATGGCGGTCACCACCGCCTGCCAGCTTTTCGGGCTGGCGCTGGTGTCGGCGTCGATCGAGGCAATGCCGCTTTCAGGGATCGCGGCGCGGACGCGGGCGACGAAATCCTCGGGGTGGGCGTAGAGGATTGTGGCCTCGTCGCCTTGCGGCGCCGTTACCCGATCGAGTGCGGTGAAGGCCTCGTCGTCGAGCACGCGCTCGATAGCGCGCAAGCGGTCCGGCCGCTCCGGATGACCGGGGGGCGTCAGATGTTCGAGGAAGATCGGATGGGTGTAGAGCCTGGTGACCATGACCCGATATAGGCGCGCCCGGCCGCTTTGACCATGGTTTGACGCCTCACCGCCCCGACGTTCAACAGGGATTACACCCCGGGCGCGGGCTGCGTCCAGCGCGAGCCGCCGAAGGAGGCCAGCGCCTTATCCCTGAGTTCCCTGAACTTGGACGACCCCTCGGCCAGCCGCTGGTCCCATTCGGCGTTCGGCACCTGGCCTTCGATGGTCTTGAAATAGACCTGCATCAGGCAGGCTATGGCGAAGGGTTCGATGAAGGCCGCCTTGAAGGCCCAGGCAAGGAGGATGGCGAGCACGAAGGCCCAGCCGCCGAGCTGCCCCGGAATGAACCACATGATGGCGGCGGCCGGCGCCAGCATCAAAAGGAAGATGACGAAGGACACACCCCACATGATGACCGCCAGCCAGACGGCGTTCTTGACCATGGTCTTGCCGTTCTGGGCATAGAGCACGACGCCTTGCCGGGCGGTTTCGAAGGGCGACGACGAGTTGATACGGATGTTGTAGCCGAGGATGATCTCGTCAACATAGGTCAGCGACAGGCGGATGACCGTATTGATGAAAGCGACCAGGCCGCCGAGGCCCGGAATGGGCAGGAAGGCGGCGATGCCGCCGATCAGGCCGGTGATGGCGCGGATGGCGCCCTTGACCAGCTGGTCGACCACGAAAAGGATGTTGGCCTCGGCGAAACGTTCCTTCACCACATCCTTGGCGTAGGCGATCTGGTCCTGGCCATTGGGAATCTCGCGGCCATCGATCAGATGGACCATGACGGCGATATGGCCGGCCTTGACGACATAGAGGATGTATTCGCGGATCCAGTACAGCGCGATCGAAACGACGCCGATGCCGACGATGCCGCCCCAGAGCGCAAAGGACAGCGGCCCGTCGGGATCGGTGGAGACATGGCCGACGCCATAGCCGACGGAGGCGCCGCTGCCGGTCGCCACGATATAGGCGAGCGTGATGCCGAAATAGATGATCATGCGAAGGGCAATGAAAGGCCATGTCCTGATCATGATGGACACCGACCTGCCGATTTCGAAATCCCACATGCGCCCGAATCTCCCCTCAGAGATGGACGGCGAGGATGAACCCGGGCCGGGAATTGTCAATCTCGGCAATGCCGGGGATCGGCTGGCGAGATTTCAGACCGGCTGCGAGTCCTGCTTTTTAAGCAAGCCTTCAAGCAACTGCTGGAAGGCCGCCACCACGGTCTTCGACGTGGCTTCGGGGTCGTTCGAATTGGCGATGCGCTGTGCCGCCTGGCTGCTGGCGCCGTTGATTAGTCTTGCGGCGGTTTCCGGGTCGACGCCGGGGACGACCACCCCCTCCTGCTGCAGCCTGGTCAGATGATCGGTCATTGAACCGACGCAGGCATTGGCATTCGGCCATTGCGCCGGATCGCCGAGCACAGCCGGACCGTCGCGAAACATGATGCGCTGGATTTCCGGCTCCAGCGCCATCTCGATATAGGTCGTGCATTCGTCGACGAAACGCTGCCAGCGGCTTGGCGCCCGCGACGCAATCTCATGGATGCGGACGGCCATCTCGCCATCGATTTCGGCGATGACGGCCTGCAGCAGGCCCTTCTTGTCGCCGAAATGATGATAGAGCGCACCGCGCGTCAGCCCGGCCGAGGCGGTGAAGTCGTCCATCGACGCGTCGGCATAGCCGATCGTGCCGAAAGCGTGGCGGGCCGCCGTGATCAGCTTGGCGCGCGTTTCGGCAATCATCTCCTTGCGGGGTCTGTGCATGGTTCTGGCCTTATTCACATACGCTTCGTATGCCAATTGACATACGTGGCGTATCGACTACCTATATTCATACGCATCGTATGTAATTGTCGAATTGGCCCTTGTCGAGGAACCAGCCATGCAAAACCCATACTCGGAAATCTTTCGTGCCCCTGGAGCCAAGGGGTTTGCCGCCGCGGGCTTCCTCGCGCGGCTGCCGATCGCCATGGCGCCGATCGGCATCGTGGCCATGCTCTCGCAGACGCGTGGCGAATACTGGCTGGCGGGAGCTGTCTCGGCGACGTTCGCGCTGAGCAACGCTTTCGTGGCGCCGCAGATATCACGGCTGGTCGATCGCCTCGGCCAGACGCGGATCGTGATTCCGACCACCATCCTCACCGTGCTCGCCTTCGCGGTGCTGATTGCCGCAGCCAATCAGGACTGGCCGGTGTGGACGCTGTTTGTGTCGGCACTGGCGGCCGCCGCCATGCCCAGCATGCCGGCGATGGTGCGCGCGCGCTGGACCGAGATTTTTCGCGGCCGGCCGCAGATGAACACCGCATTCGCCTTCGAATCGGCGGCGGACGAACTCGTCTACATTGCAGGCGCATCGCTGTCGGTGGGCTTGAGTGCCGCTCTGTTCCCGGAAGCCGGTGTCCTGGTCAGCACGCTATTCCTCGCCCTTGGCTCGGCAGCCTTCATCCTGCAGCGTTCGACCGAACCACAAGTGCGGCCGGTCGACCATGTCTCGAGCGGCTCGGCAATCCGGCTCAGGCCGGTGCAGATCATCACCTTCGCCCTGATCTTCGTCGGCGCCACCTTCGCGACGACGGAAGTGACCACGGTGGCGATCACCAAGGAACTCGGCCAGCCGGGCGCCGCCAGCCTCGTCATCGGCGTCTATGCGCTGGGATCGTTCGTGCTCGGCCTCGTCGTCGGTGCGCTCAACCTGAAAGCGGCGCTGCAGCGCCAGTTGGCCCTCGCGGTCGCCCTCGTCGCGCTCGGCACGCTGCTGCCGCTCACCGCCGACACGGTGCCGCTGCTGGCGCTGACCGTTTTCATCAGCGGCGTGGCGATCTCGCCGACCTTCATCACCGCCTTCGGCCTGATCGAGCGGCACGTGCCGGAAGCGATGCTGACCGAAGGCATCACCTGGGTGATGACCGGCATCGGCATCGGCATGGCGCTCGGGTCGTTTGCCGCCGGCGCGGTGGTGGATGAGTTCGGCGCCAGGAACGGGTTCTGGGTCTCGGTGGCGGCCGGCGTCATCGCATTGGTCACGGTGTTGCTGGGCCAGCGCAGCCTGGCCACCCACACATGCGAGCTGGACGGATGCGACGCTGCCGCCGTTCCCGCGGAGTGAGGATAGGCCTGACGTTGGCTCTGGAGACCACCGCAAACGTTCGGAATTAGGTGAGGCCTCTGGCGTCGTCATCCACGGGCGAAGCGGGAGCGAAGCGGACGCGCAGACCCGAGGAGCCATTCCGTTACCGTAGGGTGCAGCGGAGCAGAATTCTGCACCGTTGCAACGCGTCGAAGTCGCGGCATGGATCCTATGGTCTGCGCCGCGTCGCTTCGCTCCTTGCTTCGCCATAGGATGACGAACGCGTGGAGGCTTCAGCAAATCGCAGAAGCAGGCGACCTGCCCGCGCAATATTTTCGGCAGCGTCGCTCTTGCGCGACGAACTAGATAATCTCGGTCTTGGCGATATGTATGCCAAAGCCTTCAAGCCCGACATAGTGGCGCTCGCGCGAGGCGATCAGGTTGATCGAGGAAATGCCGAGGTCCTTCAGGATCTGGGCGCCGAGGCCGATTTCTCGCCACTCGTTCTCACGGCGGCGGGCCTCTTCGTGGTCCTCACGGTCGGCACTCATCGGCCGGTTGCGCTCCTGATGGGCGACGCCGACCGAACCCTCCCGGAGATAGACGATGACGCCGCGCTTGCGTTCGCCCATCGCCTTCATAATGGCGTCGAGCCGGTGGCTGGTGCCGAACACGTCGGTCACCACATCCTCCGAATGCAGCCGCACCGGCACGTCCTCGCCGTCACGGATGTCGCCGAAAACGACCGCGACATGGTGCATGGAATCCCAGGGCAGCGTGTAGGTGAAGACCTGTGCCTTGCCGCCGAGTGTGTCGATTTCGGAGCAGGCGACGCGTTCGACCAGCGTTTCCTTGCGCTGCCGGTAGGCGATGAGGTCGGCGACCGAAACCTGCTTGAGGCCATGTTCCTCGGCAAAGCTCGCCACCTGCGGGCCGCGCTTGACGGTGCCGTCGTCATTGACCAACTCCGAGATCACGCCAACCGGCGGCAGGCCGGCAAGTTTGCACAAATCAACCGCGGCTTCGGTATGGCCCGAACGCATCAGCACGCCGCCTTCCCTAGCGATCAGCGGGAAGATGTGGCCGGGCCGGACGAAATCCGAACCGCCGACATTGCCGTTGGCCAGGTTGCGCACGGTCAGCGTGCGGTCCTCGGCCGAAATGCCGGTGGTGGTGCCATGCTTGAAATCGACGCTGACGGTAAAGGCCGTGGTGTGGGCGGAATCATTGTCGGCGACCATCGGCTGCAGATTGAGCCGCTTGGCCTCCTCGCGCGGCATCGGCGTGCAGACGATGCCGGAGGTGTGACGGATGATGAAGGCCATTTTCTCCGGGCTGCAATGCACGGCGGCAACGATCAGGTCGCCCTCGTTCTCACGCCCGTCATCGTCCATGACGACGACGATCTCGCCCCGCTCGAAGGCGCGGATGGCTTCGACGATTTTCTTCTGGTCGTATGGCATTGGCTCGCTTCGCTCGCAGGGGATAGGGGTTGGGCAGTAGGAGTTAGGGAAGGAAGGATGGGCTCGCCTATTGCCTAATCCCTACTGCCTAATCCCCGGCCTGTCTGTCCCCGGTGCCGCAGATAATGGTCGGCGATGGCGCAGGCAACCATGGCTTCGCCGATCGGCACGGCGCGGATGCCGACGCAGGGGTCGTGGCGGCCCTTGGTCATGACGTCGACGTCGTTGCCGTCCTTGTCGATGGATTTTCGCGGCGTCAGGATCGACGAGGTCGGCTTGACGGCGAAGCGGGCGACGATCGCCTGGCCGGTCGAGATGCCGCCCAGAATGCCGCCGGCATTGTTGGACAGGAAGACCGGCTTGCCGTCATTGCCGATGCGCATCTCGTCGGCATTCTGTTCGCCGGTGATGCGCGCGGCTTCGAAACCGTTGCCGATCNGTTGCCGATCTCGACGCCCTTGACGGCGTTGATCGACATCAGGCCGGACGCGATGTCCTGGTCGAGCTTGGCATAGATCGGCGCGCCAAGGCCGGCTGGCACGCCGTCGGCGATGATTTCAATAACCGCGCCCACCGAGGAGCCGGATTTGCGGATGCCGTCGAGATAGCTGGTGAAGACCGGAACCGAGGCCGGATCGGGGGTGAAGAACGGGTTTTCGGCGTCACCGATGAAATTCCAGTTCCAGTTGGCGCGGTCGATCGATTTTTCGCCCATCGAGACCAGCGCGCCGCGCACCACCATTCCGGGCACCACCTTGCGCGCCAAGGCGCCGGCCGCCACGCGAGCGGCCGTCTCGCGCGCCGAGGAGCGGCCGCCGCCGCGATGGTCGCGCAGGCCGTATTTGACGTCATAGGTGTAGTCGGCGTGGCCGGGCCGGTACTGGCGGGCAATGTCGCCATAGTCCTTGGAGCGCTGGTCAACATTCTCGATCTGCATCGAGACGGGCGTGCCGGTGGTGATCATCGTCTCGCCGTCCTCGTCGAGGATGAAGCCGGATAGCACGTTCACCTCGTCCGGTTCGCGGCGCTGGGTCACAAAACGCGACTGGCCGGGACGGCGCTTGTCGAGTTCGGCCTGTATCTCTTGCCGCGTGAAGCGGATGCCGGGCGGGCAGCCATCGACCACGCAGCCGAGCGACGGGCCATGGCTTTCGCCCCAGGTGGTGACGCGGAAGAGATGGCCGAACGTGTTGTGAGACATGAATTTTAGCCCTGCCCGGCAGCGGAACCGGATCAAGGGTGCGTTCTATTGGCGTTTTCCACAGCGGTCAAACTGTGATCCGGCGGTTTTAGTTTTGACACATTCGGTTGGTTTCTGCTCTCTTCCATCCGCCCGTTGAAAGCTCGCCGCCATCCGTGCAGGCGCAATGACAAAGAGGACGACGATGCGTACCCTGATTGGCGCTGCTGCCGCCATGTTGCTGATTTCCACCGCCGCCTATGCCGGCCAGACCGAAGGCCTGATCAAGAAGGTCGACAAGGACGCGCTGACGCTGACGCTGGAGGATGGCAAGTCCTACAAGCTCAACGCCGAGACCGACCTCGATTCGCTGAAGCCGGGCATGGATATCGTGATTGCCTATGACGTGACGAATGGCGAGAATGTCGTCACCGATATGGAATTGCCCGATACCGAGTAAGACCGGCACCGAACAGGGCCTTGCCGCTCAGCGGAGCCCTGCCCAGATAAACAGGACGGTCGTCCTGTTTTATCCGCTCGAACCTAAAGCCAATCCAGGCGCCCGTCCTGCAGCCTGAGCACCCGATCCTGCCGCACTTCCAGGTTTGCCGCTTCGTGTTCGGAAACACCTTCGACCATCCTGAACAGGGTCCGCACGACGCCACCATGCGTGACGCAGACCGTCTGGCGGTCGAGCGCGTCGAACCACGGCTTCACCCGTTCGAGCAGCATCTGGTAGCTTTCGGCGCCCTCGCCCGGCGGCTGGAAATTCCATTTGTTGCGCCGTCGCGCCTTCGCCGAGCCCGGCATTCGCGTATCGAGTTCGGCATAGGTAAAGCCCTGCCAGTCGCCAAAGTGCACCTCGACCAGACGCGGGTCGGTGCGGTAGGCATCGGGATCGAGTTGCATCGCCAAGCGTAGCCGCTGCATCGTCTCGCGCGTCCGCTTCATCGGGCTGGCGACAAAGTCGAAATCCTCAGGGTTCTGGATCAGCTCGGCCAGCCGCCGCCCATTGCGGGTCGCCTGCTCGCGGCCGAGTGCGTTGAGATCGGTGTCGGCCTGGCCCTGCAGCCGCGACTCGGCATTCCACTGCGTCTGGCCATGGCGCACGATGTAGACGAGCGGAACCATCAGGTCTTCCGGAAATCAGGACAGGCAGGCGGAAACCGCGGCAGAACTATTCCTTGACGGTCGAAATATCCGGCGCGTCGACCGCCTTCATGCCGACGACGTGATAGCCGGAATCGACATGGTGCACCTCGCCGGTGACGCCACGCGACAGGTCCGACAGGAAATAGACGGCGGAATCGCCGACTTCTTCCTGGGTGACGGTCTGCTTCAGCGGCGAATTGTATTCGTTCCACTTCAGGATATAGCGGAAGTCGCCGATGCCCGAAGCAGCCAAGGTCTTGATCGGCCCGGCCGAGATGGCGTTGACGCGGATCTTCTTGCCGCCGAGGTCGACGGCGAGATAGCGCACGCTGGCTTCGAGCGCGGCCTTGGCGACACCCATGACGTTGTAATGCGGCATGACCTTTTCGGCGCCGTAATATGTCAGCGTCAGCAGCGAGCCGCCGTCGGTCATCAGCGCTTCGGCGCGCTTGGCGATGGTGGTGAAGGAATAGACCGAAATGTCCATGGTGCGAAGGAAATTGTCGCGCGTCGTCTCGACATAGCGTCCGGTCAGCTCGTCCTTGTCGGAAAAGGCGATGGCATGGACGAGGAAGTCGAGCTTGCCGCCCCAATGCCTGGCGACATTGGCAAACACCTCGTCGAGGCTCGCCGGATCAGTGACATCGCAATGACCGGCGACAAAGGCGCCCAATTCCGCAGCCAGCGGCTCGACGCGCTTCTTGAACGCCTCGCCTTGATAGGTCAGCGCGATCTCGGCGCCATGGTCGACGCAGGCCTTGGCGATGCCGTAGGCAATCGATCTGTTGTTGGCGACGCCCAGTATAAGGCCGCGCTTGCCGGCCATAAGGCCCTGTCCACCCGCCATGTCAGCGCTCTCCGAAAGATTTTCTGCTTTGGAGTGCCTATCGCACAGGCAGAAAGGCGCATCAAGCGCAGACGGGGCGCGCGTTCAATTCAGACACTCGGCGTGACAACGAATGGGGGATAATAACGTTGTTGTGAGATTTGAACGCCTCACTGCGGCCAGCGCGCCTTGACGGCCCAGGCCGGGCAGCCGAATCGGCTGGCCGGCACCGCATCGGCCCTATCCAGCCATTTTGCGCCAGGGAATGAGCATTCCCACCTGCTTGCGGTAGAGGCGGTACTGATCGCCAAACATCGCGACGAGATCGCGTTCCTCGAGGAAGATGCCGAGCAGGATGTAGCCGGTGCTGCCCGCCGCGAACAGAAGATGGCCCCATGTCATCGACGGCGTCGCCCAGAAGGCCAGGAGAAAGCCGACATAGAGCGGGTGCCGGACCCATTTGTAGAACAGCGGCGTCCTGAACACGGGCGGCGCCGGTTCGCTCTTGCGCAAAGCGGCGAGAACCTGGCGCAAGCCGAACAGTTCGAAATGGTTGATCAGAAAGGTGCTGGTCAACAATACCGCCCAGCCGAGCCAGAACACGCCATGGATGACGGCGACCCAGACCGGGTTCTCGACCGTCCAGACGAGACCGGGAATCGGCCGCCATTGCCAGTAGAGCAGCAGCAGGATGAGGCTGGCCAAAAGCACATAGGTGCTGCGTTCGGCCGCGTGCGGGACAATCCGTGTCCACCAGCGCTTGAAAACCGGCCGCGCCATGATGCTGTGCTGGGCGGCGAAAAGGCCGAGCAGCAGTGCATTGACGATGACGGCTTCGACCGGACTTCCAGCGACTCCGGAATCGATCGATTTCGGCACGACCATGTTGCCGACGAAACCGACCGCATAGAGAAACGAACCGAGAAAAATCAGGTATGCGGCAACGCCGTAGATAAGGGTGATTACGCCCGCCAGGACTGCCCCTCCATGCAAGCATCAGGATTCGGTCGGTCGACCGAATTCAGTGTCAAAAACCATAAATTCTCTGATGAGTCAACTTGATCGGTCGCTCGACCGAGATAGAGTGGAGGGACGTCCAGCCCCGGACAGGAGAAGCTATGATCCGCCCAGATTGCACCGCTACCAGCGGCAGCCACGCCGCATGACGGACGCTGCCCAAGCCGTTACCCCACCGCAGAACAAGCAAAAGCGCGACACGCGCGCCGAACTGATTTCAGCCGCCGAGTTGTGCCTCCATCGAGGCGGCTACGCCGATCTGTCGACGCGCCGCGTTGCCGAGATCGCCGGCGTTCCGCTCAGCCAGATCCATTACCATTTCGGCTCCAAGGAACGGCTGTTCCTGGCCCTGCTCGACCATCTGAACGAGGGCCTGCTGAAACGCCAGGCGGAGACTTTTGCGGCACCGATGCCGCTGTGGCAGCGCTGGGAGCGCGCTTGCGATTTCCTCGACGATGATCTGGCGTCCGGCTATGTCCGGATCCTGCACGAGATGATCGCGGCAAGCCTGTCGAGCCCCGAAATCGCCAAGGCGGTGCGCCGCGACCTGCGCGGCTGGTTCGAACTGCTGGACGGACTGGCGCAAGAGGCGGAGCGGCGGTTCGGCGGCCTCGGGCCATTCTCCGCCGCCGAAGTGACCAGCCTGGTCAGCGCCGCCTTCCTCGGCAGCGAGACGATGATCCTGCTGGAGATCGAGGGCCCGCATGTCCCGGTGCGGCAGGCGCTGCGCCGCTTCGGCGAAACCATCCGGCGGATGGAGGAAGCGGCGCCCGGCAGCTAGCCAGCCAAGTCGAGCCGCATCAGCCTTTGCGGCTGCGCATCAGCGCTTCGAGTTCGCTGTCGCCGCCTTCCGGCAGCATGATGCGGACATGGGCGTAGAGATCGCCATGGCCGCCGGCCTTTTCCGGCAAGCCCCTGCCCTTCAGGCGCAGCACCTTATCGGAACTCGACCAAGCCGGAATGTTGACCGCCAGCCTGCCGGTCGGCGTGTCGACCGGCACCTTGGCGCCCAGCACCGCGTCGGCCAACGCTACCTCCAGATCGGCATGCAGGTCACGGCCCTCGATGCGGTAGCGCGGGTGCCTGCGGATACGGATCTTGACCAGTGCATCGCCCGGCTGTCCCGGCCCCTGCTCGCCCTGGCCCTTCAGCCGGATGGTCTGTCCGTCCTCGACATAGACCGGCAGCTTGACCGCGATCTTGCGGCCGTCGGGAAACATCGCCGTCACCTTTTCGGCGGTCGCTATCTCCTCGATGGTGACGTCGAGCGTGACGTTCAGATCGGCGGCGGTCGCCTGCTGGCGGCGGTCGCCTGTTCCGGCGCCGCGCGCGCCGGAAAAGGCGTCGCCGAAGATCTGGCTGAAAATGTCGCTGTTGCCGTCGAACGGATCGCCGCCCGGACGCCCCGATCGGAATTCGAAGCGCGAGCCGCCGGCGCCCTGCTGGCGGCGGAAGCCACCGAACGGATCGCCGCCGCCGGCTGCACCCTCGAAGCCCTGGAATTTCGGCTTGCCGTCGGCGTCGATCTCGCCGCGGTCGAAGGCCGCACGGTTCTTCTCGTCGCCGACGACCTCATAGGCCTGATTGGCGGCGGCAAAACGGTCCTTGGCCTTGGGATCATTCGGATTCTGGTCCGGATGATACTTCTTGGCGAGCTTGCGGTAGGCCGATTTTATGTCCTTGGCCGATGCGTTCTTGGCAACGCCCAGCACCTCATAGGGGTCGCGCATGCGTCCTGCCCTGGAAAATGAGTTAAATCCACGTTGGCCCTTATATGCGCTCCCATAGGAAGAAATTCCAGTGGCGCACAGGCTTATCGAGGGTTGAAATTGCAGCGCCCGCAAACCTCGAAAACTCAGAGCGGTTTGAAGTCCTGCATGTGCCAGCCGCCGGCCGCGACGATGCACAATTGCCCCTTGAACAAAGCGACGCCGTCGAAGCTTTCGCGCGAGGCGGTAAAGCTGCGGCAGTCTTGGCCGTTGTCCTGCACTTCGGCGAGTTCGGTGATGGAGCCGCGCGAGCCGGTGTCGGCATTCGCCCACGGCACGGCTTGGCCGCGAAGCTCCTCGATGTCGGCCGAAGACACTGCATTGCCGATCGTGGTCTGGTCGGAAGCGCTGTCGGCGTCCGTCGATGTCACCCTCGCCGGCGCGCTCGAGGTGACGATGGAACGGTCGACCTCGGCCTTTTCCAGGCTGAAGCCGCCGGCGCCGCAGGCGGCAAGCGGCAGGGCGATAATCACGATCACGGCTTTCGAACTGGCCGAAGCGATAACGCTCCATTGCCCGCTGTCAAAAGCTTGCGCGATACGCGACAATCGGCAACCTCCTGAAGCTCGAGACATTTTGAGAAAAACTATGAGTGACACTGAGTTAACAAGTAGTGACTTTACCGAAGCCGCCGAGCCGTTCCGGCTCTTTGCCGAGTGGCTGGAGGACGCCAAGAAAAGCGAAATCAACGATGCCAACGGCGTAGCACTTGCAACCGTCGATGCCGACGGCATGCCGGATGTGCGTATGGTGCTGCTCAAGGGGTTCGATGAAAGCGGCTTTGTCTTCTACACGAATTTCGAGAGCGCCAAGGGCCGCGAGATTCTTGGCAGCATGAAGGCGGCGATGTGCTTCCACTGGAAATCGCTGCGCCGCCAGGTGCGCATACGCGGTCCGGTGGAGATCGTCAGCGACGCTGAAGCCGACGCCTATTACGCGACGCGGCCGCGCGGCAGCCGGATCGGCGCATGGGCTTCGAAACAGTCGCGGCCGCTGGAAAGCCGCTTTGCCCTGGAGAAGGCGGTGGCCGAATACACGGCGCGCTACCCTATCGGCGAAATCCCGCGGCCAAAGCACTGGTCGGGCTTCCGCATCGTGCCGCAGGCGATCGAGTTCTGGCACGACCGGCCATTCCGGCTGCACGATCGGCTGGTCTTTTCGCGCAACGCCGAAGGCGGCTGGGACAAGACACGGCTTTATCCCTGAGGATAAGTTCAGGCCTTCTTGCGCGTCATGAAGGCCGTCAACGCGGCGCGCGCTTCGTCGGACTTCAGCCGCTCGGAGAAACGCTCGCTCTCCACCTTGATGCGGGCGACAAGCTCGTCGCGCGGGGCGCGCATCAGGTCACGAGCGATCTTCAGCGCCTGCGGCGGCTTGGCGGCGATCGCGCCGGCCGCGGCGAGTGCCGCGGCTTCTAGCCCGTCCTCCTCGACCACCTCATAGATCAGGCCGGCGGCCTTGGCGCGTTCGGCGGAAAAACCTTCGCCGAGTCCAAGCAGCGCAAAGGCGCCCTGCCTGCCGAGGATGAGCGGCGCCAGCAGGCTGGAGCCCGCCTCCGGCACCAGGCCGAGGTCGACGAAGGGTGTGCGGAACACCGTGCGCGGCGTGGCGAAAGTCAGGTCGCAATGCAAATTGAGCGTGGTGCCGATGCCGACCGCAATGCCGTCGACGCCGGAGACCATCGGCTTCTCCGTTTTGGCCAGCGCCATCAGGAAGTCCCAGACCTCGTTGCCGCCCTCACCGCCGGTGGCGATGACCAGGAAATCGGCGAGATCGTTGCCGGAAGAGAAGGCGCCAGGCACACCGAGGAAGACATGGACGCGAACCGCCGGGTCGGCATCGCCATCGGCCAGCGCCTTGGACATTGTCGCGTACATGGCGCGCGTCAGTGCGTTCTTCTTGTCGGGACGGTTCATGCGGATGATCTGGATGGCGCCCTGGCGCTCGACGAGAATATGGTCTGTCACGGTCATTCTTCCCTGGTGAGCGCTCTGGTATTCAGGCCGTTATCAGCGCCTTGCCGGCGGTAGCGAGGCTCTCGGCGCCATCGATGACGCGTTCCTTCAAGGCGCTGACTTCGCCGAGCAGGTTTTCGGCGAAAAAGCGGCAAAGGGCGATGCGGCTCTGCTGGGCAAGTCCGCCACGCGCCAGATAAGCGCCGCCGGCAGCAAGCGAGATCAGCCTGAGATAGGGGGTCGCACCGGCTTGCGCTTCGTCCAGACGGCCGTCGGCCAGCAGCTTCTGCAGGAAGCGCGTCGCCTCGGTGAGATCGTCGAACGCCTGGTCAAGCGCTTCGGCGGTGCGGCCGAAGCCCTGCAGGTTCGAGGTCCGCACCTCGTCGGCGATGGCCTTCAGTTCGGCGATATAGCCATGCACATGCTCGCCGCCGCCAAGCGGCAATTTGCGGGCTACAAGGTCGATCGCCTGGATGCCGTTGGTGCCTTCATAGATCGGCGCAATGCGGGAGTCGCGATAGAGCGCGGCCGCGCCCGTCTCCTCGATGAAGCCCATACCGCCGTGGACCTGGACGCCGAGCGATGCGACATCGACGCCGATATCGGTGGAAAAGGCCTTGGCCAGCGGCGTCAGCAGATTGGCGCGATCGCGCCAATGCGCGGCCTCCTCGCCTGTCGACACACGCGCAAAGTCGATGGCATAGGCGCAGGAATACGAGATGGCGCGGGCGATCTGGGTCAAAGCCTTCATGGTCAAGAGATTGCGCTGCACGTCGGGGTGATGGACGATCGGCGCCATCCCGGCGCCTGAAAAGTCCGATGCCTTGCCCTGGCGGCGCTCATTGGCATAGGCGATCGCCTTCTGCGTCGCGGCTTCGGCCACTGCCACGCCCTGCATGCCGACGCAAAGCCTCGCGTTGTTCATCATGGTGAACATGCAGGCGAGCCCCTTGTTCTCCTCGCCGATCAGCCAACCGACGGCGCCGGGCGCAGCACCCTGGAACCCGTCGCCATAGATCATGGTGCAAGTCGGCGAGGCATGGATGCCGAGCTTGTGCTCGAGGCCGGAACAGAAGACGTCGTTGCGGGCACCGAGCGAGCCGTCATCATTGACCAGGAATTTCGGCACCAAAAACAGCGAGATGCCGCGCGTGCCGGCCGGTGCGTCGGGCAGCCGCGCCAGCACCAGATGGATGATGTTGTCGGTGAAATCATGCTCGCCATAGGTGATGAAGATCTTCTGGCCGAAGATGCGGTAGGTGCCGTCGCCGGCAGGCTCGGCGCGACTGCGCAAGGCGGCGAGATCGGAACCGGCCTGCGGCTCGGTCAGGTTCATCGTCCCCATCCACTCGCCGGAGACGAGCTTTGCCAGATACTTTGCCTTCAGCGCTTCGGAGGCATGCTTGTCCAGCGCCTCGACGGCGCCCATGGTCAGCGTCGGGCCGATGCCGAAGGCCATGGCGGCAGAGTTCCACATTTCGAGCGCGGCAACGCCGAGCATGGTCGGCAGGCCCTGGCCACCGAATTCTTCCGGTCCCGACAGCGCGTTCCAGCCGCCGTCGATCCAGCTGCGGTAAAGCGCCTTCCAGCCGGGCGGCGTGGTCACGGTCGCATCCTTCAGCACCGCGCCATGCTCGTCGCCGATCTTGTAGAGCGGCGCCACTTCCTCGCTGGCGAAGCGGCCGGCCTCGGACAGGATGGCGTCGACAAGGTCTTCGCCGAGGTCCCCGAACGCGCCGCGGTCGAGCGCCGGCTTGAGCCCGGCGACATGCTTGAGCGTGAACGAAATGTCGTCGACCGGGGCCTTGTACATGCCGCTTTCTCCTCCGCTGCTCCGACCGCTCGATCCTAGGACCCGGGCCGATGCAAAACCATCCGCCTCTGGGCGGCCTCCGACCTTCTTTTTACGTAAACGTCAAACTTTGTCACGCGGATTTTCATCGAACTTCGTCGTCCACAGGTGGAGCGGGAGCGTAGCGGACGCCGAGTACCATGTCGCGACCTCGCGCTAGGGGCGCAACGGTGCAGAATTCCGCGCCGTGGCAACGCTTCGAAGTCGCGGAATGCATACTATGGTCCGCGCCGCGTCGCTTCGCTCCTTGCTTCGCCATAGAATGACGAAATCGCGAGAGCGACAGGACTCCTGCCCGAAAGCACTTCCTTAACCATACCGGTCCACCATCGGTGTTTGGTCAGCGGGGATCCCCTGTTTGAAAACGCCGGCGCATCTTCTTCGCCGCTCAGCGATCGCTCTCGCGGCGATGATGGCGCTGACGTCAGCGGCTACAGCCTCGGACTTTTCCGAGCCTTGGCGGGATGGCGACCGCGCGCTGGTGGTCGACGCCTATGAATACAATTCCATCGACTGGGCGCAGCTTGCCACCGACAAGCGCATTGTCGGCTTCATCAACAAGGCCTCCGACGGGCTGCCGCCGCCCTATTTCTGCTACGGCGACGAGCCTACGGTCCAACTCTGCAAGACATTGTGGAAACGCTTTGCGGTGACGCGCGAGCTGTTTCAGACGCGCAAGGTGGTGGCCAAGGCGCTCGGCCTGAAATGGGGCGCGTATCATCTTGCCCGCCCCGGCAATCCGCTCGAGCAGGCCAACAGTTTCATCGATTTCGCCGAGCCAGCCCCTGACGATCTGCTCGCCCTCGATCTCGAAGGCAACGACCCCTCGCAATGGATGTCGCTCGAGGATGCCGAGGAATTCGTGCGCCAGGTGCACCGGCGGCTCGGCCGTTTCCCGATCCTCTACACCAACGGCAAGACCGCCCAGTACATCGCCGACAACCGCTACCAATACCGTCTGCTGTCGCGGCTGCCGCTCTGGTATGCGCGCTACAAGCCCGACATCGACGTGCATTTTCCGATGGGCAACTGGCAGGGCTATGCGCTGTGGCAGTTCTCGGCGCAGGCCAATTGCGGGCGCCTGCGCTGCCCCTACCGCGTCGCCGGCACGCCCAACGACATCGACGTCAACGTCGCGCCGATGGACGCGGCGGCACTGCGCCAGCAATGGCCCTTCGGCGGCCTGATCGACGTGCCGCCCGACTACCTCGCCTCGATACCGGTGCCGGTGTCGCGCGCGGCCGGGCTCGCCGGCAAAGTCACCATCACATACGCCGATGTGGCGACGCCACCGACGGTCGAGGAAATGGTGGCGGTGCTCGGCGCGCGCTGGCAGACATTCCGCGCCGCCTTCCGCATGCCGGTGGTCAAGACGGTGCCGCGCCGCGCGCGCTTCGGCATTGCCGAGTATGTCGCCTGGAAGCGGACCACGTATCGTTCGGAGGCTCTGCTCGAGGCCGCCTTCTCGCAGGCCGCCGACCCGGTCAGCACCGCTTCGACGGAACTGGTTCGCGAGCGCTGAGGCTTATGTGGCGGCGCTGGCCTTTTCCCGCGCCACCGCCTGCCAGCCTATGTCGCGGCGGAAGAAGCCTTGCGGCCAGTCGATACGGTCGAGCGCGGCGTAAGCGCGGCTTTGCGCTTCGCCCACCGTCTTGCCTGATGCCGTGACGTTGAGCACGCGGCCGCCATTGGCGACCAGCGCGCCGCCATTGATGGCAGTGCCGGCATGGAAAATCTCAACGCCTTCGCCGGCGGCTTCGTCGAGACCCCGAATGACCGAGCCTTTTTCCGGCGTCCCGGGATAGCCCTGTGCCGCCATCACCACGGTCAGCGCGGCATCGTCGCGCCAGCGGATCGAACTGTGCGCCAACTGGCCGTCGACGGCGGCGTTGAGCAGCACCAGCAGATCGTCCTTCAGCCGCATCATCAGCACCTGACACTCGGGATCGCCGAAGCGGGTGTTGTATTCGATCAGCTTCGGCCCCTTGTCGGTGATCATCAGCCCGGCAAACAGAATACCGGCGAACGGCGCGCCAAGCTCGGCCATGCCGCGCATGGTCGGCTCGACGATCTCGCGCATGGTGCGCTCTACCATTTCGGGGCTCATCACCGGCGCCGGCGAATAGGCGCCCATGCCGCCGGTGTTGGGGCCGGTATCGCCATCGCCGACGCGCTTGTGGTCCTGCGCGGTGCCGAAGGGAAGTGCGGTCGTGCCGTCGCACAGGCAGAAGAAACTCGCCTCCTCGCCGGTCATGAATTCCTCGACCACGACCTCAGCGCCGGCGTCACCGAATGCGCCGTCGAAACAAGCATCGAGGGCGGCGCGCGCCTCGTCCAGCGTCATGGCGATGGTGACGCCCTTGCCGGCAGCGAGCCCGTCGGCCTTGATGACGATCGGCGCTCCCACCTTTTCGACGTAAGCCTTGGCCGCAGCCAGTTCGGTGAAGCGGCCATAGGCGGCGGTCGGGATGCCGTATTTGGCGCAAAGGTCCTTGGTAAAACCTTTCGAGCCTTCGAGCCGCGCTGCCCGCTTCGACGGGCCGAAGACGCGGATGCCCTCGCCGCGCAGATCGTCGGCAATGCCGGCGACCAGCGGCCCTTCCGGCCCGACGACGACGAGGTCGATCGCATTGTCCTTGCAGAAGGTTGCGACAGCGGCATGGTCGCTAATGTTGAGCTTGACCAGTTCGGCCTCGCGGGCGACGCCCGGATTGCCGGGCGCGGCATAGAGCTTGGTCAAAAGCGGCGAGGCCGCGATCTTCCAGGCCAAGGCATGTTCGCGGCCGCCGGAGCCGATCAACAAAACGCGCATGCCGATGTCCCTTGTCATTTCACGACAGGGACTGCGCTATTGCGCTGCGCAGCGCGGGTCAAGACTTTTGGTCCGCTGCTTGCCGGTTGCGCACGGCAACGTCGCACGCATCGGCAAGCCGAAGCAGAAGCGCGGCTCTCGCGGCTCAGCTCTGGAAGACCACTGGAAACCAGTCCTCGCGCAGTTTCTGGCCGGGCTTCATGTCATGGCCGGCATAGGGCGGCGAGGTACGGCCGGGGCGCTCGACATAGCGCGCATCGTCGCCGACCCAGCGCAGCGACAGCGCCCGGCGCCGCGCCGCGGTCGGATTGCCGCGCGCACCATGCGCGGTGCGGAAGTCGAACAGGATGGCGTCCCCCGGTTCCATCTCCCATTCGAGCACCTTCAGCGACGGGTCCTTGTCTGGATCCGGCACGGGGAGGTAGTCGCCCTCGCCGGCATAGAAATTGCTGTCATCTAGCCAGCGCACCGGCAGGATCATCTTGTCCCATTTGTGCGAGCCGGCGATCAGCCGCAGCGTCGCTTCCTTGACCGGATCGATCGGAATCCAGAAGCTGACGGTCTGGGTGCCGCCAAGGCGTCGGCTTTTGCGTGCCCGGTTCCTTGACCAGCACATGGTCGTGGAAGAACTGGGCGCTGCGCGACTGCATCGCCGCTGCCGCGAGTTCCGCGGCCGGGGAATTGCGCACCACGTCGACGAATTCGGGAATGCGCTCCCAATTGCAGTAATCGTCGAAGAAGCTGCCCTTGCCGTTGGCGATGTCCGAAGCCATGGCGCTGCGGTTTTGCATGTTGCGCTCGATGCCGGCGGCGATGGTGCCGACCCAGTCCTTGAAGGCGCCGCGTATGCAGACCGCGCCGTCGCGCTGGTAGTCGGCAGTCGCTGCGGCATCAATATGTCTGGCGGCCATCTCATGTCTTCCCTGTTTCGATGACCGACTATCGCAGCCGCCGCACATCGCGTAAAATAATAACTTCTCATCTCCCTTATAGCTTTACTATGAACCTGACCCTCACCCAGTTGCGCTACCTCGTCACTGTTGCCCGTCACGGCAGCGTCACGGTGGCCGCCCGGATGCTGAACGTCTCGCAGCCCTCGATCTCGGTGGCGATCGACAATGTCGAAGCGACGCTCGGCCAGAAACTGTTCGTGCGCCAGCGCGGCAGCGGCATCGCGCTGACCTCGTTCGGCCGCAGCGCGGTGGCGAAGGCAAAGCAGGTGCTGGCCGAAGCGGACGAACTGGTTGGGCTCGGGACGCGCGACGCCGATGTCGGCGGCGAACTTGTGCTCGGCTGTTTCGAGGATCTGGCGCCTTATTTCGCGCCGGCGCTGATCCGCGCTTTTTCGCAACGCTGCCCGGCGGTCACCGTGGTGGTCCGCGACGAGACCTTCGAGACGCTCGGCCGGCGGCTCGGCGATGCGGCAATCGATCTCGGCCTGACCTACGATCTCGGCCTGCCCTCGCACTTCGCCCGCACCCTGCTGCATGAGCTGCGGCCACACGCGCTTCTGCCGCAAGGCCACGCGCTGGCCAGCCAGGCCAGCGTCAGCCTGGCGGAGCTGGCGACCCATGCCTTGATCACCACCGACCAGCCGCATAACTGGCAGCATATGGCTGGACCTGTTCCTCAGCCGCGGCCTGTCGCCGGTCTCGCAATCGACGGCGAGTTCGTTCGAACTGCAGCGCAGCATGGTCGCCAACGGCTTCGGCGTCGCAGTGAGCTACACCAGGCCTTATGGCGACAGGAGTTATGACGGGCTGCCGCTGGTCTGCAAGCCGCTGTCCGATCCGCTGCCGATGCAGCGCATCATCCTCACCCATGACACAAGGCAAAGGCTGTCGAAGGCGGCGCTGGCCTTCACGGAGGTGGCGAAGGAATGGTTTGCCAGCCACGATATTTTCACCGCCTGAGCGACAATGCGGCCGCTTGACGGCGCACGCCGCTGCTGCCACTCCAGCACGATGGAAACCATCCAGTCGAAAGCCGCACAGGGCCGCGTCGCCGACGCGCCGAGCGGCCATTGGGTCTACAAGATATTGCCGCGCTCGCTGTGGCCTTACGCGCAGCTTGCGCGCTGGGACCGGCCGATCGGCTGGCAATTGCTGCTGTGGCCCTGCTGGTGGTCGGCAGCGCTTGCGGCCAGCGCCTATCCCCGCCCGGCAGACCCGTTGCTCACATTGCTGCCGTCGCCGTGGTTCCTGTTCCTGTTCTTTGTCGGCGCCGTCGCCATGCGTGGCGCCGGCTGCACCTATAACGACATTGTCGACCAGGACATCGACAACAAGGTCGAGCGCACGCGCTCACGGCCATTGCCGGCCGGCAAGGTGACGCGCCGCCAGGCCTGGATATTCCTGGTCATCCAGGCGCTGCTGGGGCTGGTCGTGCTGTTGCAGTTCAACGACTTCGCCATTCCGCTCGGCATCGTCTCGCTGGTCATCGTTGCCGTCTATCCCTTCATGAAGCGCTTCACCAACTGGCCGCAATTGGTGCTCGGGCTCGCCTTCTCCTGGGGTGCACTGATGGGCTGGGCGGTCGAGTTCGGCGATCTCGATGGCCCGGGCATCATGCTCTATATCGGCTCGATCCTGTGGGTGATCGGCTACGACACCATCTATGCACATCAGGACAAGGAAGACGACGCAATCGTCGGCGTGCGCTCGACGGCGCGGCTGTTCGGCGACAACACCAAGACCTGGCTGGTCGGGCTTTATGGCGGCACGCTGGTCTGCTTCGCCATCGCCTTCGCCTCGGCGCAGGTGCCGGTGGTGGCGCTGGCCGGGCTGATCGCCGCCGGCGCCCATATGGCGCGGCAGATAGCGGTTCTGGATATCGACGATCCCGATCAATGCCTGCGGCTGTTCAAATCGAACAACCAGGTCGGCTGGCTGATCTTCATCGGCCTGATCGGCGGTGCGCTGTGGGTGGCGCTGAAGCCGCTGGTGTAGTCTCCCTTCTCCCGTCACTATACGGGGAGAAGGTGGCGGCAGCCGGATGAGGGGCAGCGCCAATCTTGGAGATGAAATGCACAGCGGCGATATTGCGAGAAATGCCTCGGTCAGCGCCGCCCCTCATCGCCCTGCCGGGCGTTCGTCACTCGAAAAGCCAAGCAATTGGCTTTTCGTCCGCTACGCGGACCGCTCCTCAACCCCCGTATAGTGCCGGGGAGAAGAAGGCTGTCATCGGCGGTTTCGCCAATCGCCGGCCAAGCTACTCCCGCGAAATAATCTCCTGGCCATCGATCACCAGCCTCAGCCCGAGATTGCCGGCCCTGCGGCGGGCGAGGAAGCGCGGGCGGCGCGTGGTCGAGACCCGGCCCTTGCGGCGATCCTTGGCCGGCAGCGCCTTGATGGCGGCGCCGAGCGATTCCTCCAGCGTGCGGGCAATGCCGTCGGATTCGATCAGCAGCATCTGCAGCCGGTAAGCATCGGCCCAGGCGCGCCAGTCGGCGGCGACGTCGTCGAGATCGTCGGCCACCAGCAGCGGCACCGACAGCATCGGGTCGTTGTGCAGGAGTTCGAGGGTTACCGTGACATTGCCTTGCGCATCCTCCATCGCGCGGGCGGCGACGCCGCGAAACGCGTTGGCGGGCAGCGCGATGATCGCCGGCACGCCGCTCATCTCGAGCGTGCGGCGGATGACGGCGCCGCGCTGGTCGATGGTGAAGGTAACGTCGCCATAGTCGTCGCGCGTGGCATAGCTCACCACTTGCGGCAGGCGGAATGGGTCGAGGCGCATGTTGCGCCCGGCCCAGACGGGCTTCAATACACTGTTCATCTGCTGCCTTCCTGTGTTTCTCCTGAGAGCCGCTTTCACGGATCCCACCGGGCCAGTTTTCCCGGCCTCGTTGTGTGAAACATTAGCGCGAGCTTCTGCCGCCCGGCTTAAGAAAGTCAGTTAAATTTTGCTGATCTCAGGCGATGGTTATCGGAATGAGACCAGCCACAAAATGTTGAAAGGATCAGATAACCTTACCGGGATTCATGATGCCGGCCGGGTCGAAGGCCGCCTTCACTCGGCGCATCAGCTCGATCGCCATGGGCGGCGCGGTGGCGATCAGCTCGTCGCGCTTCAACTGGCCGATGCCATGCTCGGCCGAGATCGAACCCTGGAAGGAGCGCACAACATCGTGCACGGCATGGTTCATGGCGTGGTAGAGGCCGAGAAACGCTTCATCGTCACCGCCCTCCGGCCGGGAGATGTTGTAGTGGAGATTGCCGTCGCCCATATGGCCGAAGCAGACCACGCGCGCACCAGCACTGACCGAAGCCACTGCACCGGCCGCCTTTTCGATAAACGCCGGGATGGATGCCACCGGCACCGAAATATCATGCTTGATCGACGCGCCTTCGGGCTTTTGCGAATCCGGCAGCACCTCGCGGAAATTCCAGAAGGCGTCGCCCTGCGCCAGGCTTGCCGCGATCACCGCGTCGCCGACGATGCCTTGCTGGAGGCCTTCCGACAGCACCTCCTCGATCAGCCCCCTGGCGTCCTCGGCCGAACGGCCGGATGATATCTGCATCAGCACATACCAGGGCCAGTCCTCGGCGAGCGGCCGGATGACGCCCTGCGCGTGGCGCAGCGTGAAATCATAAGGACGCTGGCCGATCAGCTCGAAGGCGGTGAGTGCCGCCCCGGCCCGGTCCATCGCCAGGCTGAACAGCGAAAGCGCTGCTTCCGGCGACGACAGGCCGGCAAAGGCGACTTCGCGCCCCTTGGGCTTGGGAAACAGTTTCAGCACCGCGGCGGTGATGATGCCGAGCGTGCCTTCGGCGCCGACGAACAGGTTCTTCAGATCGTAGCCGGTGTTGTCCTTCTTCAGTTTGCGCAGATCGTCGAACACCTCGCCGGTCGGCAGCACGACTTCGACACCAAGGCAGAGTTCGCGCGCATTGCCATAGGCAAGCACGCCGGTGCCGCCGGCATTGGACGAGAGATTGCCGCCGATCTGGCAGGACCCTTGCGCGGCAAGCGACAACGGAAACAGCCGGTCGGCGGCGTCGGCGGCTTCCTGCAGCGTCTGCAGGATGACGCCGGCTTCGACGGTCACCGTGTTCGAGAAGACGTCGATCTCGCGAATGCGGTTCAGCCGCGACAAAGAAAGCACGATCTCGCGGCCGGAGGCATCCGGCACCTGGGCGCCGACCAGCCCGGTGTTGCCGCTTTGCGGCACGACCGGCGTTCCCGTCTCGCTCGCCAGCCGCATGATCCGGCTCACCTCGTCGACGCTGCCGGGACGCAGCACCAAGGCCGTCCTACCGTGCCACAGCCCGCGCCGCTCGGTAAGATACGGCGCAATATCGGCTTGGTCGCGCAGTGCATATTTTTCGCCGACAATGGCAGTGAAGCGGTCGATGAGAGCGGGATCGAGGTCGAAGGGGGAGTCGTTCATCGGCGCAAACTATGGCGCTCAATCGAGCTTGTCACGGGGGGCAGCGGCACGAAACAGCCGGTCGTTGATCGCCTCGCCGAGCCCTTCGACCGGGATCGGCTCGACGGCGATCGTGGCCGCACCGCTGCGGTCGAGTTCCTGCAGATACGCGAACAGATTGCTTGCGGCTTCGCGCAAATCGCCTGACGCGGACAGGTTGCGCAAGGCGGCCGCCGCTTGCCAGCCTTCGGCGCGGTCGCCACCAAAGGCCAGCAAGGCCTCGCCTTCAGCCACACTCTGTGCATCGAGCCGCACCGATGCGCTCGGCGCATAATGCGACGCCAGCATGCCGGGCGCCTCGATGCCGGCTGTCGCGCCGCGCTGCAGCTTGATGCCGGTGACGGCCTCGATATCGGCGGCAGCGATGCCGCCTGGCCTCAGCAGCCGCACGCTGTTGCCTTCGACCTTGACGATGGTCGATTCCAGCCCGACCGGGGTGGCGCCGCCATCGACCACCAGCCGGATTTTGGCGCCGAGATCGGCCGCCACGGCTTGCGCCGTCGTGGCGCTTATCTTGCCCGAAGAGTTCGCGCTGGGCGCGGCCAGCGGCCGGCCGAGCCTGGCGATCAGCTCGCCGCCGAAGCCCCTCGGCATGCGCAGCGCGATCGTATCGAGCCCGGCGGTGACCAGCGGATGGATGCCGTTGCCGGGTCGGAGCGGCAGCACCAGCGTCAGCGGCCCCGGCCAGAACGCCTCGGCCAGCCGCTTCGACAGCGGGTCGAAGATCGCAATGCGCTCGGCCATCGCGAGATCGGCGACATGGGCGATCAGCGGGTTGAAGCGCGGCCGGCCCTTGGCTTCGAAGATGCGGGCGACGCCGACGCCATTGGTCGCGTCGCTGGCCAGTCCATAGACGGTCTCCGTCGGGATACCGACGACGTCGCCGCCCTCGAGCAGCGCCAACGCCTGCTCCATCGCTTCGCCGACGGATAGTATCTCAGCCACTCGCTTCACCTCACAGCGCCGGACCTAAAGCGCGTCGCGCTGAACCGGATTCATGCGACGCGCTTTAGGTCTTTGTTTTGATGCATGTCGTTCTCTCAAAACCGGGGCCACTTTTGAGCGACATGCATTAGAGCGGTTCAGCTGTTCGCTTAAACGCTCTAAGTATTTGTTTTTGCGCAATTCAGGACGGAAAACCGCTACTCACTTTTCCTGGAATTGCTCTAATACGGCAGTGGTTTTCGGGCAAGCCGGCGTTGGCGAATTATCAATGCCTAAAATGCTATGTTTCCCTGCAAGCCGGCATCAATCCACTGGGGTTAGGCTACTTGGGTTAGGGCTGGCAGCTTGTTGGGCAAGGGGACGGTTTCGATGTCGATGCGTGTGCTTGGAGCGCTTGGTTTCACCCTGGCGGCGATGACCGGTGGGGCGCACGCCTCGTCGATCGTCTTTCTCGGCGTCTCGACCTCGACGCCATCGGTCATCAAGGTTGGCGGATCCGAACCGGTCAGGATCGCCTCGTCGCCATCGATCGTCGCGCTCGGCGATGCCCAGCCCGATGTGACTTATGAAAAGGTCGCGGCGATCCCCGAAAAGCCTAGGCAGGACCCGATGATCATTCGCGGCGGCATCGTCGGCGGCGCCTTCGCCGCGCCGGCTCCGGCCAGGGCGAGCGCCGCGGCGCCGGCAACTGAGCCGGCAGAGACCGCACCAGCCGGAACTGCAACGGCATCGAACGGCAAGCCCGAGTCGCAACCGGCAGCGCCGCAGCCGGCAGCAACACCGCAGCAGCCGATCGAGGGCGTCGGCAAAGCCGAGTAGGCCATTCAGCCAAGACAGTCGGCCAAGACAGTCGGCCGATCCATGCCGCTTGACGCCGATCGACGCCCCGGCGCACGATCGGCTTGGCGGCGGCGGCCCCAATTTCGCCAATCGGGTTTGGCATGAGCGCGCCGGGTTCTAGGAGAGCGAGGGGTTATCATGAACATGACGAAATCTTTGACTGTTGCCGGCCTGTTGCTGGCGTCACCTATAGCTGTCGGCGGCGCGCAGGCCGGTGACGAGCTAGGGTCCTACGTCGCGCGCATTTCCGATCGCGACCACCATGCCAGCGACGGCTATGAGCTGAGCAGCGCAGCACAGATGGTGCGGCAGGACCGTGCCAACTGGCACAAGTTCCACCGGCGCGATGCCGACGACCAGGGCGATGACTGGTTCCGCAGCAACGATGATCGCGCGTATCTGGAACGCATGCTGAAGCGCGGTGGCGCGATGAGCTCCTCGACACGGAACGCCATCGTCAATGGCGAGCCGCTGATCCAGGTCGACGTCTATTCAGACAGCGTGCATGTCAGCATTTTGGAGGACTGACGGAGTCAGCCTCGGGAGGACTGAAAACAAGACGGGCGGCGTATGAACGCCGCCCGTCTTCGGGCTTGTCCGTCGCTTAGCCAGCTATTCTGGAGAAATCAGCCACCTGGTCGGTGGCCGTGCGGATGCGGGCGAGCAATGCCAGACGGTTGGCGCGCACGGCCTGGTCCTCATCATTCACGAGAACACGTTCAAAGAATGAATCAACCGGTTCGCGCAGCACGCTAAGCGCCAGCATGGCGGCGGAAAAGTCTTCGTTTTGAATCGCTTCGCCGGCTTCTCTCTCCGCCTGATTCACCGCTGCAAACAGCGATTTCTCGGCCTCCTCGCGAAACAGCGCCGGCTCAACAGTCTCGGCGACGAGCGTTTTCTTCTTCTCCTCGGCAGCCAGAATGTTGGCCGCCCGCTTGGCGCCGGCGAGCAGGTTCTTGCCGTCCTCGGTGTCGAGGAAGGACCCCAGAGCTTCGACGCGACGCACGATCTGCAGGAGGTCGTCCGACTGCGATTGGCCGATCTCCCCCCTTGTGGGGGAGATGCCCGGCAGGGCAGAGGGGGGCGCGCCAGAATGAGAGGTCGGCGGGACAGCGCCCCCCTTTGTCGGCTTCGCCGCCCCCAAAAGGGGGGAGATTGGCGCGCTTCCACCACCTGCCAGCACGGCGTCAATGAGATCATGCCGAGCGCCCTGGTCGCGGAGATAGACTTTCAGGCGGTCGTGGAAGAAGGCGAGGAGGTCGGGCCCAAATGCCCGTCCAGCCTTAGACGCGAGATAACTCGCCGTTTGATAGGCACTATCGAAGAGCGATGTCAGCGGCAGTGAGATCCCATTCTCGATCAGGATTCTCACCACGCCCAGTGCGGCCCTTCTCAGCGCGTAAGGGTCCTTAGACCCCGTCGGCTTTTCATCAATGGCCCAGAAGCCGACCAGCGTATCGATTTTGTCGGCCAGCGCGACGGCAATCGACACCGGATTGGTCGGCACGCTATCCGACGGACCTTGCGGTTTGTAGTGCTCCTCGATCGCCGCAGCCACGGACGGATGCTCGCCTTGCAGCAGCGCGTATTTGCGGCCCATGGCGCCCTGCAGTTCCGGAAACTCGCCGACCACTTCGGTGGTGAGGTCGGCCTTGGCCAGCACAGCGGCACGCCCGGCGAGCGCGGCAATCTCCCCCCTTGAGGGGGAGATGTCGCCGAAGGCGACAGAGGGGGTCGTCTCGCGTGGCGCGCTGACTCCCTCTTTCTTCGAGAGACCGGGCGGCGTCGCGGCAGCCGAAGCGACCCCCTCTGGCCTGCCGGCCATCTCCCCCTCGAGGGGGAAGATGGAGTGCGCCACTGTCGGCGCCAGCTCTTCCGCCAGCCGCTTGATCCGCTCCACCCGCTCGCCTTGCGTGCCGAGCTTGGCGTGGAAGGTGACATTGAGATGGTCGAGGCGGGCCATGCGCTGGTCGAGCGGTTTCTTCAGATCGAGGCCGAACTTTTTTGCCGATGCCTCGAGTTCTCCCAGATCGGGCAGATCGCCCTGGTCGGTCTTCCAGAAATACAGCGCATCCGACAGGCGCGCGCGCACCACCTTGCCGTTGCCGTGCGCGATCTCCTTGCCGCCGTCCTTGGCCTCGATGTTGGCGGTGAGGATGAAGCGGTTGGAAAGGTTTTCGCCGTCGCCCTGCGGCCGGGTGACAAAGCATTTCTGATTGGCGCGGATGGTCAGCCGGACCACTTCTGGCGGAATGGCAAGAAAGGCCTGCTCGAATTCGCCCATCAGCACCACCGGCCATTCGACCAGGCCCGACACTTCTTCCAGCAGCCCTTCGTCCTCGACCAGATCGAGCCCGTTGGCGAAGGCGAGGTTGCGGGCGTCGGCAAGGATGATCTCCTTGCGCCGGTCGCCATCGAGCACGACCTTCGCTGCTTCGAGCTTGGTCACGTAATCGTCGAAGCGACGCACGGTGATTTCACCCGGCGCCATGAAACGATGGCCGTAGGTGATATTGCCCGAGCGGATGCCATCGATCTCGAAATCGACCACCACCGGCTCCTCGGTCTCCGGGCCGAAGGTGCACAGGATCGTCTGCAGCGGCCGCACCCAGCGCAGCGAACCGGGCTTGGCCGAAGCCGGCCCCCAGCGCATCGATGTCGGCCACGGGAAGCTGCGAATGATGGCCGGCACCAGTTCGGCGATGATTTCTTCCGCCGCCCTGCCCGGCTTCGAAATATGGGCGACGTAGAAATCGCCCTTCTTCGGATCGGAATGGACATGCGCCTCGGCAGCCGAGGCAAGACCTGCCTTGCGCAGAAAGCCCTGCACCGCCTGTTCCGGCGCCGTCGTCGACGGCCCCTTGATCTCCTCGTGGATATCCTTCGAGCGCGCGGTCAGGCCCCTGACATCGAGCGCCAGGCGCCGCGGCGTCCAGTATTCGCGCGCGGCGTCATAGGTCAGACCCGCCTCGACCAGACCGTCGGTCAGCATCTTCCTGAGATCGCCCGCCGCCTTGCGCTGCATGCGGGCGGGGATTTCCTCGGAGCGGAGTTCCAGCAACAAATCCGGCATCAGAGTTTCTCCACCCGCATGCCTTCTCCCTGATTGCGCGTCCTCGCGCCTCCGGCGCTGCGGTTGCGCGGCCGGGCGGGGATTTCCTCGGAGCGAAGTCCTAGCAAAAGATCAGGCATCAGAGTTTCTCCACCCGCATGCCTTCTTCCTGATTGCGGGTCCTCGCGCCTCCGGCGCTGCGGTTGCGCGGCTGGGCGGGAATCTCTTCCGAGCGGAGTTCTAGAAGCAGATCAGGCATAGTTAGGCTCCCACCCTCCCCTCGATGGGGAGGGTCGGCGCGCAGCGCCGGGGTGGGGTGGCGACCTCTCAGCCGCCGATACCTTCGGCACCATCGCGCAAACGCAGGTGTGATTTTCGTTCTTCCACCGCCGCATAGATCGTATCGAGCACGGAATCCAGTTCGTTTTTGATTTCATGGTTCCAGAAGCGGATGACTCGATAACCCTGGCTCTCAAACCATTTCGTTCGACGTTCGTCATGGTGCTGTTGGTCATCGAAGCTGTGATGGGCACCGTCCACCTCAATGATCAGCTTCAGCCGGTGGGAGATGAAATCAGGGAAGTAAACGCCTACCGACGCCTGCCTGCGAAAATGAGTGCCTTCTACTGGAATGCGCCACAGATGCCGCCACAGGATGCGTTCCTCGTCGGTCATCGCCGCGCGAAGCCTTTGCGCAGACTGCAGCTTGAATCGATCGAGTTTTGGCATGGAACGTCGCGCTGTCACCCCCACCCGCCGCTTCGCGGCGACCTCCCCCATCTAGGGGGAGGTAAGAGGGCATAGCAACTCGGCTGACCGCTGTTTCCAGGAATTTTGACCGCCCCTGTCGGGCCGCAACCAGCCCGCCCGTCCTTTGATCAAAGATTTCCATGAACCAAACGCAGCGCTGAAGCGACCAACGCTCAGGCAGGGACCTATTGGCTGAACGACCATGAAAACGGCATCGAGACTTCTCCACATCATCGCGCTCAGCGCCTGTTTCGCCGCGCAGGTGCATGGCGCCTTCTCGATGCCGGGCGTACGGCAGGCTATGCGGACCATGGCGGGGTCGACTGGCCCGATGTTGGCCCCAATCAACATTTCCCTCGAAATGATGAAGTGAGCCTCAGGCGGCGAGCCCGCCGGCCTGGGTCTGCAAAAATGCCTCGCCGCAGGCTTTCGCCAGATTGCGCACCCGCAGGATGTAGCTCTGCCGCTCGGTCACCGAAATCACGCCGCGCGCGTCGAGCAGGTTGAAGACGTGGCTGGCCTTGATGCACTGGTCATAGGCCGGGAAGACCATGCGGTGCATCGGCAGATTGTCGTTCGAAGCCGGGGCGCCGGCCGCGAGCAGCGCCTTGCATTCGGCTTCGGCGTCCTCGAAATGCCTGAGCAGCATGGCGGTGTTGGCATATTCGAAATTGTGCCTGGAATATTCCTGCTCGGCCTGCAGGAAGACATCGCCATAGGTGACTTTTTCGGCGCCTTCTCGGCCGTTGAAGTTGAGGTCGTAGACATTGTCGACGCCCTGCACATACATGGCCAGCCGCTCCAGGCCGTAGGTCAGTTCTCCCGCCACCGGCGCGCATTCGATGCCGCAGACCTGCTGGAAATAGGTGAACTGCGACACTTCCATGCCGTCGCACCAGCACTCCCAGCCGAGCCCCCAGGCGCCAAGCGTCGGGCTTGCCCAGTCGTCCTCGACGAAGCGAATGTCGTGCAGCAACGGATCGACGCCGATCGCCTTGAGCGAGCCGAGATAGAGTTCCTGCAGGTTCGGCGGGTTGGGCTTCAGGATCACCTGGTACTGGTAATAATGCTGCAGCCGGTTGGGGTTTTCGCCGTAGCGGCCGTCCTTGGGCCGGCGCGAGGGCTGGACGTAGGCGGCGTTCCAGCCCTTGGGCCCGAGCGCGCGCAGCGTGGTGGCCGGATGGAAGGTGCCGGCGCCGACTTCCATGTCGTAAGGCTGCAGGATGACGCAGCCATAGGCGGCCCAGTAATTGTGCAGGGTCAGGATCAGCCCCTGGAACGAGCGGCTGGGATGCATATGGGCTGGACTGTCTGACGTCACGGCGGCCTCGGAAAGCGCTGAAATGATGCCATTCCCTAGTTGCCGGGCCGGTAGGCGTCAAGGCAGCGCCTATCGCCGCCTTGATGAGAGGTTGAACGCTTTGCTTCGGACTGGCCCATTGCCGGACGGTGCCGGTGGCCGTTTGCTCGCCCAGCTTCAACGACAAAGGTTCAGCCATGCAAGGCCAGTTCACCGTACGCCCCGTCACCCGAGAGGATTACGAGCAATGGCTGCCGCTGTGGGACGGCTACAATGCGTTTTACGGCCGCTCGGGCGAGACCGCCCTGCCCGGTGACATCACTGCAATGACATGGTCGCGCTTCTTCGATGCCTATGAGCCGATGCATGCGCTGGTCGCGGAGAGCGAAGGCAAGCTTCTCGGCCTTGTCCACTATCTCTACCACCGCACCACGACGGCGATTTCGCCGAACTGCTATCTGCAGGATCTCTTCACCAATGAGGCGTCGCGCGGCAAGGGCCTCGGCCGGGCACTGATCGAAGACGTCTATACCAGGGCGCAAACCGCAGGCTCCAGCCGCGTCTACTGGCTGACACACGAAACCAACCACACGGCGATGAAGCTCTACGACAAGATCGGCGATCTCTCGGGGTTCGTCGTCTACCGAAAGCTGTTCTAGAATGAGCGCCAACGCTGGGTCTGCGCCGCGTCGCTTCGCTCCTTGCTCCGCCATAGAATGACGATCGCGATAGGGCGTCTCTATCTCTTTGTTTCTGTCGCAATTCCGAGCGGAAAACCGCGCACACTTTTCCTGGAATTGCTCTAAGACGCCAAGCCGAAACAAAAACGGGGCTCAGCGAGCCCCGTTTCATCAGAAGTATGGCCCGATCACCCCTTCGGCGCTGGCGGGGTGGCCGGCTTGACTTTCGGGGTTTCCTGCGCCGTGTTGGATTCGATCGGCGGCAGGCCCTTCATCAGCTTCTGCTGCAAAATGGCAAGCACATCGGGATCCGGCTTCAGGTCGCGCGCCTGGTTCCACTGGAAAGTGGCTTCGAGCTTGCGGCCGACGCGCCAATAGGCATCGCCGAGATGGTCGTTGAGCACCGGATCTTCCGGCTTGAGCGACACGGCGCGCTCCATTTCGCGCACGGCGTCGTCGAACCGGCCCATGCGGAAATAGGCCCAGCCCAGCGAATCGACGATGTAGCCGTCGCTCGGCCTGAGGTCGACGGCCTTTTGGATCATCGCCAGGCCTTCCTTGAGGTTCATGTTCATGTCGACCCAGGAATAGCCGAGATAGTTCAGCACCTGCGGCTGGTCGGGGAACAGTTCCAGCGCCTTGAGGAAGTTCGGTTCGGCCTTGGGCCATTCCTTCAGCCGCTCATAGGCGATGCCGCGCTGATAGTAGATGTTCCAGTTGGCATTGGTCGGCGTCTTCAGCACCGCGACCGCCTTGTCATAGAGAGTGGCGGCGGAGCGGAAATCCTCCTTCGAGGCATAGACCCCGCCGAGCGCCAGATAGGCGCGCATGTCATCGGGGTGAGCTTCGACGAATGCCTTCAGATGGGCGATCGCCTCGTCGTGACGGTTGAGATCGGCAAGGTTGAGGCCGAGCTGCAGGTCGGAAAGCTCTTTCAGAGGCGAAGAGGCTGGAATGCGGCTATAGAGGGCAATGGCGCCTTCGCCGTCCTTCAACTGCTCCGCAACGGCGGCAAGCTGCACCAAAGCGGCGTCGCTGTCGGGCTTGAGCGCGAGCGCATATTGCAGATAGAGGCGCACGAACGGCTCGCCGCCGCCGCGATTGAGCGCGATGGCGAGGTCGAGCAGGATTTCAGCGGCGCCTTCGGAGGGACTGGCGACGAAGGGCTCGATCTTGTCGCCCTTGCTGATCCTGTCGCGAAGCGCCTGGATGTCGAGCTTGCCGGGCGCGAACGCCTCGGCCTTGTCGAGCACGTAGAGCGCCTTGTTCTTGTTGCCCTTGCGCGCCAGGAAAGACGCGTAGGCCTGGGCGTTGCGCATCCATGTCTCGGGCGCGGCACCGCCGGCCGTGACGTCGGTCAGGGTCGCGTCATAAAGCGCGTCGGCCTTGTCCGACAGGCCTGCGGCATCGGCGATCAGCGCGCGGTGGAAGGACTTGAACAGGCCGAACCAGTCAGGCCCCTGCAGTTTGTCGATCGAGGCCATCGCCCCGGTGGGGTCGCCGGCGCCCTCTTGTGCCCAGCCGGACATGACGCCGGAAATCAGCCGGTCGAGATCGGATTCGAGCGACAGCTTGAGCCAGTACTGCGCCTTGGTGAAATCCTTCTTGTGGAAGGAATCGACCGCCAGAGCCAGACGCGAGAAGCGCTCGACGTCGGGAACTGCCTTGAGCTTGTCGGCATAGACCAGCGATTCCTCGAAGCGGCCTTGCGCGATCAGCGACAGCATCAGGCTTTGCTGCAGCGAGGTGTCGCCGGGATTGAAGGCGAGCGCCTGCTTGTAATAAGCGATGGCATTGTCGAGGTCGTTGTCGCCTTCGGCGATGCGGGCGGCGAGATAGGCGCCCGAGAAGGAGGTGATCTTGACCGGGTCGGTCGATTCCTTGGCGTAGGCAGGCAGCGGAGAAATCGCCATCCCTGCCACAATTGCCAGCCCCGCGAGCCAGCGCGCACGTCCTTGCCGCATCGTATCCCTTTCAGCCAAGCGCCATCCCGCGTCGGCGCGGAGAAGCCATAGACTCGATGTTTCCTGACAAAGCATGGCCTTTTTGGGGTCAGGCTGCAATCCGGGCCGAATTCACAATCGGGTCACCCGATTAACAAACCATGGCGACGCAGACACTGTCGGTTCCGACAATAGCAGATCGGGGTTGGGAGCTACAGCCTGACATCGCGATATCCGCCTGCCGCGACGGTGCTGCACAGGCTGGCCCACTCGCAACCCTGGCAGGCCTCACGCGTCACGCCGGCTGAAAAGGCCGCGCGCAAGGCGGCAAGCGTTGCCGCGTCGAGGCTGAGACGGACGCCCGCCTCGATCGGCCGGGCCAGCAGCTTGCCGACATCGCGTGCTGCCAGCTCGTCCCGGCCTGCGGCGCTTTCGCGCAAGCAGTGGGGCTCGGCCTCGCCGAGCAGCGGCCGGCAGATGTCGTCGGGGCCGGAGACGATCAGAATATCCTCGCCCCGGCCCAGGCGTTTCGCGATCACGTCATAGTTGGCGACGAAGGCTGCGCTGTAGCCCTTGCCGACATAGGTCAGCAGGCAAAGCAGATGGTGGGAGCGCAGCCTGACGGTCATCGGTCTTAGGACGCGGTTGCGGAGCCTGTTCCATCCCGAAGATATCGGGATGGGGCTCCATCTTTTTGTTTGAGCATGATCTCTTCCGAAAGCCGGACTCCACTTTTCGGGATCATGCTCCTGCCGGGTCCGCCTTACCGGAAAACAGCTTGAGCGTCGCGGCGCCGAGCGCCGATTTCAGCAGGCCGCCGACGAGGAAGGGCAAGAAGCCGAAGGTGATGGCCTGTTCGAGGCCGATCATGACGGCGAGCCAGGCCGTGCCGAGAACCAGGCAGGCGAGGTTGCCGAGGACCATGCCGGCGAAGGCGAGCAGCACGCGGTTGCCGTTCCAGCCGCGTTCGGCCAGCCAGCCGACCAGCGCGCCGACGACCGGGAAGGCGAAGAGATAACCGCCCGTTGCCCCGACGAAATACGACGCGCCCGCTGCCCCTCCGGACAGGACAGGAAAGCCCACGGCGCCCTCGGCGAGCCAGGCGATGATGGTCATGGCGCCAAGCCGCCAGCCATAAAGTGCGCCGACCAGCGTCACGGCGAAGGTCTGCATGGTGACCGGCACCGGCACCATCGGCACCTCGATCTGGGACAACAGCGCCAGAAACAGCGTACCGAGGGCGACGGCTGCGGCCTGCCAGCTATGCGAGCGGGTTTGCAGGCGCAACGGGCTGAAGGACGGCTTGGACGGCGAAAAGGCGATGTAGGTCATGGTGCTTCCTAGCTGGTTTGAAATTATAGATAATTTTGTTGTTCGATCTATTATCGAATCCATATTTGCGCGGGAATGGCAACCCTCACCCCTAAAAAGGCTTGGGCTTGCGTGTCGAATAAAGGACATTTGGAAAGGCTGGCGGGACAGCACCCCCCTCTGGCCTGCCGGCCATCTCCCCCGCAAGTGGGGAGATCGGATGTCGCCTTTGCTTTCGCCAATGGCCGACGTTGCAGGACTAACGCAACGGCAAAGCTGTTGATCTCCCCCCTTGCGGGGGAGATGTCCGGCAGGACAGAGGGGGGTGTGAAGGATCGCTACGCGCGGAATCCGACGACTTGTCCCTTCGTCCCTACCCGACGATGGCAAACGCTTCGCGCATCTTGCCCGACGCGGTCTTGACCGGTTTCTGGCCGATCCACTGAACGTGCCGGCCAAGCGTGGCGGCGGCCGATTCGGTGTTGCCTTGCCGCAGCGCGCTCAGGNGCCGATCCACTGAACGTGCCGGCCAAGCGTGGCGGCGGCCGATTCGGTGTTGCCTTGCCGCAGCGCGCTCAGGATCGCGCGATGATCCTGGTCGGTGCGGATTTCCCATTCCGAGCGCCAGGCGGCGAACAGGAAGCGGGCGCTTGCGGCGTGCAAATCGTCGATGGTGGCGATGAGCCGCGGCATGCCGCAGGGCGCCAGGATCAGCCGGTGGAAGGTGCGGTTGGCCTCCTCCCAAGAGCGGACATCGCGGGATTTGTCGCCGGCCTTTGTGGCTTCTTCGGCAAGGTTGAGAATGGAAGCCGTCAGATGCGGCGCGGCATGGCGCAGCGCCAGCACTTCGAGGGCTGCCCGCATTTCGGCGACTTCCCTTACCTCGCCGAGATCGAAAGCGGCGACGCGCACGCCCCGCCTGGGCTCACTGACCGCCAGCCCTTGCGCCTCCAGGCGCCGGAAGGCTTCGCGCACCGGGACATGGCTGGTCTGGAATTCCTCGGCGATGTGATCCTGCCGCAGCCGGGCGCCGGGTTCGATCGCGCCCGATATGATGCGATCCGCCAGCACCTTGCTGATGCGCACGGCGATGGTGTCGTCTGCGGTCTTTGCCATGTTTTATAGATAATTTGCACTGCTGCCGATTGTCGAGCGGTGATTGCCCGATTTCGCGTGCAAACTTGCTTTGGCGCCAGGCGCGGGTCAGTTCACCCGGCTGATGCAGAAGTCGATGACGTCGATGAGCGCCGATTTCTGCGGCGTCGCCTCCAGCGGTGCCAGCGCATCGCGGGCGATCTCGCCGAAATGGCGGGCCCGTCCGATGGTGTCGGCAATGGCGCCATGGCGGGTCATCAGGCCGATCGCCTTCTCCAGGCCGGCATCGTCGGTGACATTGTCCTCGATGGCGCGCTTCCAGAAGGTGCGCTCGGCCTTGGTGCCGCGCCGGTAGGCGAGGATGACCGGCAGTGTAACCTTGCCTTCGCGGAAATCGTCGCCGACATTCTTGCCCAGCTCCTGGCTGGAGCCGCCATAATCCAGCGCATCGTCGATGAGCTGGAAGGCAAGGCCGAGATTCATGCCGTAGGAGCGCAAGGCGGCGCGATCGTTGCGCGTCGCCGATGCGATGACCGGGCCGACCTCGGCGGCAGCCGAGAACAGCGCCGCGGTCTTGGCCTTGATGACGGCGAAATGCTCGTCCTCGGTGGTATCCAGGTTCTTGGCTGCCGCCAGCTGCATCACCTCGCCCTCGGCGATGATCGAGGCGGCGCTGGACAGGATGTCGAGCGCTTCCAGCGAACCGACATCGACCATCATGCGAAAAGCCTGGCCGAGCAGGAAATCGCCGACCAGCACGCTCGCCTGGTTGCCCCAGATCATGCGGGCGGTCTTCTTGCCGCGCCGCATGCCGCTCTCGTCGACGACATCGTCATGGAGCAGCGTGGCGGTGTGCATGAACTCGACCGCGGTGGCGAGCTTGACGTGGCCCTCGCCGGAATAGCCGAACATCTGGGCCGCCGCGAGCGTCAGCATGGGACGCAGCCTTTTGCCGCCCGACGAGATCAGATGATTGGCGACCTCCGGGATCATCTCGACGTCGGAGCCGGCCTTGGACAGGATCAGTTTGTTGACGCGCCCCATATCGGCTGCTGTCAGGTCGATGAGATCCTTGATGGAGGCGGGTTCCCGCTTCCCGTTTTCGATGTTGAGAACGACACCCACCAACAAACACTCCCGTCTTTGATCACGCGTGCGACGGCACCCTGGTCCCGCCTGGGACTCTAGGGCGGCACATACGGGCACGGCAAGAGGCGAATTGGCGCGGCTGCGGTGACGGCGTGTCAACCTTAGCGACCGCATGCCGTTGCCCGAAAACCTCTCCACACTTTTCGGCGCCATGCTCCAGCGTTTACATCAACGCTGCAACCTGCGAACTTCGTCCGATGATAGAACTCGTGCGCACCAACGATGCCGTGATCATCTCCTTCGTCGAATCGCTGATGCGCGATGCCGGGATTGCCTGCTTCGTCGCCGACCAGAACATGAGCATTCTCGAAGGGTCGATCGGTCTTTTGCAGAAGCGCGTCATGGTCGATGCCGACCAGGCCGATCAGGCGCGGCGCATCTTGAAAGACGCCGGCATCGAGAACGAAATCCGCCAGACATAATGGCTGAAGCGAGCGCGCTTACCAGCGATACGCCGGCCCATACGGTCGATGCCTTCCATCGCGGCCGCTTCTGGCTGGTCCAGCCCAGGACAGGGCATCGCGCCGGGATGGATGCCATGATGCTGGCGGCAGCAGTTCCATCCGGCTTTGCTGGACGCCTCGCCGATTTCGGCGCCGGCGCCGGTGCGGCGGGTCTTGCCGTGCTGTCGCGCTGCCCAGAGGCGCAGGTCGTGCTCGTCGAACGGTCGACCGAGATGGCAGGCTTCGCCACAACCACGCTCGCCCATCCCGGCAATGCGCATCTCGGCAATCGCGCCTCGGTGCTGACCGCCGACGTCACGCTGTCGGGCCGGGCGCGGACGCAAGCCGGCCTTGCCGACAATTCCTTCGATTTCGTCATCATGAACCCGCCCTTCAACGCGGCGCAGGACCGCGCCACGCCAGATCCGCTGCGGCGGCAAGCGCATGTCATGGACGACGGGCTGTTCGAGAGCTGGATCCGAAGTGCGGCTGCCGTCGCCAAGCCGCGCGGGGGCCTGGCCGTCATTGCGCGGCCGGAACAGCTTGGCGACCTCCTCCATGCGCTGTCGGGCCGCTTCGGCGACGCCGAGATGCTGGCCGTGCATCCGCGCCCGGAAGCAGCCGCAATCCGCATTGTCGTCAGGGCAGCGCTCGGCGCGCGCGGCAAGCTGTCGATCCGCCAGCCTTTGATGCTGCATGGGCAAACGGGCGACGGCCCGTCGGAACGAACCGAGATGATCAACAACGGACTGGCGTCGCTGTTTGGCGATTGATTTAGGCCCGTCAGTGTCGTTGCCGCAAAACCGGCACACAGTTGGCTGAGATGGATTGCAGCATTGCCGTTGACCGGCAAATCCCTACATGCGTTGAAGCCATTTGGAGACAGCCACCTCGTGAAACGCCTTTTCAACCGCCTGCTGCCGAAATCCTGGCGATCCAGCGTCGTCACCATTCCCGTCATCAGGCTGCATGGCACCATCATGGCCGGCGGCGGCCCGTTCCGGCCGAGCCTGTCCTTGGCGTCCACCGCCGCCCTCATCGAAAAGGCGTTCCTGTTCGATGCGCCCGCCGTCGCCATTTCAATCAATTCGCCTGGCGGCTCGCCGGTGCAGTCGCGGCTGATCTTCAAGCGCATCCGCGACCTCGCGGTCGAGAAGAACAAAAAGGTGCTGGTCTTTGTCGAGGATGTGGCGGCCTCGGGCGGCTACATGATCGCGGTCGCCGGCGACGAGATCTTTGCCGATCCGTCCTCCATCGTCGGTTCGATTGGTGTCGTCTCGGCCTCGTTCGGCTTTCCCGAGTTGATGAAGAAGATCGGTGTCGAGCGCCGTGTCCACACCGCCGGCCAGAACAAGGCGGTGCTCGACCCGTTCAAGCCGGAGAAGAGGGAAGACGTCGAGCGCCTGAAGGCGCTGCAGCTGGAAGTGCACGAGACCTTCATCGACCTGGTCAGGGAACGCCGTGGCACCAAGCTGAAGGACGATCCGGACCTGTTCACCGGCCTGTTCTGGACCGGCAAGAAAGGGCTGGAGCTTGGCCTCGTCGATGCGTTGAGCGACATGCGCACGGTACTGAAAACCCGCTTCGGCGCGAAAACCCAGCTCAGGCTGGTCACCGCGCCGCGTGGCCTGTTTGGCCGCATCGGCCTGTTCGGCTCGAACTTTTCAGCGCCCGATATTGCCGCCGCCGCCGCAAGCGGCGTGATCGATGCGGCGGAAGAGCGCGCATTGTGGGCTCGCTTCGGGCTTTGAAAAAGCAGGGAAAGCGTCTAGCATGAGGGCTTGACAGTCTGCCTTGCCGCCTTGCGAGGGAGGAGCTTTGAAATGCCACAGATCATTTTCTTCGCAGTTGTCGGCGCAGCCGCTTATTTCGGCTACCGCACCTTCGTCCGCGAGGCCGAACGTGTGACCGCCAAGGTGCGGCGCACCGAAAAGCAGGCAGCCAACGGCACCAACGGCACGCTGGTCCAGGATCCCAAGACCGGCGAATACCGCCTGGCCAAGGACTGATCATCATCCCGTCAGCAGCCGACAGTTTGGATGCCGCAGCCCGGACGTGGCTTGCGCCCGCCAAGATAAATCTGGCGCTGCACGTCACCGGCAAGCGCGCCGACGGCTACCATCTGCTCGAGAGCCTGGTCGTTTTCACCCGCTTCGGCGACAGGGTCGAGATCGAGCCTGCCGACGCCGACCGGTTCTCCGTATCGGGCCGTTACGCGACTTCCGTGCCGATCGACGACAGCAATCTGGTGGTGAAGGCGCGCGAGGCGCTGCGCAGGCAGGCCGGCCAGCAGAGCACGCCGCCGGTTGCCATCCGGCTGGAAAAGAACCTGCCGATCGCATCCGGCGTCGGCGGCGGCTCAAGCGACGCGGCGGCGGTATTGCAGGGTCTTGTCCGGACCTGGGGGCTCGACATCGGCGAGGCCGAACTGAGCCGGATCGGTCTCACGCTCGGCGCCGACGTGCCGATGTGTCTTGCGGCAAAACCGCTGGTTGCGCGTGGCGTCGGCGACGAGCTGTCGCTGGTGCCGGATTTTCCGGCGCTCGCTTTGGTGCTGGTCAATCCCGGCGTCGCCGTCTCGACGCCTGATGTGTTCAACGCACTTGAGAAACGCGACAATGAGGGATTGCCGCCGCTGCCGCGTGCATTTGACTTCCACAGTGTCCGCAACTGGCTGGAGATCACCCGCAACGATCTCGAACCGGCGGCGCAGGCGATCCAGCCACCCATCGGCCGAGCGCTTTCCCTGCTGAACAGGGCCGGATCTGGATTCTCGCGCATGTCGGGCTCCGGCGCGACATGCTTCGGACTGTTCGAGACCGGCAATGTCGCCAAGCGCGCCGCCGCCGAGATCCGCAGCCGCGAACCGGAGTGGTTTGTCGCCGCGACACGAAGCATCGCTTCAGAGGGGGCCGATGACCAAAATTGACGAAAGCCGCCCCTTCATCCCGGTGCGCATCGCGGTGCTGACGGTGTCCGATACGCGCAGCCTTGCCGACGACAAATCAGGGCGGACGCTGGCCGATCGCATCGTCGAGGCCGGCCATGTCCTGGCCGCGCGCGACATCGTCACCGACGACCGGGAGAAAATCCGCGACAAGGTGCTGGGCTGGTCGCGCGACGAAGACATCGATGTCGTCATCACCACCGGCGGCACCGGTTTTACCGGCCGCGACGTGACGCCGGAGGCGCTGGAGCCGATCTTCGAGAAGCGCATGGATGGCTTTTCCGAAGTGTTCCACCGCATTTCCTACGACAAGATCGGCACCTCGACAGTGCAGAGTCGGGCGACGGGCGGCGTCGTCAACGCCACCTTCGTCTTCGTGCTGCCGGGCTCGCCCGGCGCCTGCAGGGACGCCTGGGACGGCATCCTGAAACCGCAGCTCGACTACCGCCACATGCCCTGCAACTTCGTCGAGATCATGCCGCGCCTGGACGAGCATTTGCGGCGCGGCAAGGCCGCCTCGTAAACCAAGGCAAAGCCGGCCAAGTGCTGCCTTTGTCAGGCAGAATGGCGGCTGCGCCTTCGAGAGGTCATTTCCTCCGGGTCGTCGGGCGGATAGTCTGTCGCCAAGTCAAGACGGAAGAGATCCAATGAGCGCGCACCGCGGCGGCTGCCATTGCGGCAACATCCACCTGACGTTCGAAACGGGAATCGAGCCGGCCGAGGTGGAGATCCGCGCCTGCCAGTGCGCGTTCTGTGTCCGGCATGGTTCGCGCGCCGCTGCCGATCCGCAGGGCCGATTGATCGTCTCGGTCGAGGACGAGGCGCGGCTGCACCGATACCGGTTCGGATTGCGCACCGCCGATTATCTCATCTGCCGGGACTGCGGCGTCTATGTCGCTGCTGTGACCACCGACGGCGAACCGAGAGCGATCGTCATCGCCAATGCGCTGGATGACCGGCCGCGGTTCAACCGCGAGCCGGTCCCAATGGACTATGATGCCGAGAACAAAGAGGGTCGCATTGCCCGGCGGCAAGCGCGCTGGATGCCGGTCGAGATCCGCTCCGGCGTCAGCGGATGACCGGCTCGCCGTGGAAGCGGCGGCGCGAGGGCGGCGAGATGCCGAAGCCGACCTCCATCATCAGCCGTGGCGTGGTGGACGGCACGGTGCCCATGTGGAAGCCGAACGGGTCCTCGACGAAGCCGAGGCCGGCCTCGCCGGTCAGCGTGACCGGGCTGTCGTCGCCATAGACCTTGAGCACGTCTTGCGCCGGATGGCCGACCAGCAGCGTCAACTGGTGCTTGAGGCTGCGCCTGTTGTGGCTGCCTTTGACATAGACGTGCGGGCCGGTGCCGGCATCGCAGGGCTTGAGATAGAAGAAGAATTTCAGCATCCGCCAGTCGTCGAGATCGAAATGATATTTGCCTAGCGAGGCAAGGTTCTTGTCGGCGTCGGAAGCCTCGCCTGTCGGAAAGCTCCACCAGACACGCGTGGTGATCAGCTTCGCCTGCCCGCCCAGATAGTGCTCGGCGATGTCGAGCAGCAGCGGGTCGTTCTGGATGGCGAGTGCCGCCTTGCAGCCGAGGATGCGCTCGAAATAGTGTCCGCTGAGCAAAGAGCGGCCGAACCGCTTCTCGGCTTCTGCGTGTTCTCCGGGCATGAATTCGAGCCGGCGGTCGAAATTGCCGAAGCACGGCGTGCTCTGAGCGAAGCTGGCGATCTCTTGGTGGATTGCCTGCGGCAGGACCAGTCCGGAGAACAGGCCATCGGTGCGCAGCGCCGCGACGATCGACTTGAGGTCGACGCCCCTGAACATCGTCGCTCCGGCACTCTGCGCGGGGCGCGCGGCTTTGGCGCCAAGCCAGTGCAGCTTGCGCGCCGGCATGGTGCGGGCAAGCACGAACATCGGCAGCCATGCGGGATTTTCGCGCAGGTCGGACAGATAGGTCGGGATACGCACCGCAATGCGGCGGAGCAGGCTGCCGTTGCGGGCAATGGCTTCCAGACTGGGGGCGCCGGATTTGTCGGGGGACGAAAGGTTCATCGGGGTCCTCAGATATGAACGGCAGCAACGACGACGCGGCGCTTGCTTACCGCTCCGGCACTACCCAAACCCCGATATCCCGCATCAACGGAATGCTAATCCCGCGTCAGCTTTTGTGCAATGCACAATAGCTTTTTGCGGCGAAAAAGAGGGATGGTGCTGCGACCGTGCCAATGCGGATGAGACGCCGACGCTGCCCCTCATCCGCCCTTCGGGCACCCTTCTCCCTGGGAACGGGAAAAGGGAGAAACATCACTTCTTCGGCGCCAGCCAGATTTCGGCGTCGAGCCGCCTGGTGGCGAGACCGCGCGCAAGGGCTTCGGCGCTGTGCGCGTTCTTCGACAGGGCAGCGGCCTGGCGCTTGCTGATGACCAGCCCTTCGGCCAGCGCCCGGTTGCCCGAAAACACCCGTGACAGGAACGGCGTGCGGCTGCCGCGCGCACGGGAAAAGCGCGCCGGCATGGTTTGCCGCGCCGTGTGAGCGACAACGTCGTCGATCCAGCCCTCCGCCAGCCTTGCGCCGGGTTCCAGAAACAGCAGCCAGTCACCCTTCGCCTGCCTGATTCCCGCGGCAATGCCGCCGGCCACGAAGTGGCAGCCGGCATGATCGGCAACCCGATGCGTCTGGTCGGTCGAGCCGGTGTCGCACACGATGACATCGCGCACCACGCCCTCGACCGCGCCGCCGATCAACGAGGCGAGCGTGCGGGCAAGGCCTTCTTCGTCATCCCGGGTTTCGATCAGAACGCTGAGCATTTTTAGCCGAATAGCCGAAAGCCCGGCGCAGCGCCAGTTGTGCATGGCCAACGAAAAAGTTCTTGCTTTGTTCTCATCAGCGAAATAGGATTATTTTCATGAACAGAGCGATTCGACAGCCAGCCGACAGTCCTTGGGAAAGGGCCAAAATGGAACATATCGTGCGTGCGGACATTGCTGCTTTCGGAGCAGGGCGAGCCGAGATGGCCAATGCGATGATCGAACAGAGCGGCATGCGCGTCCGTCCGGATCGCAACCGCGGCCGTTCCGCGGGCATCAACCCGTCCGGCCGGTTCGAGCCGGTCAGCCGGCATGTGTTCGACGACGGCTGGAATTCGCTGGAGGAATTGCCGCCGTTCAAGACCGAAGTGCAGGTCGAGAAGCCGCGCACCATCATCACCCGCAACGAATCGCCCGACATTTCCTTCGACCGCTCGATCAACCCCTATCGCGGCTGCGAGCATGGCTGCGTCTATTGTTTCGCCCGGCCGACGCATTCCTTCATGGGCCTGTCGCCGGGGCTGGATTTCGAAGCGAAGCTGTTTGCCAAGCCGGATGCGGCGCGGCTGCTCGACAAGGAACTGTCGAAGGATGGCTATCAGCCGCGCACCATCGCGATCGGCACCAACACCGATCCCTACCAGCCGATCGAGAAACAATACCGGATTATGCGCGAGATCCTCGAAGTGCTGGAGGCGCGCGGCCATCCGGTCGGCATCGTCACCAAATCCCATCTGGTGACGCGCGACATCGACATCTTGTCGCGCATGGCCGAACGGGGCTTGGCCAAGGTGGCGCTGTCGGTGACAACGATGGACCGCATGCTGGCGCGCACCATGGAGCCACGCGCGTCGACGCCGACCAAGCGGCTTGAGGCGATCCGGCAGCTTTCCGATGCCGGCATCCCGGCCTCTGTCATGGTGGCGCCGATCATTCCCGGCCTGACCGACCAGGAGATGGAGCGCATCCTCGATTCGGCACGCGCCGCAGGCGCCCGCGAGGCCGGCTATGTGATCCTGCGCCTGCCGCTCGAGGTGGCGCCGATCTTCAAGGACTGGCTGCTGCGCCACTATCCCGACCGCTACCGGCACGTGATGTCGCTGATCCGTTCGATGCGCGACGGCAAGGACTATGATTCGGAATGGGGCAAGCGGATGAAAGGCGCTGGCCCCTATGCCTGGCAGATCGGCCGGCGCTTCGAGATCACGGCCAAGCGGCTCGGCCTCAACGCCGAGCGGCGCACGCTCCGAACCGACCAGTTTGTCGCCGCCGCCAAGGCGACCGAGCAGCTGATGCTGCTCTGAGAGTAGCGCCTGCCCTGCCCTCGTGGCTGTCAGGCGACCCAAGAATCCCGTCCGGCCTGTCCCCTGGCCTGCAGACGGTGCCCTCCCGGTCTTGCCCCACTCGACCCTGGAGGGACTTGCGGAGAATCGGAGCCGATGCGAACCTCGCCGCAACATGGCTCGCGCACGTTCCGATTCTCCGCTTCTTTTCGAAATCGTCGAAAAGCCCGATTTCTCCTTCGAGACGAAGGCGATGGCCGAAGGCCTGTGGCCGGTGGCAGGCATGGACGAGGCCGGCCGCGGTCCGCTGGCGGGGCCGGTGGTGGCGGCGGCCGTGATCCTCGATCCCGCCAACATTCCCGACGGGCTCGACGATTCCAAACGGCTCAACCATTTGCAGCGCGAGGCGCTGTTCCTGAAAATCCTGGGGTCAGCGCTCGGCGTGTCGATGGCCTCGGTCAGCGCCGAAGGCATTGACGGCAGCAACATCCTCAAGGCCAGCCTGGAAGCCATGCGCCGCGCCCTTGCCGGCCTGCCGATCCAGGCGAAGCTGGCGCTGGCCGATGGCCGCGATGTGCCGCCGGGCCTCCTCTGCGAAGGCCGCGCGCTGATCAAGGGCGACCAGCGCTCGCAATCGATCGCCGCCGCCTCGATTGTCGCCAAGGTGATGCGCGACCGCATGATGTGCGGCTGCGGCAGCCACCACGAACGCTACGGGTTCGAAGTCCATATGGGCTACGCCACCGTGCGGCACCGCACCGCGATCGAAGCGCATGGTCCGGTGGCAAGGCTGCACCGGGCGTCATTCGCGCCGTTCAGGCTGGGTGGAGTTGAGGTGGTTGAGGAAGAGAGCTTCGCCGGGTTGGAGTAATGGTAATCTCCCCCCTTGAGGGGGAGATGGCCGGCAGGCCAGAGGGGGTCGCCGCGCGTGAAGCGCTAGCCCTTACTGGCCGCAGAAAGAGCGTCGCGCCCGGTCGCACCGACCCCCTCTGTCGCCTTTGGCGACATCTCCCCCTCAAGGGGGCAGATTGTCCGCGCTCAACAAAAAAGCCGCCAAGTTGCCCGGGCGGCTTGATGTCAGCGAGTTAACGCCGCTCAGTTCAGCCTGGCCTTCACGTCCTGCAGCGCGGACTTGAACAGGTCGGCGCCGGCCTTGGCGTCGATCTTGCCGGCGAGCAGCGTGCGGGCCGCCTCGACGGCGATGTCGACGGCGCTGGCGCGCACTTCGGCGACGGCTTCGCGCTCTGCCTGGCCGATCTTCTGCTCGGCAAGCGCAGTGCGACGGGTGACATAGTCTTCGGTCTTCTTGTGCGCCTCGGCGGCAAGCATGTCGGCCTCGCGCTTGGCGGCAGCGACGATGGCTGCGGCCTCCTGCTCGGCTTCCTTGCGCTTCTTCTGGTATTGGCCGAGCAGTTGCTGGGCCTCTTCGCGCAGCCGGCGGGCTTCCGCAAGCTCGTCGCTGATCTTGGTCGCACGGGCGTCGAGCGACTTGGCGATCAGGCCTGGCACCTTGATGTAAACGGCAACGCCGAGGAAAATGACGAGGGCAACCGTTGCCCAAAGCGTTGCGAGAGATGTGGCGTCCATGATGTGCTCCTCACCGGGCCACGGATTTGACCGCAGCCGAGATCTCGGCCTTGCTCGTCTTGCCGCCGACAAGCGCATCGACGATGGCTGAAGCGGTGTCCTCGGCAATCGTGCCGACTTCCTTCATGGCGTTGGCCTTGATGGAAGCAATGCTGGCCTCGGCCTCGCCGAGCTTCTTGTCGAGGGCGGCCTCGACCTTCTTGCGGGCAGCCTCGGCTTCAGCCTTGGCAGCGTCGTTGGCCTGCTGGCCGATCGCGTTGGCCTTGGCCTTGGCTTCCGCCAGTTCCTGCTCGTAAGCGGCAACGGCGGCGTCGGCCTCGCCCTTCAGCTTGGCGGCCTGGTCGAGGTCCTGCGTGATGCGATCGCTGCGGACGTCGATGATGCCGCCAAGGCGCGGCATCACCACCTTCTTCAGGAACAAATAGAACAGCCCGAACGTGATCGCCAGCCACAGAAGCTGGGACGGAAACGTCGCCGGATCGAATGGCGGGAACGTGCCGTGCGCCTCGGCAGGCACGCCGGTGCCGGAATGCGTGTCGCCTTCCGTACCGGTGTGGGCGCCTTCAGCGGCGGGTGCGGACTCTTGCGCAAACGCAGATGTCACGAACATGGACTATCCCCTGATATCAGGCATGGCCGCAGGAATGCGGCCAGCCAATTCTTCCCAATGCTCGTCCGACCGATAATTGGCCGAACAGGGGCTCAGCCGAACAGGGCGAGAAGCGCGATGAGAAGCGAGAAAATGCCCAGAGCTTCGGTCACGGCGAAGCCGAAAATCAGGCGGCCGAACTGGCCATCGGCGGCCGACGGATTGCGCAGGGCGCCCGCCAGGTAGCTGCCGAAGATGTTGCCGAGGCCAATGCCCGCGCCGCCCATGCCCAGGCAAGCGATACCGGCGCCGATGTACTTTGCTGCTTCTGCGTCCATTTTAAACTCCTTTGGATCTGTAATTCGTTGCAATTCCATCCGGCGAAAGATGCCGGACATTCTATCTAGTGCGAAGGATGCAGCGCATCATTCAGGTACATGCAGGTGAGCACGGCGAACACATATGCCTGCAAGAGCGCCACGAGCAACTCCAGCGCGGTCAGCGCCACAGCCATCGCCAGCGGCAGGATCGATCCCGCAACGCCGAGCGCGCCGAGCGCACTCAGGCTGACCACAAACCCGGAAAACACCTTCAGGGTAATGTGGCCGGCGAGCATATTGGCGAACAGACGAACCGATAGGCTGACCGGACGCGAGACAAAGGAAATCACCTCGATCGGAACGACAAGCACCATCATCAGGATGGGCACGCCCTTCGGCACGAAAAGCTTGAGGAAGCCCAGACCGTGCTTCATGAAGCCATAGACGATGACGGTTCCGATCACCAGCGCGGCCAGGCCGAAGGTGACGATGATGTGGCTGGTGATGGTGAAGAAATAAGGAAAAAGGCCAAGCAGATTGGCAACAAGCACGAACATGAACAGCGAGAACACTAAGGGAAAGAACTTCATACCTTGGGTTCCGGCTGCATCGCGCAACATGTTCGCGACGAACTCGTAGGCCATTTCCGAAACCGACTGCAGGCGGCCGGGAACAAGGCTGCGGCTTGCGGTCGAGAGGTAAAGAAACGCCGATGCAATGGCCACGGTCGCGACCATGAACAGAGCCGAATTGGTGAAGGACAGGTCATAGCCGCCGATATTGATCGGAATCAGCTTGACGATATGGAACTGGTGGATCGGATCGACCTTGTCAGCAGCCATTTACATCCCCGTCAAAACCGCGAGCGGCCTTAAGTGTCCTTGTGCGCCATTGGCGGCGCGCCATTTCATTCTTTCGGATCGTGCGACTTCTCGCTTTTTCCGAATTCCGCCACAACACCTGACGAACGCAGGACATTGAGCACGCCGGCGCCAAAGCCCAGCAACAAGCCGACGACCAGACCCCATGGCGAGGTTCCCGCCACGCGATCCAGAAACCAGCCAAGGCCCACACCCACCACTATCCCGGCGATGAACTCGCTGGACAGCTTGAGCGCCTGGCCATATCCGGCCGTCGCCTTCGCGCCGTCATTCCCCTCGAGCTGATCCGGCCGTCTTGTCGCAAGCGATGCTCCAAGCTCACGCCGGCGGCGTTCGAGATCTTCGTCGCGGATGTCGGCCTCGTGCTTGCTGCCGCGGCCGGTTTCTCCGGTTCCGTCTGGCCCGTTCTTGTCGGCCATCGTAACCCCCCTGCCCGGTCAGACCGTCACCGTCCGTCCGCTTCTAAAGTCGCCGGCAACATAGTTAGAGGGTTTGCGCCCGTCAAGCCACGGGCGGGACTTCAAAGCCATGTATTTTTTCTATTGAAATCAATCACTTGGCGAGGTGCGACATCGTGCCCGGCACTATCGGGTCGGCACATGCCCCGAATCCGTCCGGCGACCGCTGTCCGATTTCGGCTTCCGGGACCTTTTGCGGTCCGTTTGGGACAGGCAAGCCGAAGGGCTCAGCTCCAGCCGCCGCCATAGGTGCGGTAGAAGATATGCAGGCCGATCTTGGTCATCTTCTGCATCGTGCGCGCCCAGCCCGGATGGACGTAGTTGGCGTAGTAGTGGGTCGATGAGCCGACTTCGGGAATGAAGATCTTGCCGGCGGTGACCGCCATCGCGACGTCCTGCGCGGTCTTGTAGTGGGCGGGGCTCTCGATGCGCTTCTTGCGGCCGTCGCAGGCGAAGGAGAACTGGCAGCGGTTCAGCCAGTTGTCGTTCTGGTAGACGACGCCGCAAATCGAGTTTGGATAGGCCGGATTGCGGACGCGGTTCAGAATGACCTGGGCGACGGCGGCCTGGCCGCGCACGGATTCGCCGCGCGCCTCGAAATAGATGCCGTTGGCAAGGCAGGCCTGCTCCTTCGTGGAGAAGACGCTGGCCGGCAGCGGGTTCTGGATCCACGAGTGGTCACCCTTGGCCATCGGCGGAATGAAGCGCCCGCTGCTCGGCTCCTCGTCCTGCAGCAGCGCCTCGAAGGGCGAGGCCTTGGCGTAATCTGGTTCGGCCTGGGCATAGGCGGTGGCCAGCACGTCCGGTCTGTCATTGTTGACGAGGGCGGCAAGCATGGCCGGCACGCCGGGATCGGGCTTCTTGTCCACATTGGTGTGGAAGGCCTGGGCGATCTGGATTTCCTTGCCCTTGATGCCGGGCTTGGCGAAGGCGAGCTTCAGGCCGCTGTCCATGCTCGGCCGCAGCAGCGAGGACGTGCGCTGAAAGATCGAGCCGGCATTGAAGTTCTTCGGCGGCGCCACCGGCGAGACCTGGATGATGCGGCCCTTCTTGTCGGCGCGCATGATGCGGTCCTCGTCGGGCGTGATGCCGGCGACATTGCCCTTGCCGCGAAACGAGACCTTGCCGACGCCGGGCAGGCGCACGCCCGAGCCCGAGAGCGAACCGGTGGTGACGGAATCGATGAAAGGCATTTCGGCGGCATGAACCGAGCCGGCGACGGAGCGCTCGACATAAGAGTTCCAGCGGGTGCCCGAAGCTTCGAGGCCGGAAATCAGGCTGCCCATGTCCTGGTAGGCGACGACGGTTGGAAAGCCGATCCAGATGCCGAGCCCGATGACCAATGGCGATACGAAGGAACGTTTTTTCTCACCGGCGGCGGCGGCCAGCCGCTTCAGGACACGTCGATGCACGGGGAACTCTCCAGAAACGCAACTGAGCCACTGGAGAGCCAGAGTGAAGCATTAACCTTGATGCGGGGTTAACGCGGTCGATCGTGTTGTTCCGAAGCGGCCCGAAATGGGACGCCGTTTGCCGGCCGGCAACCCGTCAGTTCGGCCGCAGGAAAATTGGCCATGCAATCATGGCGCAGAGCGCGCCCACCAGCCAGACGCCAGGCCACGACCAGATGAGCAGCAAAGCCGGAATGGCGGTCGGCACCACGAAGAAGGCGATGAAGACGAAGCTGTTGGCAAGACCGAGCGCGGTTCCGGCGCGGCTGGCACCGGCAAGCGTGGCGAGTTCGGTGTAGGCGACGCCATGCCAGGCGGAGACCGAAATGCCGGCAACGACCAGCATCACGGCGATCGCCGTGATCAACGCGGCATGGGAGCCTGGCGTGGCTCCTGCCGCCAGGACCAGCAGGCCGAGGGCCGCGAAACCAAGCGCGCTCGTCATGCTGCAGAGGCGCAGGAACCAGCGGCGGTTGCCATGGCGGTCGGTGAAGCGGCCGCTCCAGACGCGCATCACCATCGCGCCGGTCTGCACCGCGGCAAGGCTGGCGCTGATCGTGAGCGTGGCCATGCCGGCGAAATCGTGCAGGAAGACCGAGGCAAAGGTCAGCACCGCCACTTGCGGAAAGCAGAGCAGGCCGATGGCGGTGGCGATGCGCCAGACCTCGACATTGCGCAGCGGCGCCGGACCGCCCGACTTTGCCATGGCCATGCTGCCGGCATTGTCCAGTTCCGGCGGCTGGTGCAGCCATCGCCAGGCAAACAACGCAGAGACGGCGTTCATGGCGGCCAGCAGCCCGAAGACCGCCGCGAAACCGTGCACCGATGCCAGCGACGGCAGGACCAGCGCGCCGAGCCCGCCGCCGAGCGGCACCGCAGTCTGCCTGATGCTCATGGCAAAGCCACGTTCGCCTTCGTGGAACCAGGCCATGATGGCGCGGCCGCTGGAACCGTTGACGCTACCGCCGAGCAGGCCGGTGACCAGAAGGCACGCGGCCAGCATTGCGACGCCAGGCACATAGGTCACTGAGGGCACGATGAACAACGCCATCAAGGCGAGCCACGCCGCGGTCGCGCCAAGGCCGGTCAACAGCACGCCGCGATCGCCCCAGCGGTCGGTGAGCAGGCCCCAGGGCAGTTCGCTCAAGGCAACGCCCAGTCCGAGAAGGCCGAGGACCAGGCCGAGATTGCCATTGCTCAAGTGATAGCCCGACCGCAGAAACACCGCCGCCGCCGGTATGCCGGCGAAGGTGGCGGAGAAACTGGCATTGGCGGCAACGCCGATGCCAAGCACCTTCCAGCGATGATTGGCGCGAAATCGTTCAGCCTTCGACGTGACGGCGGCTCGGCCAACCCGGCCTGGCTCACAATTTGCGTCGGCAATCGACATGGCGGGACTCCTGTTGATGCCCTTTCAGGGCCTTGACGCCTCGTCTTACCGCCATAACTTCATCCCGAATATCGGGAAGTTTTTGACAATTGTTCCCGAAAAACAGGATCGTTGTGATGCGCCGCGTAACCTTCGACCTCGATGTCCTCCGAAGCTTCGTCACCGGCATGGAACTCGGCAGCTTCGCCAAGGCCGCCGACCGGCTTGGACGCTCGACCTCGGCGGTGAGCGCGCAACTGAAGAAGTTGGAGGACCAGGCGGCGACGCCGATCTTCCGCAAGTCGGGCCGCGGACTGGCGTTGACCGAAGCCGGCGAAACCATGCTCGGCTATGCCAGGCGGCTGCTCGAGTTGAACGACGAGGCGGCCTCGGCCATCCACGACGTGGAACTGGAAGGCTGGGTCAGGCTCGGCCTGCAGGAGGATTTCGGCGAGGCGGTGCTGCCGGAGGTGCTCGGACGCTTCGCCCGCGCGCATCCCAAGGTCAAGATCGAGGCGCGGATCGGGCGCAGCTATGAACTCGCCGAGCGGATCACATCAGGCAATCTCGACATTGCGCTGGCCTGGGACAGCGGCCAGGCGCTGCCTTACAGCCGGCATGTCGGCGACGCGCAATTGCGCTGGATCGGGCCGGCAAAGCTGATCGAGACCAGGCTGCGCGAGGCCGAGGCACTGCCGCTGGTGGCGCTGGAAGCGCCATGCCTGCTGCGCACAGTGACGACGGAAACGCTCGACCGCGCCGGCCTGCCATGGCGGATGGCCTTCTCCAGCCCCAGCCTTGGCGGCATCTGGGCGGCGGTCGCCGCCGGCCTCGGCCTGACGATCCGCACGGATATCGGCCTGCCGGCCAATGTCAGAGCGATGGCGCCGCAAACGCTGGGCTTACCCGCGCTGCCGACCATGGCGCTGGTGCTGCACCAGAAAGACGCCGAACTGGACCCGGTGGCGGCGCGGCTGGCGGATATATTGTGGCACGCGGCGGTGGCGGCGCTGCCGCAGGACGAGCGGTTGAGAGAGGTCGCTTAGACGGAAGCGGCTGTCCAGCGTAGCGTTCCGTCACACCCCCCTCTGTCCTGCCGGACATCTCCCCCGCGAGGGGGGAGATTGGATCTCGCGAATGCTTTCGCCAATTTTCAACGTTGCAAGAGAGGCTCCAAAGACGAAACGACTGATCTCCCCCCTTGCGGGGAGATGCCCGGCAGGGCAGAGGGGGGTGCTGTCCCGCCAGCCTGAAGCTTATTTGCGCTCACTTGCGCTTGTTCGCTCTCCCCGCGAACGGGTTGTCCGAAGTCCGCAGCGCTATCCTGATCGGCACGCCGGGCATGTCGAAGGCTTCGCGCAGGCTGTTGGAGAGGTAGCGGACATAGGATTGCGGCATCGCGTCGGGCCGCGAGCATTGGACGACGAAACCCGGCGGCCGGGTCTTGGCCTGGGTGACATATTTGACCTTGAGCCGGCGGCCGGCGACGGCGGGCGGCGGGTGATGCGCCAGAATGCTTTCCAGCCAACGGTTGAGCTTGCCGGTGGAAACGCGGCTGTTCCACACCTTGTGCGTATTGATGACGGCATCCATCAGCTTGTCGAGGCTGCGCCCGGTCTCGGCCGAAACCGTCACCGCCTGGATGCCGCGCACCTGCGGCAAAAGCCGTGTGGTCTTTTCGCGCAGTTCGGCCAGCAGTTCCTGCGGATTGTCGATCAGGTCCCATTTGTTGAAGGCGATGACCGGCGCCCTGCCCTCGCGGATGATCAGGTCGGCGATCTGCAGGTCCTGCTTCTCGAACGGGATGGTGGCGTCGAGCACGATGATGACGATCTCGGCAAAGCGGATGGCGCGCAAGCCGTCCTGCACCGACATCACTTCCAGCTTTTCATGGATCCTGGCCTTGCGGCGCATGCCGGCAGTGTCGAACAGTTTCAGCCGGCGGCCATGCCAGTCCCAGTCGACGGAGATGGAATCGCGGGTGATGCCGGCTTCCGGGCCGGTCAACAGCCGCTCTTCGCCGATCAGCGCGTTGATCAGCGTCGACTTGCCGGCGTTGGGCCGGCCGACGACGGCAATGCGCATCGGCTTGGTGTCGTCATAGGCGGGTTCGGCGTCGGGATCGGTGATGTCCTCGCCGATCAGCACCTCGCTGGCGGCGACGTCCTCGGCCTCGTCTTCTTCCTCGCCGAAGGCGCGGTCTTTGCCCAGCGCCTCGATCACCGCGTCGCGCAGATCGGGCATGCCCTGGCCGTGCTCGGCCGAGACCGGGATCGGCTCGCCGAGGCCGAGTTCCCAAGCCTCCAGCATGCCGCCCTGGGCGCCCTTGGCCTCGGCCTTGTTGGCGACCAGCACGACCGGCTTGCCGGACTTGCGCACGATCTCGGCAAAGGTGCGGTCGTCGGGCAAAAGCCCGGACTTGGCGTCGATGGTGAAGAAGATCAGGTCGGCTTCGCGGATCGCGATCTCGGTCTGCGCGCGCATGCGGCCGGGCAGCGTCGAGGCGGCGGCGTCTTCGAAACCGGCGGTGTCGATGACATCGAAATGCAGATCGTAGAGTTTGGCCGCGTGGACGCGACGGTCGCGGGTGACGCCCGGCGTGTCGTCGACAAGCGCCAGCTTCCGTCCCACCAGCCGGTTGAAAAGCGTGGATTTGCCGACATTGGGCCGGCCGATAATGGCGACTTTGAAGCTCATCCGGCTATCCATATCATCGCCCAAACCGCAGCGCGCCCTTGGGTCAGGCCCGAGGGCAGGCTTTGGGCGATGCGTATCATGACGCGCCCGAGCCGCGGATCAATTCCGACATCAGCGTCGCCCGCTGGCGCGCGTTGCGCGGGGCGCCGTCATCGGCGGCGATCTGGTCGAACAGTTTCAGCGCATCCTGGGTCTTGCCGTCTTTCCAGGCGGCAAGGCCGAGCGCTTCGCGCGCTGTGTGGCGCAGCGTGTTGTTGTCGGCGGTCAGCGCCTCGACGCGGCTGGAGACGTCGGCGAAGGAGCCGTGATCGACGAGCAGCAGGGCGGCCCGCAGGCGCGCCATGTCGCGAATGCCCTGGGGAATGGCGTTGTCGGCGGCGACGCCATCGAAATCGGCGACGGCGGCGGCAAAGTCGCCCTTGTCGGCCTTGACGGTCGCCGCGCGCATGCGGGCGAGCAGCGGATAGGCGCCGTAGCCGTCCTTTTCCAGCTGTTCGAGGGCGGTCAGCGCCTCGTCGCTCTTGCCGTCATTGGCAAGCTTCAGCGCCTGCGAGAAGGCATCGCCGGAGCGGTTGGCGCGGGTCTCGTCCCAATAGCGGTAGCCGACGAAGGCGGCGGTGCCAAGCACCACCAGGATGGCGAGGCCAAGGATCGCCGGACCAAAGCGGTCCCATAGCGCCTGCGCCTGCTCGCGACGGATCTCGTCGTTGACTTCGCGGATAAAACTGTCGTCGGACATCAATCAAAACCATTGCTGCCCTAACAGGGGCGCTTCTTGAGCCCGCGTTTTAGCGAAATTTCGCGGGCATGGAAGGGGCTCGGCAGGAAAATCGGCTAATCGCCGGGCGCATAGCTGCCGACGTTGATCGCACCCGCGCCACATTTTGCCGATAGCCGGCTTGGACTGCCTCCAGATCAAGCCCAGATTGCCGATGCCACGTTTGTCCCGCGTTGTTGCGTTTTCCTCAGCCGTGCTTGCCATGGCTGGTGCGGCTTTCGCCGACCCGCCGGCGCCGCCTGCCCCGGCAAAGCCGAAGCAAATCGTCATCATCTCGTTCGATAGCGCCCGGGAGATCTCGCAATGGCAGCGCAGCCGGGCGCTGGCCAAGCGCACCGGCGCGCATTTCACCTACTTTTTGTCCTGCGTCTTCCTGCTGTCGCCGCAGACGCGGGCCGACTACACAGCTCCGGCCAAGTCCGCGGGCAAATCCAACATCGGCTTTGCCGCTTCGAAGCAGGACGTCGCCGATCGGCTCGATCAGATCGGGCTCGCCGCTTCGGAAGGCCACGACATCGCCAGCCATGGCTGCGGCCATTTCGACGGCAAGGACTGGAGCAAGGCCGACTGGCTGAAGGAATTCGCCTCGTTCGGGCACATTCTGGAGAACGCCTATGCGATCAACGGCATAGCGCCCGAGCCGGCAGGCTGGCGCGATATTGCCCATGCCGTTGTCGGCTTTCGCGCGCCGTACCTCTCGACCAGCAAAGGGCTCTATGAGGCCCTGCCTGAAGCCGGCTACCACTATGATGCCAGCGGCGTTTCGAAAGGCCCGGTCGAGCCGCCGACCGGCGGCGGCTTGACCCGCTTTTCGCTGCCGCAGATCCCGGAAGGCCCTGATGGTAGGCTGGTGATCGCCATGGACTACAATCTCTATGTCAGGCATTCCGGCGGCTTCGAGCGGCCAAGCCAGGCGGCAGACTTCACCGAGCGGACGTACCAGGCGTTCCGCGCCGCCTTCGACAGGCAATATCAGAGCAAGCGCATCCCGCTGGTGCTCAGCTTCCACTTCACGCCGATGAACAACGGCGCCTACTGGGACGCGCTGGAGCGCTTTGCCGGCGAAAACTGCGTCAAATCAGATGTCGAGTGCATCAGTTTTCGCGATTATGTGCAGCGGCAACGTGGTAGCGAGAGGCAGGCGGCGGTGGGCGGCTGAGCCGCCAACCGTCTATGCAGATAGGATCAAGCCGGGTCGGGTTCCTTTGCCTGGCGCGCGAGGAAACGACGATCGATATCGGGAAGCGGCTCGCCGTGGATAATTGCCTCGAAGGCACGCAGGCGCTTGTAAATGGACAGAAGCTCGACAATCGTTGTCCACGCATTGACGAGATATTGGAACGAGGAGCGCACTTGCCCGAAGGCATCGAGAATTCGGTTCAATAGACCCAAACTGATTTTGGCGGCCACCATCGTTGGGACCAATACTATATAAGGGAATATATTATCTATCTGAAGATAGAATATGCGAGCCACATTGAAATACATGTAGTGGAAGTAAAGCCTAAAGTAATTTCGCCGCACGTTGTTAAATAGTTCGGCGACAGTGGGCGGCCGAGCACGATTCGGATCATCTTCACCATAAACAAGTTCTTTTCGATAGGCAGCCTCGACGCGCTGGTTACGGAATTCGAGGCCTGGCAACTTGATGCCGACGAGCGCCAAGAAAGTAGTCCCAAAAATCGACCAAACAATCGCTACCACCACTAGGGAGTAAGGGACCTCTCCGACGATTGGCAATTCAGTTACATTTTTCGACAGAACGAGGAGAACGGGCAAGAATGCGATCAGCGTCATTACCGAGCGGACCAAATTCACACCGAGTGCTTCCATCGTCGTGGAAAAGCGCATGGTGTCGTCCTGGACACGCTGCGACGCTCCTTCGATAGTGCGAAGCCTGTCCCAATAGAACATGTAGTATTCATTCATCGCCGTGCGCCAGCGGAAGATCCAATGGCTCACAAAAAATAGGTTAAGAACACCCACGGCAACGGCCAATCCAGCGACCCAGGAGATGGTCAGCAGTTGGCTGTAGAAATCCCACGGCGTTGTCGAATACGCCTTGCCGAGCGCCCGCTGTATGAGATCGTAGAACGGTCCGTACCAAGCGTTAAAGGCTACATCCACTTGAACCTGGAAATAGATCACGAAGAGAATGAGCGCGGACCCAAGGATCGACCAGTTCTGCCAAGGATGGGGTGAATACCACCTCCAAAAGCCAGCGAAAAGCGCTACGCCCGTGCCGTAGTATAGGTAGAACCAGACGAACGGGTCAGACCAAAAGACTTCAACGCCAACGGGCGTGTCGGCTGCCACCGGAGCAAGCCCAATCAGGGTACCCAGCTCTTGGCCGCCGAAAAACCAAATTATGATGAGCAAAAGGCTCCAGACGGCGGCCGAGGTGAAAAACAGCTTCGGCTGCGGGAAGAAGGATACGAACACTGTGGTGAAATCCTCGGTCGGTGCGCAAATCAGCGGGGTTCAGCGGGCATAAAGTCACACATTAGGTGGAAAGCAAATGCCCGTGCCCGATGCCCGGCATCGAGCAAGACCACAATCATGGCGATTTTGGCGCGGCCGACCAGGTGATCCCAGCAGATACCACCAATACGCCAGCAGCGACGATCGAGGCGAGGAAGAAGTTGCCCGAGGCTTGCGCCAGCAGGCCGGCGACGACAGGGCCGACGATCTGGCCGATGCCGAAGGACGCGGTCATCAGAGCGAAGATGCGGCGCGGCGCCTGCGGCACGAGCTGCCTTGCCGTCTGCAGGCCGAGTGCTGTTATGGCGATGAAGGTGCCGCCGAGCAGGACTCCCGCGAGCAACGGGCCGAAGGTGCCGCCGATGGCGACGCTGGCGGTGACGCCGACGACCTCGACCAGGCAGCCCAGCGCATAGGCGGTATAAAGCCCGATCCGTGCCGCTATCTTTTGCCACAGCCAGACCGAGGGAAAGCCGGCAAGGCCGGTGACCATCCAGACGCTTGCCTCGAAGACACGGCCGCCGCCGCCCTGGCGCACGATGGCGACCAGGAAGGTCGCCGTCACCACATAGCCGAAGCCGAACAGGCCGTAGGCAACGATGACCTTTGCCAACGACCGGTCCCTCGGCAGTGCCGGTTCGCGGTCGGCCACGCCGCTGCTAGGTGCGGTGCCGCCGGCGAGCAAGGCGACGAGCGCAAGGCCGGCGGCGGAAATCGCTGCCGACCACAGCCAGCCCGAAGCCCAGCCGGCATGTTCGGTGACCAGAACCGCCATCAGCGCTGAGGATGCCGCGATGCCGAGGCCGACGCCGCCGAAATGCAGCGCCTGCAGGTCGCTTCTGTTGGCGGCTGCCAGGTGACCGAAGACGATCGAGGCCATGAACACCATGACGAAGGCGCTGGCGAGACCGGCAAGGAAGCGGATGAGGATGAAGGCCGTCATCGTTTCGGTCAGTCCCATCAGGGCGGCGAGCGCAGCACTGGCGGCAAGGCCGCCAAACATCAGCAGCCGCTCGCGCCCATGCGCCCAGCCGCCGGCCGCCGCAAGCGCGCCGGCGAGGTAGCCGAGATAGTTGGCCGAAGCGATCCAGCCGGCATCGGCCGGCGACAGATGCAGTTCCTCCATCATGCCGGGCAGGATCGGGGTGTAGACGAAGCGGCCAATGCCCATGGCAACGGCCATGGCGATCATGCCGGCGAGAGCAAGGCGTAAGGGCGCGGCGTTCATTGCAGCGCACAATAAGGGTGCTGCCCGGTCAGACCAATCCACTTGCGTTGGGCCAGATCGGTCCGTGCAACGATGGTGGCCGGGCACGAAAGCCCATCTGACGTCGCGCCGCCCCGCCTGCCGGTTTCCAGCCGATAGATGGGTAACACTTTGAACCGGATACATAGGTGACACTTCTCTCCCCCTATGCGTCCGCCGCAGCGCCAAGCGGATTGGTTGGCGCGGCGCTGCGGCGGACAAGCTTCATGTGCCGTGTGTCGATGATGCCGAGCGGGTGGGCATGGAATGAGAGTGTCCATTGTCCGTCTTCGNGCTGTGAGGACCGGTAGTGCTGGGCGGGCGTATCCATGCCCAGCGCCTCATGGGGACGTTCCTCATTGTAGCTTTGGCGGAAGGTCTCGAAGGCCTGGCCCTGTGCCGTTCGGTCGGCTTCCGGTGCCTCGGCCATCGGCAGCATGGTCAGGTGAAAGCGCTCGTGACGTCCGTTCTGCTGTGGCCTGCCGGGTGCGATCCGCTCCAAGGTGATGCCGAGCTTGATGAAGCGCACGACAAGCGGCGTCAGTCCGGTGACGCCGGCCGATGCGAAGGGCGGGCCATTGTCGCTTCTGGAGCGATCCGGCAGGCCATGCTCTTCAAACAGCCGTTCGAACACCGGCCAGGCTTCGCTATCGGCCGTCGATCCCGTCGCTTCGAGCGCCAGGAGGTAGCGGCTCGACGCATCCATCACCGTCAAGGGTTCGCAACGCCAGCCGTCGCGGGTCCGGAACCAGCCCTTGTGATCGCCAGTCCACACCGCGTTCGGTTCTTGCGGCTGTGGCCAGGGTCCATTGCCGCAGGCCCGCAGGCGGGGTCGCTTGCGGGCGCGGACAAGCCCATGCCGCGCAAGGATCGCGCCGACCGTCGAGGCTGAAGGCCACATGAACTCGGGAGCCGTGCGCCTGAGCCGTGCCACGATCTTCTTTGGACCCCAAAGCGGATGCAGCTCCTTGGCCGCCACAATCCGCTCAACCAGATCCTGAGCTGTCGCCCGGCCATGATTGAGCGGGGCTCGCGGCAGGTCGTGCAAACCCTCAGGCCCAAACGTCCGATAGCGTCCTAGCCATTTGTAGCCGTTCTTGCGTGAGATCCCGTAGGCCGCACAAAGCGCAACCATCGTCTCATCCCCAGAAAGACACTCCACAACAAACCGTAGCCGCTCGTCCATGATGCCAGTCTCTCGCCAAACCATCGCCGGTCCTCCGGCGGACAAGAAAACTGTCACCCATGCTATCGGTCCATTCTGTTACCTATCTATCCGGTTCGGACACCGGCACCTTCTCCCCGTATAGTGACGGGGAGAAGGGAGCTAACTTCGATCAGTCTTCGTTGGCCTTGACGTGGACGCCCAGCGTCTTGGTCAGGTCGGCCGGGTTGGACATGGCGCCGGCCATGATCAGCGCGAACGGCACCGCTGCGGGCGGCTCGGCCGAAATCTCGAGGCTCTTCGGATCGTCGAGGTACTTGCTCACCGCCGCCGTCACTTCGGCGGTCAGTTCGGGATTGTTGAGCTGTGCCATGCCGAACGGCACGATCGCCTTGGCCTGGTTGGCGATGTCCTTGCCCGACATGCCCTGCTGCTTGCCGACATATTCAAGCACCTTGCCGGTGAGCGAATCGTCATCGAAGCGGATCGATGCGCTGTTGAAGGAGAGCTGCTGCAACAGGCCGAGCAGGGCCATGCCTTGCGCCGAATTGTCGGCGCCTTCGGGCTGCGCCGCCATCTTCTTCTGCATCTCCTGCAGCGACTTGACGAAGTCGACCGTGTAGCCGCCGAGGCCGAAGGTCATGCCGAGCGTGCCGGCATTCTCGACCGAGATGTCGTATTTCGACAGGTCCATCTTGCCGTCGCTCGGCTGCCAGGTGCCGCCGATTTCGATATTGCCCGAGATGTTCTGGTAGCCGAGGGCCTCGATGGCTTCCTTGGATTTCGCATCGTCGACCAGGGTCAGGTCGGCGTTGAACTTTTCCGTGGTGGCGGAAAACTCCATCGCCTTGCCGTCGGCCGGCGGCGTGATCTGGACAGCAAGCCCATCCACCGAGAAGGCGGTCTTGTCGGCAACCTTGACCGTCAGGTTTTCGAGTTCGGCCGACTTGTAGATCATCATCGAGCCGAGCGGGCCTGTAGCGCCCTCAGCCGGGATGTTGGCGTCGTGGATGACGAAGGGGGTGAGGTTGAGCGTGACGCCGTCCTTGCTGTGCTCGAAGGCCGAAGTCGTGATGGTCGCGACATCGAAGCCGCCATTGGCTTCGGTCACGCTCTCGAGCTTGACGTCGCCGATCGGCAGCGCCTCCTTTTCGGCCGCCGGTTTGACCGACACGCCCTGCAGCACCATGCTGGAATTGTCGCCGGTAACGCCGGTCCAGGTGATATCGACGCCCTGGACGGCAAGTGCGGCCTTCAGTCGGTCGGCAACCGCCGTGTCTTGCGCAAAGGCGGCATTCAGCGGCAGCGTCAGCAAAAAGGTCGAAAAAGCAAGTTTCTTGAGTGTCGAACGTTGGATTGTCATCGCGAGTTCCCTGAGAGAGTCCTGAAAAAGTGTTTTCTCAATTCTACGCCATCACCATTCCGTGACGAACTGGACGGGAAAAAGGCGCTTTCCCGCAGAGTTGTCGAAAATCACGGCAAAAGGCAAATCGGAGCGGGAGCCTTCGCCCGACGCGGTGAATATGTCATGAAGGTCGGGCTCCCCTGCGTACCGTCTCCTGCCTTAGAGAGGGCGTGTAACAGATTGATGTTGGTTGGCAACAGCACTGCTACCGTTGCTGTTGCACAGGGACGGCAAGGGGGAACATGAAGTCCGTCACATCCATTGTCGGACCTTGAGCCGCCCTCGTAAGCCCAAAGGCTGCAAAGTGCGGATTTCCGCAGCCCCGCCTTGCCGCGAATCACCCGCTCGGCTAGTCCAGCCGCATGGGAAAAAGGATTTTGCCGCCTGAAAATGGCGGCGGTGACCACATCGAACCGGTCGATCTGAAGAAGGCGCTGGAAGAGCGCTATCTTGCCTATGCGCTCTCGACCATCATGCACCGGGCGCTGCCTGACGTGCGCGACGGGCTGAAGCCTGTGCATCGCCGCATCATGCATGCGATGCGGCTGCTCAGGCTCAACCCCGACCAGGGCTTTGCCAAATGCGCCCGCATCGTCGGCGACGTGATGGGCAAGTTCCATCCGCATGGCGACCAGTCGATCTACGACGCGCTGGTGCGCCTGGCGCAGGATTTCTCCATGCGCTATCCCCTCGTCGACGGGCAGGGCAATTTCGGCAATATCGACGGCGATAACGCCGCCGCCATGCGCTATACCGAGGCGCGCATGACCGAGGTGGCGAGCGATTTGCTTGCCGGCATCACCGAGGACGCCGTCGATTTCCGGCCAACCTACAATGAGGAGGACGAGGAGCCCGTAGTGCTTCCCGGCGCCTTCCCGAATCTGCTCGCCAACGGTTCCTCCGGCATTGCGGTCGGCATGGCCACGTCCATCCCGCCGCACAATGCCGCCGAGCTTTGCAACGCGGCGCTGCAGTTGATCGAGCAGCCGGACGCGCCCGTGACAAAGCTGATGGAGTTCGTCCAGGGGCCGGATTTCCCGACCGGCGGCATCATCGTCGACAGCCGCGCATCCATCCTGGAGGCCTATGAGACCGGCCGCGGCGGTTTTCGCGTGCGCGCCAAATGGGGCCAGGAGGATCAGGGCAGGGGCACCTGGAGCATCGTCGTCACTGAAATCCCCTACGGCATCCAGAAGGCCAGGCTGATCGAGAAGATCGCCGAGCTGTTGATCGCGCGCAAATTGCCGCTGCTCGAGGATGTCAGAGACGAAAGCGCCGAGGACGTCCGCATTGTGCTCGTACCGAAGAGCCGTTCGGTCGATCCCGGCATTCTGATGGAATCGCTGTTCAAGCTGACCGAGCTCGAAAGCCGATTTCCCCTCAACATGAACGTTTTGTCGCGGGGCAAGGTGCCTAACGTCCTGTCGCTGAAGGGCGTGCTGAAGGAGTGGCTCGACCATCGGCGCGATGTGCTGATCCGCCGCTCGAAGCATCGGCTTGGCGAGATCGAGAAGCGGCTGGAAATCCTTGCCGGCTACCTGATCGCCTATCTCAACATCGACGAGGTCATCAGGATCATCCGCGAGGAGGATGAGCCCAAGCAGGTGATGATGGCCCGTTGGTCGCTCACCGACACCCAGGCCGAAGCCATCCTCAACATGCGGCTGCGGGCCCTGCGCAAGCTGGAAGAGTTCGAGATCCGCAAGGAGTTCGACGGTCTCACCACCGAGAAGAAGCAGATCGAGGCATTGCTCGCATCCGACGCCAAGCAATGGTCGACGATCAAATGGGAAGTCACGCAGGTTCGCGACAAGTTCGGCCCCGAGACCGAACTCGGCAAGCGGCGCACCCAGTTCGCCGACGCGCCGGAGCACGATCTGACCGACATCGCGCACGCCATGATCGAGCGCGAGCCGGTCACCGTGGTGGTCTCGGAAAAGGGCTGGCTGCGGGCGATGAAAGGCCATTTGGCCGACCATTCCACGCTCACCTTCAAGGAAGGCGACAGCCTCAAGCTCGCCTTCCATGCCCAGACCACCGACAAGATCCTGGTCTTCACCACCGGCGGAAAATTCTACACCATCGGCGCCGACCGGCTGCCGGGCGGCCGCGGCCATGGCGAACCGATCCGCATCATCGTCGACATGGACAACGACCAGGACATCGTCACCGCCTTCGTCCATGACCCGAAACGCAAGCTGCTGCTCGTCTCCTACGATGCCAATGGTTTCGTCGTGCCGGAGGAGGAGGTCGTCGCCAACACCCGAAAGGGCAAGCAGGTGATGAACGTCAAGGCGCCCGACGAGGCCAAGGCCTGCGTCCCCGTGTCAGGCGATCATCTCGCCATTGTCGGCGAGAACCGCAAGATGCTGGTGTTTGCGCTCTCCGAAATTCCGGAGATGGGCCGCGGCAAGGGCGTTCGCCTGCAGAAATACAAGGATGGCGGTCTGCTCGACCTGAGACCCTTCACGCTGGCGAGCGGCCTGTCCTGGCAGGATTCCGCTGACCGCACCTTCGTCAGGTCGCGCGAGGAGCTGGCGGAATGGATCGGCGCGAGAGCGTCGGCCGGACGGATGGTGCCGAAGGGATTCCCGCGGACGGGGAAATTTGGGTAGGGATCTCCCCCCTCGAGGGGGAGATGTCGCCGAAGGCGACAGAGGGGNGGAAATTTGGGTAGGGATCTCCCCCCTCGAGGGGGAGATGTCGCCGAAGGCGACAGAGGGGGTCGGTACGTCCTGACACGACACCCTTTCGCTGGCAGAGAAGGCTGGCGCTTCATGCGCGGCGACCCCCTCTGGCCTGCCGGCCATCTCCCCCTCAAGGGGGGAGATCCCAAGGCATTTGGACTATCGTCACGATTGCGGCACTATAACAGTGCATAAACGCTGTGTAGGCTGGGGAGAATTGACCGTTTGAAGGAAGCGAAGATCCAGAAGCCGGAACGTCAGCAGCGCCTGTTCGGCCTGTCGACACCGTTGCGGGCCGCCGTCATTCCGCCGCTGTCGGCTGCGCGCTGGCTGTTGGTGCTGATCGTCGCCGCCGGCGTTTATTTCTTCCACGGGTTCCTGTTTCCCGTGCTGGCAGCCCTCGTCATTGCTTTTGCCAGCTGGCCGCTCTACCGCCGGCTGCTTGCCGGTGTCGGCGGCAACCGCACCGTCGCCGCGACGCTCGCCATCCTGTTCATCCTCGCCTTCCTGGTGGTGCCGATAGCGCTCGCCGGCACCTACGCCATCAACGAGGTCCGCGAATGGGTCGGCTGGGCGATCGAGACCAACAGGCACGGCGCGGTCACACCGCACTGGATCACCTCGCTGCCTGTCGTCGGCGAGTGGCTGAACGAACAGTGGATCGACAATTTCGGCCATCCCGGCGGCATCGGCGAGCTGATCCAGCTGGTCAGCGGCGCCAATATCGGCAGCATCTATCGCGGCGTGCTGGCTGCCGGCGGCAGCGCCTTCGGCCTGTTGCTGACGCTGCTGTTCATGATGATCGCGCTGTTCTTCGCCTACCGCGACGGCGAACACTTTGCCGGCCAGATCGACCGGCTCGGCGAACGCATCCTGCCGACGCGCTGGGAGCGGATTTCGCGCGTCGTGCCGGCGACCATTTCCTCGACCGTTACCGGCATGACCGTGATCGCCATCGGCGAGGGGCTGGTGCTCGGCATCGCCTACTGGCTGGCCGGGGTGCCGTCGCCGGTGACGCTGGGCGCATTGACCGGCGTGATGGCGCTGATCCCCGGCGGCGCGCCGCTGTCGTTTACGCTTGTGTCGATCTACCTCGCCGCCAGCGGCTCGCCGATGGCGGGTCTGGCGCTGTTCATCTGGGGCGCGGTGGAACTGTTCATCGTCGACAAGACCTTGCGCCCGAAGCTGGTCGGCGGACCGATCAAATTGCCCTTCCTGCCCACCTTTTTCGGCCTGATCGGCGGCGTCAAGACGATGGGCTTTCTCGGCCTGTTCATCGGCCCCGTGCTGATGGCGCTGCTGGTGGCAATATGGCGCGAATGGCTGCGCGAGGTGGAACTGGCCGAAGACACCGTTCCCGACGGGGCGGCCGAGCTCGAAGGCGGGCCGCCGCAGATCGAGATTGTCGCCGGCCCGGCGAAGAAAAGTCAGGCTGGGTAAGCGACGGCGAGCGCTGCCCGGCGCTTGCGCCCTTCATGCAACTGCCACAGGGAATGCGCGACCAGCGTGACGATCAGGATCACGCCGCCGATCAGGCTGTTGCGCGACGGCGCCTCGGCAAAGATCATCCATATCCAGACCGGCGCCAGAACCGTTTCCAGGAGATAGAACATCGCCACTTCCGGGCCTGAAATGTATTTCGGCCCATTGGCCAGGCAGAAGAAGGCGAACGGCATGATGACGGCGCCGTTGAAAACGATCCACCATGGCGCTTCCACCTGGAAACCGGTCCTGGAGACCATGAGCGCCGCCAGCCCGAACGGCAGCAGGACGCCGGTCAGCGCGGTGAATCCCATATCCCTGCCGCTGGCGCGTGAAACGGTGATGGCGCAGGCAATCGCCAAGGCTGAACACAGCGCCATCACATCGCCGAACAGATTTCCCGTGCCGACGGAATCGCCGACGATGATCGCGATGCCGACGATCATCAGCGCCATTGCCGCAAGCGTCAGCGGCTGCGGTCGCTCCTTCAGGAACAGCCACGAGAGCAGCGCCGAGAACATGGTGGAGAAGGCCAGGATGAAAACCAGATTGGCGGTCGAGGTGTTGTAGACGGCGGTGATGAAGGCGATTGCGCCGAGCCCGTAGAGGGTGGCGACGACGAGCCCCGCCCAGCCGGGTATCAGCTGCGGAGCATTCTTGCTGAACGAGCGCCAGATGGCCCACACGATCAGCCCCGCCACGAAGGTGCAGCCGGCGCGCAGCAAAAGGATCGTCCAGGCTTCGCCATGGGCGAGCCGGATCAGGGGAATGTCGATGGTCAGCGCCAGCCCGCCAAGCGCGGTGAGCAGGAGTCCTTTGGTGTGGGCATTGTGAGAGGACATGCAACGGCTTTCGCAATGATTTGAGCAGATGCCGGTCGGCGCAATCGCCCCGCCAACGGGCGGAAGACCAGCATCGTCTCGGCTGAAAATGTTTAGATCAGGATCTGGTAAGAAGAAAAATCAGCGCGTGACCGCTTCGTGGTCGTAGCGTTCCCAGCCCTTCGGGCCGAGATGCTCCTGCGGCATGAAGCGCATTTTATAGTTCATCTTGCGCGAGCCGTTGACCCAGTAGCCGAGATAGACATGGGGCAAGCCCATGGCCCGGGCGCGGGCGATATGGTCGAGGATCATGAAGGTGCCGAGCGAACGGTCCTCGAACTCGGGATTGAAGTAGGAATAGACCATCGACAGGCCATCGGCCATCTTGTCGGTCAGCGCCACGGCGATCAGCTCGCCCTGGCCCTTGCCGGTGATGAATGTGTCGGGGCCGCGGCGCCGGTATTCGATCACCTTGGTGTCGACATGGGTATCCTCGACCATCATGGCGTAGTCGAGCACCGTCATGTCGGACATGCCGCCGCGGCGGTGGCGGGCGTCGAGATAGCCGCGAAACAGCGAATACTGCTCGGTCGACGGCTGCGCGTCGTGCATGGCGCCGATCAGATCGGAATTGCGCTGGATCACCCGCTTCATGTTGCGGCTGGCGGTGAACTCCTGCGCCAGGATACGCACCGAGACGCAGGCGCGGCAGGTCTCGCAGGCGGGACGGTAAGCGATGTTCTGCGAGCGCCGGAAACCGCCTTGCGTCAACAGATCGTTCATCTCCGGCGCCTTGTCGCCGACCAGATGCGTGAACACCTTGCGTTCGAACTGGCCCTCGAGATACGGGCACGGCGATGGCGCGGTCAGGAAGAACTGCGGCGACTGGGTCGGATGGTGCGTCATCGAACCTTGGGAACACTCCTGCGAATCGCTCTACCTTTGGCTTGGCTGGCGAAAAATTCAACAGGATTGTGAAGGCGGGGTTGAACGGACCCCTTCACATTTGCGCACAAATGCCTGTTGGCGTCGGTTGAACGCCGGTTCAACGGTCGCTGCGGCTGACGACGGTGCCAAGCAGCAGGTCGTGCAGTGTGCGCTTGCGATCGGAAAACAGCGTCACCAGGAGGACGAGCGGCGTCAGGATGACCGTGCTCGCCCAGAACAGCACCGAATGGACAACGGCGGTGAGGCCGTCGATACGGCTGCCGTCGAGACGATCGAGCCGAATGCCCATCATCTTCATGCCTGATGTGGCCTGGTTGCGACCGCCCAGCGTGTTCCAGATGTAGAGAATGGCGACCGCCGGCACGAGGATGGAATACAGCGCCCAGCCAAGACCGAATGTCAAAAGGCCAAGCACGGCCACCAGGATCGCGAACGGAATGGTGAGCAGCGCCACGATGCAATAGTCGATGATGAAGGCCAGGATGCGCCGCGTGCGCACACCGTCATAGGCCCTGACGTCGTCGAGCCTGCTGGTGATGATTTCGCCGTCAAGTACGCGCGCGTTCATGTCATGTCCTCGTAACAGGCGCCACGCTAGGGTGCGCCGCCACTGAAATGGTGAAGACCGCGGGCGGAATCAAGATCGGTTCGTCCATCGGTCCGGCTCGGCAGTGTGACGAGGTTGAGCCGATTGAATTTGGTGGACGGATGGCGTTAGCTTGCTGCGGCGCAACAAGACGCCGAGGGGACGGGGTTACATGGATTACGACATGCTGGTCATCGGCAGCGGCCCTTCCGGGCGCCGCGCCGCGGTGCAATCGGCCAAGCTCGGCAAATCGGTGCTGGTGGTCGACAGGGGCCGGCGCCTCGGCGGCGTCTCGGTGCACACCGGCACCATCCCGTCGAAGACGCTGCGCGAGACGGTGCTGAACCTGTCCGGCTGGCGCGAGCGGGGCTTTTACGGCCGCGGCTACCGGGTCAAGCAGGACATCTCCATCGCCGACCTGGTCGAGCGGCTGCACAAGACGCTCGACCACGAGGTCGAGGTGCTGCAGCACCAGTTTATGCGCAACGCCGTCAAAAGCGTGCGCGCCATGGCGAAATTCGTCGGCCCAAACAAGGTCAGCCTGACGGCAGACAATGGCGACTACTCGGAGGTTGGTTTCACCAATGCGCTGATCGCGGTCGGCACCAGGCCGCACCGGCCGCGCGACGTGCCTTTCGACAAGATCCGCGTCTTCGACAGCGATGAGATGCTGGAACTCGACCATCTGCCGCGCACGCTGACGGTGATCGGCGCCGGCGTCATCGGCGTTGAATATGCGACGATCTTTTCGGCGCTCGACGTGCCGGTGACGCTGGTGGAGCCGCGCAACACCATCCTCGATTTCGTCGACCGCGAGATCGTCGACGACTTCATCCACCAGATGCGCGACCGCGGCATGACCATTCGCCTCGGCAGTACGGTCAAGGAAATCGTCTCAAAACCGGACTATGCCGAAGTGACGCTCGCCGATGGCCGCACCATCCGCTCCGAGATCGTGCTTTACGCCGCCGGCCGCAGCGGCAATCTCGGCAGCCTCGGCCTCGACGTGGTCGGCATCGAGGCCGATTCCCGGGGCCGCATCAAGGTCGATCCGCAGACCTTCCAGACCAGTGCGCCCAACATCTATGCCACCGGCGACGTCATCGGTTTCCCCAGCCTTGCCTCGACATCGATGGAGCAAGGCAGGGTGGCCGCCTGCCACGCCTTCGGCGTGCAACTGCCACCGCCGCCGGAAACCTTCCCCTATGGCATCTACGCCGTGCCGGAAATCTCCACCGTTGGTCAGTCGGAGGAGCAGGTGCGCGAGAGCGGCGCTGCTTATGAAGTCGGTCTGGCGCGGTTCCGCGAAACCTCGCGCGGCCACATAATGGGCGTCAACTCCGGCTTTCTGAAGCTGCTGTTCTCGGTCGAAACGCGCCGCCTGCTCGGCGCCCACATCGTCGGCGAAGGCGCCACCGAACTGATCCATATCGGCCAGGCGGTGATCAACCTCGGCGGCACGGTTGATTTCTTCGTCAACAACACCTTCAACTATCCGACGCTGGCCGAAGCCTACAAGATCGCCGGGCTCGATGCTTGGAACCGGATGGGACAGGGCTAGGCGACGAGCATCTGCTCAGCTGTTCCGCCGGGCGCCGATGCGGTCTACCAAGGTCTCCTAGCCTGCCTGGCGTGCGACCAATGCTGGTCCCGCCAGCCATTGCCGGACGATGGCGGCATCCGGGTCGCCGATTTCGTGACCTGAAGGCACGATGCGCGCATCTACCTCGGCGCCATGTTTGTTGAGCAGCCTCACCAGTGGCGGCGCAAACGGCCCGTAGGTCTCGTCCGCGGCACCAGCGACAATCAGGACGCGCCTTCCTGTCAGATCGGTTGCCGGCGCATCGTCAAGCACGGGCATTGCTCTCAGCAACGCCGCTTTTCGGACGAGGCCGGAGTTGAGCAGCATCAGGCTGGAAACCAGATTGGCGCCGTTGGAATAGCCGACGAAAGTCGCCCGGGCGAGGTCGAGCCCGTGGCGCTTTGCGGCCTCGCTTGCGAAGGCGGCAAAGGCCAATGTTTCGGCACGGATGCTGGCCTGTTCGAAACTGGTCGGCGTGATCCGCTCGAACCAGCGGAAGCCGTCTTCTTGGCGGATGCGGCCACGCACCGCGACCAGCGTGGCGTTGGGGGCGATCTGCCTCGCAATCGGCACCATCGTCGTTTCGTCGACACCCGATCCGTGCAGTAAAAACAGGCTCTCGCCGCCGGCATTCTCCGGCTTGAGGAGGCGGTAGGGAAAGGCCAGATCCTGATGCAGAAAGGCGTTCTCGTCGCTATATCGATGCACGCTCATATCTCATTGATTTCACGGGGTATTGGTCCTTTGCCAGCTTCAAAACGGAATATTTTCACGCTCCGCGAAATGTGATTGCAGCAGGCTCATTTCAGACCGTTTCTGCGCCGATATGCTCCCTGCGGGAGGAATCGAAGCGGTGTGCGCCGATGGTCGCATCCCGGCATGAACAACGCGAGCACCCTTGCTCTCCTTTGAGGCCTTTTGTCGATGACCCTGCCAGTTCCGCCCGATCGCGCCCCGCGTATCGCCGATCGCGCTCCGCGTATCGCCGATCGCGCTCCGCGTATCCCCGATCGCGACACGCGCATTGACGTGTTCCGCGCGCTCGCACTCCTGACCATCTATATCGACCACGTGCCGGGCACCGTCTTCGAAACGCTGACCTACAAGAATTTCGGATTCTCGGACGCGGCGGAAGCCTTCGTGCTGATTTCCGGCATGTCGGTCGCACTCGCCTATGGCAACAAGTTCCAGCCGGGCGGCCGGCTACTGGCGACGTTGAAGATGTGGCGCCGGGCCGGCGTGCTTTACAGCGCCCACATCGTCACCACCATGGTTGTGATGGCGTTATTCTGCGCCGCGGCGGTGTTCGGCCGGCGGCCGGAACTGCTCAAGCTAATCAACATCGAGCCGCTGATGAAGAACACGCCGGAGGTCATGATCGGCATTGTCACGCTCGGCCACCAGCTTGGCTACAACAACATCCTGCCGGTCTATGCGGCGCTGCTGTTGATGGCGCCGCTCTTCCTGCTCTTCGTCAGCTACCGGCCGCTGCCGGCGCTGGTCTTTTCCGGCGCGCTGTGGCTCGTCGCCGGCCTCTGGCAGATCGCGCCGCCGAACTATCCCGAGCCCGGCTTCTGGTTCCTCAACCCGCTGTCCTGGCAATTCCTGTTCAACATCGGCCTTGCCGGCATGCTGCATGTCAGGCGCGGCGGCACGTTCCCGGTGAACCGCTGGCTGGTGGGCGCCGCGGCGACCTATGTCGCGGCAGCGGCGGTCTGGGTGCACAGCCCGCTCTGGGGCGAGATAACGTGGTTTAACCTGCCCGTGGTGATCGGCGGCTTCGACAAGACGTTCCTGTCGCTGCCGCGGCTCCTGCACATATTGGCGGTGAGCTATCTGATCGTCGCCCTGCCGGCTTTCTCGAACCTGTTCGGTCTCAGCCCGGATCATCCGCTAGCGCTGCTCGGCAAGCGCTCCTTGCCGGTGTTCCTCGCCGGCACGCTGATCGCCATGGCGGCGCAGGTGATGAAGCTGATCAATCCGGGCGGCTTTGCCTATGACGTCTTGCTGATTTCGGCCGGCATCGCCATGCAATTCGCGCTCGCCTTCTATCTTGAGTGGCTGTCCGGCATCGGCTTGGGCAAAAAGCCGGTTCGCAAAGAAGCGCCAGCCGTTCACCAGACCTTCGGCATGCCCGCGATGCCAAGGCTAAGCCGATGATCCCACATCAGCCGCCTAGCTAGCAGGCGAGGGGCCGGACGACCCCCGCACCACAAGATCGACCGGCAGCAATTGCCGGTGCTGCGAGCCGTCATTTTCGAGGATCGCCTTGACGGCCAGGCGGCCCATCTCGGCGATCGGCTGGGCGACAGTGGTTAGTGGCGGCTCGGAGTCGGCGCCTTCCGGCACGCCGTCGAAGCCGACGATTGACACATCGCCCGGCACGGCAATGTTACGCTCGCGCAGCCAGTCGAGCGCATGCAGCGCGATCTTGTCCGACATGGCCAGGATTGCCGTCGGCGTCTGCGGCAGCGCGAAAATATGATCGAGGCCGGCCCGCACGCTCGCCTCGTCATTGAGGGTTTCGTAGATTGGCACTTGCGAGACGTCGATGCCGAAGCGGGAGAGCTCGCCGAAATAGCCACGCAGACGGTCGCGTGTGCCCGAGTAGAGGGATGTCGTCTCGACTTGCTCCTGCGTGACGGGACCAAAGCCAGCGTCGGCAGATTCCAGGGCGAGTACGGCAAAGCTGCGATGGCCGAACTCGGCCAGATGGCGCGCCGCCAGACCCGCGCCGGCGACGTTGTCGACGCCGATCGCAGCGACCGCCTCATTTTCCGAATCGAGATCAAGCGCCACGAAAGGCAGTTTGCGTTCGCGCGCCAGTTCGACCAGCCGCGACCCACCCTCGATGCAGAACACGATGAAGCCGTCGACCAGGGCGCTCTGGATGTTCCAGGCGAGCTGCTCGCTGTTGGCGGCCGAGACCAGCGAAATTCCGGCGCCGGTGGCGTCGCAGGCCTGCGAAATGCTGGCCATCATGACGCGGGCAAAGGGATCGTCGAAGAAATAGGACAATGGTTCTGCCGTTGCCACGCCGATGGCGTTGACCTTGCCGGCGCGCAGCAGCCGGCCCTTGGGATCCGGGCCGGCATAGCCCATCGCTTCCGCCGCCGCCTTGACCCGCTCGCGGACCTCTTCGCGCACGATTTCCGGGCGAGCGAACACGTTGGACGCGGTACCGTGCGAGACCCCGGCCGCCTTGGCGATGTCGGCAAGCCGCACTGGTCTCGTCTTGCCGGAGGTCAATGCCGTCATTTTCGTCTCCTGAACCGGAGCCTGTTTAGCACTTTCGTTGGATCGGTTCAAATTTTCCCTTGATCGGACGGCGGAGAGAGTCTATATTTGAATCGATCCAAGGGATTCACCAAGTACAACTTGGATCGATTCAAGAGGAGGGTGCCATGCATCCCGTGAATTATCTGTTCGAAGACATCTATGGCAATGATTGGGGCATAGTCTCCGACGCCGCCACCCGCAAGCGCCGCGACAAGGTCGGGCCGTGGAGGCGTGACCTGCAATACCTTGTGAAACGCAAGCGCAACTGATCGGCCCCGGCATTTTCGTGCCAGCTGATTGGATCGATTCAAGTTCTTGAAGAGGAGAACGAACATGCATCTCGTGAAGCATCTGTTCGAAGACATTTATCGCAACTACTGGGGTATCTCGCCTGCCACGGAGCAGCCGGAAAGGCGGCGGCCGACCAAGTCTGCCAAGCGCAACCGCGACCTGCTGCCGCAAAACCGGCAGGATTAAGCCTCGTGTGATATCTGATGGGGCAGGGTTCTTGGCTCGTCAGGACCGTTGCCGCACGAGCGCCGAGGCCGCGATCACCAGCCAGCCCGCGATGAGCAAGGTGCCGCCGATCGGCGCCGACATCGGGAACAGCCGCGATCCCACGAAATCCCGTGCCAGCAGATCGCCGCAGAACAGAACAAGCCCGACGAGCAGCACCAGGCTGCCGATCCGCAAGATCCGGTTTGCGCCGGCGAGGCCGACGGCCAAAAACACCGGCGCATGCATGAGCAGGAAGGATGCGGCCGTGCCGACGAACGCGCCGCCGAGATGCGCTGAAGCCGCCGACAGCGCCACGCCCGCCGCGCCGGCAATGCCGCCGGCGAAAACGAGGATGCGCGCGCTGTTTGCTGGTGCTGACTCGGCGATGCTCATGTCTCGGGCTCCGTGATTGACGATAGGCGGCGCGACCTGTCTGTCAGGATTTTTCCGATATCGCCAGCATGTCGCGCGTGCGGCGCGCCTGGGCCAGCCAATTATACGCGGCACCGCCCGCCATCAGCACCGACGTGCCGAGAAACACCGCGCGCATGCCGAAATGGCCGCCGACGAAGCCGCCCAGCAGCGGCCCCGCGACCTGGCCGACATATTGCGCCGAGATTGCCAGGCCCAGCACATTGCCGCCGACCCCATCGGGAACATTGTGGCGGATGACGCTGGTGATGCAGGGCAACAGCCCGCCCAGCACCAGACCCATAAGGAACCGCAGCCCGACCAACTGCCAGCTCTCGGTGACGAAGGCCTGCGGTATCAACAGCAGCGCCGAGACGGCCAGCGATGCGACGATGACGTTCCAGTGGCCGATGCGGTCGGCGAGCTTGCCCAGCCTGACGCCGACAGGATGACGCCGAGTGCGGCCGCCGACATGACGACACCGGAGACCAGCGTCACCCGGCTTGCGTCCGCGACCAGTTGCTGGACGTAGACGGTGATGATCGGCTCGATCGACATGTTGGCGAAGGTGAACAGCATGCCGGTTGCCAGCATCGCCACGACAGGGCGTTTGTCGGGGATCTGCGCCCAACCGCCCTTTGGTTTCTCCTTGGGTTGTGCCTGCATTGGCGGGCGAGGCATCTCCTTGATCAGGAACGTCGTCGCCAGCGCCGCCAGGAAAATGACGCCGCCCGCGATGAGGAAGGTGGCGCGAATACCGATCAATGGCGGCAGCGCGCCGCCAAGCAACGGGCCGACCAGGGAGCCTGCGGTGATGCCGGCCGACAGCACGCCAAGCGCCCAGCCGGAGCGCTCCTTCGGCGTCTGCATGGCGACAAGTATCGTCGAGCCTGAGGAATAACCGCCGGCAAAGCCGATCAGCAGGCGCAAAAGCACCAATTGCCAGACGGTCTGCACCATGCCGGTCAGCGACATGCAGATCGCCATGCCGAAACTGGCGCGCACCAGCATCACCTTGCGGCCGTAGCGGTCGCCGAGCCGCCCCCACAGCGGTGCGACAAGGGCCGCGGCAAGGAAGGTGGCGCCGAAGGCGATGCCGGACCATTGCACGATCGCCGCGTGGCCCAGGGCGCCCAGCTGTTCGACATAGAGCGGCAGGAACGGCAGCAACAGCGTCATCGCCACAAGCGTGCTGAACGATCCGGCAAAGCACACGAGCAGGTTGCGCCGCCAATGAATGTTGTAGGTGGAAGGCGCTTCGGCGGCCTGCGCTGCACTGTCCTGCGGCATGTCCTGTCCTGTCCGCTTGCTGCGGATACCATTCTGGGATACCAACTTGGTACCTCATGGACGCAAAGCCCGGCTGCTGTCAATCAGGCGCTCTCAATGTGATCGGCAAGACCAACGGGCAAGGCCGATCGCCAGCAATGGAAGCAACTATGTCGCAGATGCAGATCGTCGAAAAAGCGCTTCGCGAGATGATCCTTGGCCTTGAGGTCGGTCCTGGCGAGCGGCTGACGGAGCGCTGGATCGAGAGCCGCTTCGGCGCCTCGCGCACGCCGGTCAGGGCAGCCCTGCTGCGGCTGGAGACGGAAGGGCTGATCTGCCGCGACGGGCGCGGCTGGACCGTGTCGCCGATCAACCTTGCCGAACTGGAACAGATCGCGGTGTACCGCGAAGCGGTCGAGGTCGCGGCGGTCAGGCTGACTTCGGCGCTGGCCGACAGGAGCGCAGCCGATGTCATCGAGGCGATGCTGGACTCCTGCGACACTGCCACGCCGCGCGAGGAATGGCACCGCGTCGGCATGGATTTCCATATCGAACTGGCGCGGCTCTCCGGCAACGAGTTCCTGTTTCGGGCCGTGCGCGATGCCATGACGCGGCTGTCGCGGGCGCGCTGGCTGGAGGTGCGCGACGAGGCGGCCCTTGGCCGCGCCTGGAGCGAGCATCACGCCATTCTGGCAGCGGTGCGGGCCGGCGATGCCGATGCGGCGGCGGCGCGACTTTCCGCCCATATAGCCGGCAGCCGCGCCCGCCTGGTGACGTCGTTGCACAATGACCGGCGCGGCCTGCGCGCCAGGGGTTTTGCCGTCGTCGCCGCTTGATACTGGTCACGAAAACGAAAGAACGCCGTCGCGATCCGCTTTCGGCCTCGCTTCGCGGACGCCGATGGCGTAAGAGGCGGCCATGGAAAACAACCGATTTGAAACACCCGTGACCGTTAAGTCGGGCACGGAGGGAAGCACTCAGCTCTTGCGTACGGTGCGCGAGGCTTCCGATTACCTGCTCAACAGCTGGCCCGGCAAGCGCAGCCCCAAGCACCGCGAAGCGCTGCAGGCCTGCCATGACGCGCTGGCCGGCGACAAGCCGGCGATGATTGCAAGACGCGCCTTCATCGCCGCCGCGCGCGAGGTCAACGTCTTCGTCAGCGACAAGGCCCCGGCCTGATCACATCGGCCTGATCACACCGGCATTTTGCCAGGATCCGGCCCGTTTCGCGGGCCGGTGATCCTGTCTTGCCTATTTTTCTGTCTCGGTGTCGGTTTTGGAACTTGCCTCGTTCTCAGGCTCGGCGCGCTCCTTGGCTGCGACCTTGGCGGCGAGCTTCTCCGCCTTCTTGGCGGCCTTCTGCCGGTCGCGCTCTTTGCGTTCCTGACCGTAATTCGGTGGTCGAGCCATATCGTTTCCTTTCGCTGTGCCTGATCCTGCCTAGAAGCATTGGCCGGCAAACACAACAGCGCCGCGAGGGCAGATGCCAGCGGTTCTGGACTTGCGTGATGGCGAACACAATGGTTTAGAAAAGGCTGCGGGACAGTTGCTGGAGCCGCCGCCGACCGATTTCGAATCAAAACGACCGATGGCCACGCTTCAAAGAAACGCACAGAAGCTGATCTACTATGCGCGCAACGCCATGCGCGACATCGCGCCGCCGGTTCTTTTCCGGCGCCGGCTCGGCCGGCTGCTCGATCAGGCCAGGCTTTCCGACGCATCCGTCCGCCAGCGGCTCAATTACTACAACACGCTGCGGGAGCCTTTTAGCCCCAGCCCCGAGGCCGTGCCGGTCAGCCGGCTGCCGTCGGACCGCAGCATGTACTATTACGATCTGAAGGAGTTCACCCGTTATTTCGACCCAGATCTGCGCATCGACCTGGAATTCGGCGACGTCATCGAAGTGCCGAAGATGCCGTCGATCGTCAAGGACCGGCCGATAGCGGGCGACAACAGCAACGGCGTCCTGTTCAAGCTGAACAAGTTCCGTCATTTCTACATGCCGGCCGACGATGTCGCCTTCGCCGACAAGCATCCGCTCGTCGTTTGGCGCGGCGAACTCAACAATCCGATCCGCACCTTGTTGCTGGATGCAGCCCGCAATCTGCCGTTCTGCGATGTCGGCACGCCGAGGGCGACAGCACCTGCGGAATACCGCAAGCCCTATCTCAGCATCGATCAGCAGCGCCGCTACCGCTACATCATCTCGCTCGAAGGCAATGATGTCGCGACCAATCTGAAATGGATCATGAGCTCGAACTCGCTCTGCCTGATGCCGCCGCCGACTTACGAGACCTGGTTCGCCGAGGGGCAGCTCGAGCCCGATGTCCATTATGTGCCGCTGGCGCCCGACTTCAGCGATCTGGCCGAGCGCGTGCACCATCTCGAGAAACATCCGGCCGAGGCCCAGCGCATCGTTGCGGCGGCCAACGCCTATTGCCGCAACTTCGCCGACGAGCGGGCCGAGCAGGCGATCTGCCTGCTCGTGCTCTACAAATATTTCGTGCTCAGCGGCCAGATCGAGCCCGATCCGCAGGTCTGGCGGTTTATCGCGGGCTAGCGGCTTCCGGCGCCCTTAAGTCAGATGACGCTGCGGTCCATAACCAGATCGGCCGGGCCGAAGCGGTCCTTCGCCGTAAACTGCTGGTGCCAGTAGGGATAGAGCACCGGCGGCCGGCTGACGGCATCGAGACGCTGGCATTCATCAAAGGACAGCGTCAGGCTTGCCGCGGCGAGATTGTCTTTCAACTGGGACTCATTGCGTGCGCCGATCACCAGCGAACTGACGGCTGGCCGGCCGAGCAGCCAGGCCAGCGCCACCTGCGCCGCCGAGACGCCGCGAGTGGCGCCGATGTCGACCAGCACGTCGACGATCCGCCACAGCCGGTCCTCGTCGCGGATCGGTGGTTCCGACCAGCCGCCGATCTGGCGCGCCGTCGGACTGTCGCGGCGGTATTTTCCCGACAGCAGGCCGCCGGCGAGCGGGCTCCACACCAAAACGCCAAGGCCCTGGTCGACCGAGATCGGCAAGAGCTCATACTCGGCCTCGCGTGCTTCCAGCGTGTAGTGGATCTGCTGGGTGACGAAGCGCGGCTGGTGCTGGCTGTCGCTGATTCCGAGCGCCTTCATGACCTGCCAGCCGGAATAGTTGGAGCAGCCGACATAGCGGATCTTGCCCTGGGCAACCAGCGTGTCGAGCGCGGAGATGGTTTCCTCGAGCGGCGTCGCGCCGTCCCATTCGTGCAGGAAATAGATGTCGATGACATCGGTCCTGAGGCGCTTCAGGCTCTTCTCGCATTCGCGGATCAGATGATGGCGCGACAGGCCTTCGTCATTGGGGCCCTTGCCGATCCGCATGCGCGCCTTGGAGGCGATCAGCACGTCGTTCTTGCGCTTGCCGCCGAGCGCCTCGCCGATGATCTCTTCCGACAGACCGTTGGAATAGACATTGGCGGTGTCGATGAGATTGATGCCGGCATCGATGCAAGTGTCGATGATGCGCGAGGCCTCCGCGAGATCGGAATTGCCGACGGCGGCGAACGGCCCGCTGCCGCCGAAGGTCATGGTTCCCAAGGTCAGCGCCGAAACTTTCAAGCCGGAACGGCCAAGCGTGCGGTATTCCATGTCAGATCCTCGTAGTTTTGGTGGGGAGGCGGTTTTAGCAGGAAAGGGCGGGGAAGCCCGAAGGGGTCCGCCAATTGTAGGACAATTTGAGCGGCTTGTCGCCATCCCAGGGCGATGGATCGGCAATGCTCGCTGGTTTGCAGTGATGACCGGCTGGCCGGCGGCTTGCAATAAAACCGTCATTGGCGGCCTATATCGAGTCGGCTCAGGGTTTCATGCCAGCCGGCAAGCGGAGCAGTGGAAATGACCGAGTTGAAGCAGAATTCTCCGGCCAGGGATTGGCTGGAAGCCGAACTCGCCGACATGCTCGACGAGGACTATGAGCTTGAAATGTCGGAGCCGGCGCTGTCGCTGGAGATCTCCAAGATCTACAAGAACGCGCATCCGCCGTCGATCGACCGCATGCAGTATTTCCGCGACCTGATCGGCTTGCAGTCGGAACTGATCAAGCTGCAGTCCTGGGTCGCCTACCACAAGAAGAAGCTGGTGGTGGTTTTCGAAGGACGCGATTCCGCCGGCAAGGGCGGCGTCATCAAGCGCATCACCCAGCGCCTCAACCCGCGCATCTGCCGCGTCGTGGCGCTGCCGGCGCCGACCGAGCGCGAAAAATCGCAGTGGTATTTCCAGCGCTACGTGCCGCATCTGCCGGCCGGCGGCGAGATCGTGCTGTTCGACCGCTCCTGGTACAACCGCTCCGGCGTCGAGCGGGTGATGGGCTTTGCCGAACCCGATCAGGTCGAAGAGTTCTTCCGCGACGTGCCGGAGTTCGAGCGCATGCTGGTCCGCTCCGGCGTCACGCTGGTCAAATACTGGTTCTCGATCACCGACGAGGAACAGCAGATGCGCTTCATGATGCGCATCCACGACCCGATGAAGCAGTGGAAGCTGTCGCCGATGGACCTGCAGTCGCGCGTGCGCTGGGAGCAGTACACCAAGGCCAAGGAAGAGACGTTTGCCCGCACCAACATCCCAGAGGCACCGTGGTACATCGTCGAAGGCAACGACAAGAAGCGGGCGCGGCTGAACTGCATCGACCATCTCCTCAAACAGCTGCCCTATGAGGACGTGCCGCACGAAGAAATCACGCTGCCCGAGCGGGTGTTCAACCCGGAGTACGAGCGCCAGGTCCTGCCGCGCGAGCTTTACGTGCCGGAGAAGTATTGAGCACTTTTCCTTCTCCCCGTTTCACGGGGAGAAGGTGCCCGAAGGGCGGATGAGGGGCAGCGCCGGCATCGACGAATTCACAGCCGTCGGACGCTGCTAACCTCCAAAAGCAGCGCTGCCCCTCATTGCCTGCCGGGCATTTCTCCCCGTAGAACGGGGAGAAAGAAGCCTGCGCCTATCACTTCGCCACTACACCCGCTTGATCGTCACATGCGTGGCGAGCGCTGTCGCCACCTGCTCGGTGCACTGGTAACCCAGCTTCAGCATATCCAGCCCGGCAAACAGGCTCTCGCCCCTCCCGAGCAACACCGGCGACACCGCCAGATGCAACTCGTCGATGAGCTTCTCTTGCAGATATTGCCGGATGGTGGAAACGCCGCCGCCGACGCGGACATCCTTGCCGCCGGCCGCGGCCTTTGCTTGTTCGAGCGCGGCGTGGATGCCGCCGGCAACGAAGTGGAAAACGGTGCCGCCTTCCATCACAATGGGGTCGCGCTTGTAGTGGGTCAGCACGAAGGTCGGCACGTGATAGGGCGGGTTGTCGCCCCACCAGCCTTTCCAGCTCTCGTCTGGCCATTCGCCACGGATCGGGCCGAACATGTTGCGGCCGAGGATCCAGGCCCCGACATTGTCGAAGCTGCGGACAGTGAACCGGTCGTCCACATCGGTGGTGCCGCCATCCTTGCCGACCATCTCATGGAAGGTGCGGGTGCCGGTCATCCATTTGTGCAGATATTCGCCACCAACGCCGAGCGGATTTTGCAGGTCCTGGTCAGGACCGGCGCCGAAACCGTCGAGCGACAAGGTGAAGGCATTGACGCGAAGTTTGGACATGGAGACTCCCTTTCGGTGACCAGTTGTGATTTGCAATCAGTATTCAAACTGATTGCATTTTGCAACTAGTATTTTTAGAGGCAAGCCGATCTGTGGAATGCGCAGGGACCTCAAGCCGCCACGCGCTTCGGCATCACCGCAAACGGGCTGAGCCCAAGCCAGATCTGCATCTTGCCGGCGACGTCGAGATCGCCGGTCAGGCTGATCTTGTCGCGTTCCTTGTGAACTGTCGTCAGCCCCATCCAGATCGAGGTCATGGTGCACAGATCGGTCGAGACGTAGAGATCGACGTCGAAGCCCGGATCGTACCAGCAAAGATCGACCTCGCCCTGCTTTTCGACGATCAGCCACCACGATCGTTTTGACGCCGGCAGGTCATGGTACAGGAATTGTATCACGGTGCGCCCGTCCGGCAGCGGACTGGGGTTCAGATTGCGCCGCATGTCCCACATCAGCAGCGACGGATCGAGGTTTTTGAGCGACAGCCTGGCCTCGATCCATTTCTGGCCCCAAAACCCCATCGCCTCGACAACCGGGCGCAAATCCCGGCCCGCCTCGGTCAGCCGGTATTCGAACACGCCCTTCTCGGTCGCGATCTCGGTCCGCTCGACGATGCCGCCGGCCTCGAGGTCCTTGAGCCGTTGCGACAGAAGGGTTGGCGACATTTTCGGCACGCCGCGGCGCAAATCGTTGAAGCGGGTCGATCCCGCCACCAGTTCGCGCAGCAGCACCATGGTCCAGCGTGTGCAGAGCAGCTCGGCGGCCATGGAGAGCGGGCAGAATTGCTTGTAACCGGCTTGTGTCATGTGGTGAGCTCCAAAAGATGTTGCCGGACCTTATTCAGAAAACCTGAGTTCAGCCAGTACAGAAGCTGTACTGGCACCCCCGGTACAGTTCTGTGACTGGAGCGGTCCGGCGCCGCCATGCGAGGCAGCGGTCACGTCACCGGGCAGTCCGGTGCCGATCCATGAGGAGTTGGACAATGACCGCTTACGTGATCGCAGACATCAAGGTGAAGGACGACAAATGGGTGCCGGCCTATGCCGCTTCGGTGCATGACCTCGTCCACAAGCATGGCGGCAAGTATCTCGCCCGCAGCGGCAATGTGAAGACGCTGGAGGGCAAGCCGCTCGACACCAGCCTGATCGCCATCATGGCGTTTCCGTCGGCAAAGGCAGCCGAAGCCTTCACCAACGATCCGCAATACGCTCCGTTTGTGGCGGAGCGCCGGAAGGGCAGCGACAGCCGCTTCCAACTGATCGACGATACCGATCTCGCTGGAACGATCCCTTATTTGCCGAAGGCGTGAGGAAAAGCCGGAACCCGGTGTATCAGGGTTCCGGCTAACCCTTCAGCATTTGCGCCACTTCGGGCGCGAAGCAGGTGGACGGGTACTCTCACGCGATTTAGTCTTGAACTCGAAAGTCGGTAAACTGAGCAGGCGCGCACGTGACCATTATTTCACTCATTGCAAAACTGTTTGCCAACCGGAACCGCCCGCAGAATAGGCCAGCTCAAGTCCCAGAGCGGGTTTTCCGCAAAGAGGCGAAATTCAAGAAACATGGAAAATTCTTCCAGATCGGACCGACATATCGCGGCGGGTCCCATTGTCTTCAGCTGGAAAACGCCCAAGCTTTGGTGCCGCCACCCCGCATACTGCTCGGGCCGACGGAGTTTGGGGGATACGGCTTTCCTGAGTACCCGGAGACGCCCAGGCTACGGCCTGAAGCGACAGCCTATTGCAGGCCACCAAAAGACTTAGAAGATTTTCATTGTTACTGGCTTGTATCCGAGCGCCTGAAGGACGTTCTGCAGTCAGTCGACCCCGATGGGGTCGTGTTTAACGACTGCGACGTATTCTATTTGAGCGGAAAGCCGATCGAACCAAAGCACTACCTTTGCGACATCGTTCGCAAGATTGATGCCGTGGATCTCGAATCGTCGAAGTTTAGGCTTTTGATCGGCGAGAATGGAGGCGTCCACTACGACCGCGCCGGAGGCGCCTGCTTCTATTTCAAGGAGGAGATTGTTGGCGATGCGCATATCTTCAAACAGAAGAACATGGGCATTGTCATTTGCACCCCCAAATTGAGAGAAGCCTGTGTTGAAGCAGGCATCAAGAAGCCCGACTTGTTCCAAGACATGTCGGTTTGCGGGCGTGGTCGGCTGGACTTCGAAACAAGAAATGTCAAAGAGAGTTATGTGCTGGAGTGAATTTATCCCTTCAGCATTTGCGCCACTTCCGGCGCGAAGTAAGTCAGGATGCCGTCGCAGCCGGCGCGCTTGAAGGCGAGCAGGCTCTCCAGCATTGCCTTTTCGCCGTCGATCCAGCCATTGGCGGCCGCCGCCTTGATCATCGAATATTCGCCTGACACCTGGTAGGCGAAGGTCGGCATCTGGAACTCGTCCTTCAGCCGGCGGATGATGTCGAGATAGGGCAGGCCGGGCTTGACCATCAGCATGTCGGCGCCCTCGGCGATATCCTGCTCGGCCTCGCGCACCGCTTCGTCGGAATTGGCGTGGTCGAGATAGTAGGTCTTCTTGTCGCCCTTGAGCAGGCCGGCGGTGCCGACCGCCTCGCGGTAGGGGCCGTAGAAGGCGGAGGCGAATTTCGTCGCATAGGACATGATCGCCACATCCTGAAAACCATTGGCGTCGAGTGCGTCGCGGATGGCGCCGATGCGGCCGTCCATCATGTCGGACGGCGCGATGATGTCGGCGCCGGCCGCTGCCTGGATGACGGCCGCGGCGGTCACCTGTTCCACTGTCTCGTCATTGACGATGATGCCGTCGCGCAAGATGCCGTCATGGCCGTGCGAGGTGAACGGGTCGAGCGCCGCATCGGTGATGATGCCGATCTCCGGCACCGCGTCCTTGATGGCGCGGGTGGCGCGGTTGATGATGTTTTCCGGGTCGAGGATGTGCGATCCCGTCTGGTCGCGCAGGCTGAGTTCAACATTGGGGAAGGTGGCGATCGCCGGAATGCCGAGCTTAGCGGCCCGCTCGGCCTCCTTGACGGCGAGGTCCAGCGACAGGCGGAAGACGCCGGGCATGGCGGCGATCGGCTCGCGCGTGTTCTTGCCGTCGATCACGAAGATCGGCCAGATCAGATCGTCCACGGTAAGCCGGTTTTCCTGCACCAGGCGGCGCGACCAGTCGGCCTTGCGCATGCGCCGCAAGCGGCGGCTGCCGGTGATCTCGTCGACGCTGCGCGCACCGGCGGGCTTTGCCGGTGCGAATTTGTTGCTCGTCGCGGGGGTGAATTTGTTCATCGCAAAAACTCCGGGTCGAGGCGGCTTTTACCACGAGGCCTTGCCTCTGACCAATGCGACACGATTGTGCCAGTCGATAACGCGCTGCTTACGGCTTCGGCGGCCACGCCAGCTCGGGGCCGGTTTTGAAGAACGACACATTGTTGGTGAAGATGCTCTCCGGGGCGAGCCGGATCAGGCGCCCGTCCGGATGGTCGATGTCGGCCACATTGTCGATGAACCAGCGGTTCCAGGTCGCCTCCGGGCCGAGATATTTGTGCAGCAGCCGTTTGAAGCGGTTCGGCGCCATCGCTTCGATGGTGGCGACGCCGCGCAGGCCGAGATGCAGCAGGATGCCGGCCTCATTGTCGAAATGGACGATCTCCACGGCGCAGCGGGTCACGTTCGAGGTGTTTGACAGCACTTGCCCCGGTCGAGCCGAGCAGCCAGATCGCAGCGTCCTCCCAGATGAACCACATCGGCGCGTTGCGCGGCGCGCCGTCAGGCGTCACGGTCGCCAGATTGGCCATCAGCGGGCGGCTGAGAACATCATCCGGGTCGAACTTTTTCGGCATCTCCCAGCCATGGCTCGGCGCTGCGGTTTCAAGCGTCATGCGTTTGTCCCTGCATCAGAAGAAAGGCTGTTTTGCCCGGCAATTTTGCGCGCATTTCTGTCGGGGGCAAAGCACGGTCGCGTTCCCTTGCGAAAATCCAAACCGCGCCCGCCGGTTGACGCACCCATGCGCCACCTTTAGCACTTCAGTCCCGCAGGCGCGGGGAGGGATTCTCTGACGATGGTTTTTGGCGGCGGCGACGAGATCCGCTTCGAACGGTTGGGCAAGGCGGGCGTCGTCACGCTGACGCGGCCGCAGGCGCTCAATGCGCTGACACATCGCATGATCAAGGCGCTGGACAAGGCGCTCGACGCTTTTGAGCGCGATACCGGCGTCGATGTCGTCATCGTCAAGGCCGAGGGCAGGGCGTTTTGCGCCGGCGGCGACATCATGCACGTCTACGAGGCCCGCGCCGGAAAGCCGCCGGTCGAGTTCTTCGCCGACGAATACCGGCTCAACGCCCGCATCAACAGTTACAAAAAGCCCTATGTCGCGCTGATCGACGGGATCGTTATGGGCGGCGGCGTCGGCATCTCTTTCCACGGTTCGCAGCGTGTGCTGACCGAGAACGCCCAGTTCGCCATGCCCGAAGTCGGCATCGGTTTCTTCCCCGATGTCGGCGGCAGCCATCTTCTGCCCGACCTTGGCGGCAGCTTCGGCATGTATCTGGCGCTGACCGGCAACCGCATTCGCTATGGCGATGCGCTGTGGTCTGGCCTGGCCACCCACACCATCAAGGCCGCCGACCAGGCTGCCTTTCTCGATCGGCTCTGCGCCAATGGCGATCCGGAATCGGTGCTGCGCGGCTTTTTCGTGCCGGCCAGGCGGGAGACCGGCCAGCCGGTGCTGGAAGCCATTGCCCGGCATTTTTCCCAACCCTCGCTCGCCGAAATCCTCGAGAGCCTGGAGCGGGCGGCAGGCGCCGACGAGTTTGCCGCCAAGACGCTGGCCACCATCCGCACCCGCTCGCCGACCAGCCTCAATGTCGCGTGGCGCCAGATCAGCGCCGGGCTGACGCTGTCGATGGAAGCCTGCATGAAGATGGAGTTCCGCATCCTCAACCGCATGCTGGCCGGGCACGACTTCTATGAAGGCATCCGCGCCGTCCTCGTCGACAAGGGTTCGACGCCGCAGTGGCGGCCGGCAAGCCTGGCCGAGGTCGACGCTGCTTCGGTGGACGCCTATTTCGCGCCGCTCGAACGGGAGCTCGAACTGTGAGCGAGGTCACGTCGCGGCGCATCGTGCTGCAGCCCTCGGGTGTCGAGATCATCTTCGCCTGGTTCCAGCGCGTCATAGCGGGCTATTGCCTGCTGTTCGGCGTCCTGTACTGGATCCGGCTGATCGGCTTTTATCCCGGCCCGCTGTGGCGCTTCGACCTGATGCCGGTGCACTGGCAGGTCGTGGCGGTGATGCTGGCCGTGTTCTTCCCCTTCGCCGCCGCCGGCCTCTGGATGCTGGCGTCGTGGGGCCCGGTGATCTGGTTCATCTGCGCGGTGACCGAGACCATCATGTATGCCGGCTTCCCCGATCTGTACGGCCACCGGCCGCTGATCGTCTTCTCGCATGCCGCGGTGGCGCTGCTCTACATCGCCTTCCGCGCCGTTATCTGGATGCGCAAGCGCCCCGCGCGCGCCTGAAACGCCGCCCCGCAGCCATTGGGTAAATCTTTAGGTTAATTATCCTTGCTCGGGTGACCGTTCGTTAAGCGTCTTGCGAAACCTATTACCGGTAAGCTCTTGTTAGCCCTAGCGTTTAAGTCGAATTTTATGAGTATTCGATAGTGTCGCAATCAAGGTGAAAAACAAAAAATCACCAGGGCGACAAACGAGAGGCAAAGACAATGATCAATTCGCGTCCGGCGGCGAAGACCGCCAACGTATCCGACGATCGCCGCGAGGCTATCCGTTCGCTTTACATGGAATCGCTGCAGCTGGTGGAGCGTCTGCATCGCCGTCTGCTTGACGTGATCAAGGACGAGTTCGACCGCAACGGCCGTTCCGACATCAATGCCATCCAGGCGCTGCTTCTGTTCAATATCGGCAATTCCGAACTGACCGCCGGCGAGCTGCGCTCGCGTGGCTACTATCTCGGCTCGAACGTCTCCTACAATCTGAAGAAGCTGGTCGATCTCGGCTTCATCAACCACCAGCGCTCGCGCATCGACCGCCGTTCGGTCCGCGTTTCGCTGACGCCGAAGGGCAATGAAGTGGCGGAAGTCGTCGCCGGTCTCTATGAGCGCCATGTCGGCTCGATCGAACAGGTCGGCGGCATCAACAGCGAAGAGTTCAAGCAGATGAACCGCGCGCTGCAGCGCCTCGACCGCTTCTGGAACGACACCATCGCCTACCGGATGTAATCAGCGGGCCATTGAATAGCAGCTGCGCCGGAAGAAGCGCGGCCGGAGGCAAGTCTCAGTCAACAGGCCGGTGCCGAAAAGCACCGGCCTTTTCTTTTTCGAGCCGCCTGCGCTTCCAATTCGGCGCAAAGCCACGTTGCCGCCATATTCGCGGTGGAAGCGAGGGCTGTGGGTATGCGGCGGCGAAAGCTGTTCGCGCGCCTGTAAGGTCGCATCGCCGTCCGCTTTTGACGGCCAGGTGACGCAGGTCATGGTTGGCTAATTGTTAACAGTGCCAACTTTAGAGTGCGGGCGATATCGCCCAACATCGAGCACGTAGCCGAACGCTGCAACAGCCAAACGCTACAAGCCAAACACGACAAGAATGTCTGGAACGTCCATGAGAACCAGCCGCCGCTTTTTCCTTTCCGGAGCTTCCGCGCTCGCCGTTGCCATGGTTGCCAATGCCGCCAGCGCGCAGGATGTGATCGACGATATCCTGAAGTCTTCGAACCGTGGCAATTGGGACGACCAGTTCGACGCCCGCGCCTCCGAAGGCGGCAAGGTCGCCTCGACGCTGCCGATCTTCAGCCTGCAGACGGTCGCCTTCACCGAACAGGCGGTGGCGCAGTATCAGAACATCGTCGCCCAGGGCGGCTGGGGCGAGGTGCCAGCGACCAAGAAGCTGCAGCTTGGCGTCGACGATCCGGACGTGGTGCCGCTGCGCAAGCGGCTGATGGTTTCGGGCGACCTGGCGCAGAGCGCCGGCATTTCGACGTCGTTCGATTCCTACGTCGACGCCGCGGTCAAGCGCTTCCAGGCGCGCCATGGCCTGCCGGCCGACGGCGCCATGGGCAAATACACCTATGCCGCGATGAACGTTTCGGCGCAGATCCGCCTCGGTCAGCTGCAGACCAATCTGGAGCGCCTGCGCGAAAAGGCCGGCACGCTGGGCAGCCGTTATGTGCTGGTCGATATCCCGGCGGCACAGATCGAGGCGGTCGAGAACGATCGCGTCGTGCTGCGCCACACCGCAATCGTCGGCAAGATCGACCGCCAGACCCCGGTGGTCAATTCCAAGATCAACGAGATCATCGTCAATCCTTACTGGAACGCGCCGGTCTCGATCGTGCGCAAGGACATCATTCCGCTGATGCGGAAGAACCCCGACTATCTCAAGGACAGCCATATCCGCCTGTTTGCGCCGGATGGCAGCGAAGTCGATCCGATGACTGTCGATTGGTCGACGGATGATGCCGCAAAATACCGCTTCCGCCAGGATCCGGGTTCCGGCAACGCCATGGCTTCGGTCAAGATCAACTTCCCCAGCCCCGACGGCGTCTACATGCACGATACGCCGCAGCAAAGCCTGTTCGGCAAGATGATGCGCTTCGATTCCTCGGGCTGCGTGCGTGTCCAGAACGTGCGCGACCTCGTCACATGGATCCTGCGCGACACACCCGGCTGGGACCGCCAGCATTTCGAGGCGACCATCAAGACCGGCGAGAACACGCCGGTGCAGGTCGTCAACCCGGTTCCGGTCCACTTCCTCTATGTGTCGGCCTGGTCGACGGGTCCGGGCGTCGTGCAGTTCCGCGACGACGTCTACGCGCTCGATGGCGCCAGCGAACTGCAGATCACCTCTTCGCTCTAAGCTGCTGATCTCCTTCAGGAAAGGCCACCGCAAGGTGGCCTTTTCCGTTCGACATCCCAACAGAAGAAGACTGGTGGCCGCCAGCCATGCAGGCCATGAACACTGCCGGACGTTGCGCCGCAGGCCCATCTGGACGGACTAACGGCAATTGCGCATGGTCCTCAAAACAGCCGGAATCGCGCCATGCAGGTCGCAATCTTCATCCTCGCCGTGCTGGTCTTCGTCGCTCTTTCCGGCGCACTGGTGCGGTTGGTTCGGGTGCCGCTGCCGGTGCTGCAGATTGCCATCGGCGCCGCGCTCGCCTGGCCGGTGAAAGGCATCCATGTCGAGATCGACCCCGAACTCTTCCTGCTGGTGTTCATTCCGCCGCTTTTGTTCGGCGATGCCTATGGAGCGCCAAAACGCGAGCTGATCGCGCTGCGCGGACCGATCCTCGATCTGGCCATCGGGCTGGTCTTCTTTACCATTGTCGGCTTCGGTTATGCCTTGCACTGGTTGGTGCCGAGCATCCCGCTGGTCGTCGCCTTCGCGCTCGCCGCCGTGCTGTCCCCGACCGACGCCGTGGCGGTGTCCTCGATCGTCGACAGAAGCCTGGTGCCGGCGCGGCTGATGCATATTCTGGAAGGCGAGGCGCTGCTCAACGACGCCTCGGGCCTGGTCATGTTCCGCTTCGCCGTCGCCGCCGCCGTGACCGGCAGCTTTTCCTTCGCCGATGCATCGCTGTCCTTCGTCTATGCCGTCGCCATCGGCATCCTGGCCGGCATCGCCGCGTTGTTCATCGCCGCCAGGCTGCTGCAGCTTCTGAATCGCATCGGCGGCGTTCCGGCCGAGGCGCAGGTTCTGGTCATGGTCCTGCTGCCCTTCATTGCCTATCTCGTCGCCGAACATCTGCATGCCTCAGGCATTCTGGCGGCGGTCACCGCCGGGCTTTTGACCGGCGGCTCCGGCGTCTTCCGCTTCCTCGGCGTCTCGGCGCGCATGCAGACGATCTCGCTGTGGACGACCTTGTCCTTCGTCTACAATGGCGCGCTGTTCATCGTGCTCGGCATGCAGCTTCCCGAAATCATTCGCCGCGTGCCGCCCGAACTGACCGGCCATTACCCGATCATCCAGCCGGTCGCGACGGTGATAGCGCTGACGCTGTGCCTGATCGCGCTGCGCTTCCTCTGGATCTGGGTCGGCGACATCGCGGCAGGCCTCAAGGCAAAATGGGGAAAGCGCAAGGCCGAGCCGTTCGGGATGCGTGTGCGGCTTGCCGGCTCGGTGGCGGGCGTGCGCGGCGCGATCACGCTGGCCGCATCCTGTCGCTCCCGCTCGCCATGCCGGACGGCTCGCCTTTTCCCGCGCGCGACCTGGTGATCTTCCTCGCCGCCGGCGTCATCATCTGTTCGCTCGCCATCGCCAGCGTGGCGCTGCCGAAGATAGCGCGCGGGCTGGTCGAGCCGGGCGAGGATGGCAGCGCCATCGAGGAGCGTCTCGCCCGCATCGGCGCCGCCAAGGCGGCCATCGCCCGCGTCGAAAGCATGGCGGGCGCCAGCGACGACGACCAGGGCGAGGTGCCCGGCGCCAGGCTTGCCGCCGCCGAAAACATCGTCGCCGGCTACCGGCGCCGGATCGCCACTTCGGTCGAGGCCGACGACGCCCGGGCAGAGACCCGCGAAGCCGGGCGGCTGGAGCTCGAAATGCGGCTTGCCGGCATCGAGGCCGAGCGCATCGCCGTGCGCGACATGTTAAGCAGCGGCGCGATCAACGACCATACGGCGCGGGCGCTGTTTACCGAGATCACGCTCACCGAAGCCTTGCTGCAGGGGCGGCAGGAGCGAAAATAGCGGTTCAGGGCCGCTCTGGCGCAATCCGGCCAGCAAATTTCGCGCTGCAAACGTGGCGAGGCGAAAACAACTGTGTTAATGGCGCGGCAATGCATGTCGCCCGGAACCGTGCAGCGGTTTCGGGGCAACGATATGCATAGATAAATGCCCCGAACCGAAGGATTTCAGGCCATGGCAACTGCAGCGGCAGCGTCGAACAAGTTCGAATCCTTCTTCGAAACCACGCTGGAAGATGCCGATCCGGAGATCTTCGGCTCGATCCGCAACGAGCTTGGCCGCCAGCGTCACGAGATCGAGCTGATCGCCTCGGAAAACATCGTTTCGCGCGCCGTGCTCGAGGCGCAGGGCTCGATCATGACCAACAAATACGCCGAGGGTTATCCGGGCAAGCGCTATTATGGCGGCTGCCAGTTCGTCGACGTCGCCGAGGAACTCGCCATCGAGCGCGCCAAAAAGCTGTTCGGCTGCAACTTCGCCAATGTCCAGCCGAATTCCGGCAGCCAGATGAACCAGGCGGTCTTCCTGGCGCTGCTGCAGCCGGGCGATACCTTCATGGGCCTCGACCTGAACTCCGGCGGCCACCTGACGCACGGCTCGCCCGTCAATATGAGCGGCAAATGGTTCAAGGTCGTTTCCTATGGCGTGCGCAAGGACGACCATCTGCTCGACATGGATGCGATCGAAAAGACCGCGCATGAGACCAAGCCGAAGCTGATCCTGGCCGGCGGCACCGCCTATTCGCGCATCTGGGACTGGAAGCGCTTTCGCGAGATCGCCGATGCGGTCGGCGCCTATCTGATGGTCGACATGGCCCATATCGCCGGCCTGGTTGCCGGCGGCGTGCATCCGTCACCGCTGCCGCACGCCCATGTCGTGACCACGACCACGCACAAATCGTTGCGAGGCCCGCGCGGCGGCATGATCCTGTGCAATGACGAGGACATCGCCAAGAAGATGAACTCGGCGGTTTTCCCCGGCCTGCAGGGCGGCCCGCTGATGCATGTCATCGCCGCCAAGGCGGTCGCCTTCGGCGAGGCGCTGAAGCCGAGCTTCAAGCTCTATGCCGAGAGTGTCGCCGCCAACGCGAAGGCGCTGGCGTCGAGCCTCAAGGAAACCGGCCTCGACATCGTCTCCGGCGGCACCGACAACCATCTGATGCTGGTCGATCTCAGGCCCAAGAACGCCACCGGCAAGCGCGCCGAGGCAGCGCTCGGCCGCGCCAACATCACCTGCAACAAGAACGGCATCCCGTTCGATCCGGAAAAGCCTTTCGTCACCTCTGGCGTGCGTCTGGGCACGCCGGCCGGCACCACGCGCGGCTTCGGCCAGGCCGAGTTCCGCGAGATCGGCAAGCTGATCGCCGAAGTGCTGGACGGGCTGAAGGTCGCCAATTCCGACGAAGGCAATGCGGCTGTGGAAGCAGCCGTGAAGGCCAAGGTCGTGGCGCTGACCGATCGTTTCCCGCTCTATCCCTATCTCGGTTGACCGCCAGCGGCGCTTCGTCTTTTATCCCGCGCTCTGCGCCGCTTGCTGTCCGGGCGGCGCGGCCTGTGGAGATCTGACGATGCGCATGTTCCATCCTGCCGTTCTGGCCTTCCTCGGCTTGCTTGCCGCTTTCACCGCGTCAGGCCCGATCGCCCAGGAGCAGACGCAGCCGGGCACGGATATCCCGGCCACCAACACCTTTGGCAGGTGGACCACCATCATCGATGCGCTCGACACCGGCCAGGATTCGCACAAGACCTGTGCGGCCTCGACAGCCTTTGTCGACGGCAACGGCAATGCCGGCACGCTGACGCTTTCGATCTCGACTGGCGACGCCCTGCCGCCCGATGCCTATCCGGCGATCATGTTCACCATCGCCAACAAGGAGCTGCCGACCGGCAAGAAGATCGCCGCGACCTTTGGCGACCCCGGCGTCAAGGTTTCCGCGACCGTCTATTCCAATGATGCCGGCCGCCCGAGCTGGACCGTCGACAACCAGGCCAAGACCAGTCTCGCTTTGTTGCGGGCCATGCGCCAGGTCATCTCGCTCGATGTGACGTTCGGCAAGCAGGCTGTCGCCAGCATCCCGATGGATGGCTTCACCAAGGCCTACCGCAACCTCGGAACGTCCTGCGGCTTCCCGACCAAGGACGTCGCCCCCTGACATCTGGCGCGGCTGGCAATTTTCCTCCCGCCTCGCTATCTCTGAGGGCGCCAGCGGCCGTTGCCGAACCTTTGCCGTCCCGGCAAAAACCTCTAAGCCTATCGTTCCGCCGAATCGCCAACCCGAAGGCTCTCCATGCGCTGTCCCTATTGCCAGTCCGAAGATACGCAGGTGAAGGATTCGCGCCCCGCCGAGGATGGCGCGGCGATCCGCCGGCGACGCGTCTGCCCCGATTGCGGTGGCCGCTTCACCACCTTCGAGCGCGTCCAGCTGCGCGATCTCGTTGTGGTCAAGAAGTCCGGCAGAAAGGTGCCGTTCGACCGCGACAAGCTCTTGCGTTCGGTGGAGATCGCGGTGCGCAAGCGCAATGTCGATCCCGAGCGCATCGACCGCGCCGTCACCGGCATCGTGCGCCAGCTCGAAAGCTCCGGCGAGACGGAAATCGCCTCGGGCGAGGTCGGCCGGCTCGTCATGGAAGCGCTGAAGTCGCTCGACGACGTCGCCTATGTCCGCTTCGCCTCTGTCTATCGCAATTTCCGTGAGGCCAAGGATTTTCACGATGTGCTGGGTGAGCTCAAAGGTGACGAACTCAAAGGCGACGAGCTGAAGAGCGAAGAGGACGCCGGCTGAGCATGGCAAGCCAAACGTCAGGGAAGGCCGATCAGCAGGCCCTCGATCGCCGCTTCATGGCCGCAGCGCTGAGGCTCTCGCGCAGAAATGCCGGCCGCACCTCGACCAACCCTTCGGTCGGCACCATCATCGTTCGCGACGATGGCGCCGGCCCGATGATCGTCGGCACAGGGGTCACCGCCGTTGGCGGCCGGCCGCATGCCGAGACCGAGGCGCTGACTGAAGCCGGCGAGTTGGCGCGCGGCGCCACGGCCTATGTCACGCTGGAGCCCTGCGCCCACCATGGCCGCACCCCGCCTTGCGCCAACGCGCTGGTCAATGCCGGAGTGGCGCGGGTGGTGGGCGCCGCCAGCGATCCCGATCCGCGCGTCTCCGGCAAAGGCTATGCCATCCTGCGCGCCGCCGGCATCGAAGTGGTCGAAAAGGTGCTGGTCGAGGAAGCCGCCGAGCAGATGGCCGGCTATTTGATTCGATCCATGAAAAAGCGTCCGGAAGTGACTCTGAAGCTTGCGCTTTCCAGCGACGGCAAGATCGGCAGGCATGGCGCCGGCCAGGTCGCGATCACCGGCGATATCGCCCGCCGCGAAGTTTATCTGATGCGCGCCGAAGCCGATGGCATACTGGTCGGCATCGGCACGGCGCTGGAGGATGATCCCGCGCTCACCGTGCGGCTGCCGGGGCTGGAGAACCGCTCGCCGGCGCGCATCGTGCTCGACCGCCAGATCAGGCTGCCCGAAGCCTCGAAGCTGGTCTCCGGCATCGACCGGGTGCCGCTCTATATCACCGCGAGCCTGGAGGCTGATCCGCTACGGCGGTCGGTGCTGGAGCGTGCCGGCGTGCGCTTCATCGGCACCGAAACCCATGAAGGCGGCATTGCCTTGCCGGAACTGCTCGAGGATCTCGGCGCGCTCGGCATGGCCAGCGTTCTGGTCGAAGGCGGCGCCAAGGTGGCCAGCGCCTTCCTCGCCGAAGGACTGGTCGACCGCATCGTGCTGTTCCAGGGACCGGAAGCGATCGGCGAGGGCGGCATTGCATCGCCCATCGACGCCAACCATATCCCGGCAGGCTTCCGCAAATTGCGCGAGATGCGCTTCGGGGAAGACAGCTATGCCGAATGGGTGAGAGATATCTGAAATGTTCACTGGAATTGTCACCGATATCGGCACCGTCGCGGCCGTCAAGCCGCTGAGCGAAGGCGTCGGCCTGCGCATCGACACCGCCTATGACCCCGCGACGATCGCCATCGGTGCCTCGATCTCCTGCGGCGGCGTCTGCCTGACGGTGACGGCGCTGCCAGATGGCGGCTCGAACGCCCGCTGGTTCGAGGTCGAAGCCTGGGAAGAGGCACTGAGGCTGACCACGGCGTCGGGCTGGAAATCAGGCACCAAGGTCAATCTCGAGCGGGCACTGAAGATCGGCGACGAACTCGGCGGCCACATCGTGTCGGGTCATGTCGATGGCATGGCCGAAATCGCCGAGCGGAAGGATGAAGGCGATGCCGTTCGCTTCACGCTGGAGGCGCCGCGCGAACTGGCAAAATTCATTGCCCCAAAAGGCTCCGTCGCACTCGACGGCACCTCGCTTACCGTCAACAAGGTCGAAGGCGCCCGTTTCGACGTGCTGTTGATCCATCATTCGCTGACCGTGACGACTTGGGGCGAGCGCAAGGTGGGCGACAAGGTCAACCTGGAGATCGACACCATGGCCCGCTACGCCGCGCGACTGGTCGAGGCGGTGAAAGAGGGGCTTTGAGCCCCCCTGGGAAATTAGACCGGGCCTGAGCGTCGGACAAAGCTTGCGAATGTGACCGCTTCGGCCTAAGTCACCGGCTACCCCCGGAGACATTCATGGCAGGCACATCCCAACACGGCAAAGCGTTCATTCGCCCGAAGAAGAAGGCCCACCTTCTGATTATCGAGGCGCGCTTTCATGACGATCTTGCCGACGCGCTACTCGACGGCGCGACGAGCGCGCTCGACGAAGCCGGCGCGACCTATGACGTCGTCACCGTTCCCGGTTCGCTGGAAGTTCCAGCCGTGATCACTTTTGCGCTCGACGGCATGGGCGAGGGCGGCAAGGACTATGATGGTTTTGTCGCGCTCGGCACCATCATCCGCGGCGACACTTATCATTTCGACATCGTCGCCAATGAATCGAGCCGCGCGCTGATGGATCTCTCGGTGCAGGAAGCGATTGCGATCGGCAACGGCATCCTGACCACCGAGAACGACGCGCAGGCCTGGACGCGCGCCAAGCGCTCGGAGGGCGACAAGGGCGGCTTTGCCGCGCGCGCGGCGCTGACCATGATCGCGCTCAAGGAGAAGCTGGGAGCGCAATCGTGAGCGAACCCGCTTCGCCCGGCCAGCCCGCGATACGCCACGCCAACAAGCGTGGCGCCGCCCGTCTGGCCGCCGTGCAGGCGCTTTACCAGATGGACGTGGCCGGCAGCGGCGTCTTCGAGATCACCGCCGAATACGAGGCGTTCCGGCTCGGCAAGGAAGTCGACGGCGCGCTTTATCGCGAGGCCGACGCGCAGTGGTTCCGCGCCATCCTGGCCGGCGTCGTCGAGAACCAGACGACCATCGATCCGATCATACGCCAGGCGCTGACGGAAGACTGGCCGCTGTCCAGACTCGATTCGACATTGCGCGCCATCCTGCGCGCCGGCGTCTACGAACTGATGAAGCGCGACGACGTGCCGGTGGCCGTCATCGTTTCGGAATATGTCGACATCGCCAAGGCCTTCTACGAGGAAGACGAGCCGAAGCTGACCAACGCCGTGCTCGACCGTGTGTCGCGCCGGGTGCGGGGCGAGGGGCGCGGCAAGGACGCATTGTGACCGGCACCGTCGCCGGCGCAGCAAGGGAAGCGCGCCGCACGGCGATCATTCTGGCGACGTCGCAGGCGATTATCGGTTCGGCCGCGCCGATTGCCATTTCCATGGGCGGGCTGGCCGGGCAATATCTGCTTGGCCCCGATAAGTCGCTGGCAACGGCGCCAATCACCGGCTTCAACATCGGCGTGGCGCTCGGCGCGTTGCCGGCCGCGGCCATCATCCGCTGGCTCGGCCAGCGCGGCGGCTTCATGACCGGCACCATCGTGACCGCGCTTGGCGGCGTCATCTCCACGCTGGCACTGTTCCACGCCAGCTTCTGGCTGTTCGCTTTCGCCCTGCTGGTGATCGGCGTCGGCGGCGCCTTCGTCCAGCAGTTCCGCTTCGCCGCCGCCGATAATGCTCCGCCCGAATTCAAGGCGCGCGCCATTTCCTTCGTGCTGGCCGGCGGCGTCATCACCGCGATTCTCGGGCCGCAGATCGTCATCTTCACCCGCGAATTGCTGGCGCCGGTGATGTTTGCCGGCTCGTTCGTGGCCATTCCGGTTCTGGCGGCGGCCGGCGCCATCATCCTGTCATTCCTGCGCATCCCGGCCAAGGCTCCCGGCCACGCGGAAGTCGCGTCAAGCGACGCCCGGCCGCTGTCCGAGATCGTCACCCGGCCGCGTTTCGTCGCGGCACTGTTTTGCGCCGTCGGCAGCTATGCGCTGATGAGTTTCGTCATGACCGGCGCGCCGCTGGCCATGGTCGGCTGCGGCCTGTCGACGGACGACGCCACGCTCGGCATTTCCTGGCATGTGATGGCGATGTTTGCGCCGAGCTTCTTCACCGGATCGCTGATCCATCGCTTCGGCGCCGAACGCATCGTCGCAACCGGCCTGGTCCTGCTCATCGGCTGCGCCGCGGTGGCATTGTCCGGCCTGCATTTGTGGCAGTTCTGGACGGCGCTGATCCTGCTTGGCCTCGGCTGGAATTCTGCCTTCATCGGCGCCACCTCCATGGTCGCCGACAGCTACCATCCGTCCGAAAAGAGCAAGGTGCAGGGCTTCCACGACTTCGTCCTGTTCGGCTCCGTCGCCTTCGCCTCGCTAATGTCGGGCGCCATCTACAATGCGTGGGGCTGGGAGATGCTGAACTGGCTGGTTTTCCCGGTCGTCGCCCTCTGCTTCGTCGCCCTTGGCGCGCTCAAACTGACCGGATCGCGCAAAGCCCGCGCCTGATCCGGTTCTATCTTTGGCTTGGCACGACGTGTCAGCATGGCGGCGGCCGAAATCGCGGCGACCGCACAAAATTATTGCGTCTGTACCCATTGTTATGAAACCGTGTGCCCCGACGGGGCGTTGAAGCCATGCTCATATGCGGCCACCGCGTTTCGGTCCAAAGCAAGGGGTTTTCACAATGTTTTCAGTCAAGATTCTGGCCGGCGCGGCGTTGGCGCTCGGCATCACGGCCGCCTCCGCCAATGCCCAGGTGGTCGTCTCCTCGAAGATCGACACCGAGGGCGGCGTGCTCGGCAACATCATCCAGCTTGTGCTCAACGCCAACAACATCAAGACCACCGACCGCATCCAGCTCGGCGGCACGCCGGTGGTACGCAAGGCGATCACTGCCGGCGAGATCGACATCTATCCCGAGTACACCGGCAATGCCGCTTTCTTCTTCGAGAAGGCCGACGATCCGGTCTGGAAGGATGCCGCCAAGGCCTATGAGACCGCCAAGAAGCTCGACTATGACGCCAACAAGATCGTCTGGCTGTCGCCGTCACCGGCCAACAACACCTGGGCGATCGCGCTGCGCAAGGAGGTTGCCGAGACCAACAAGCTGGCGACCCTGACCGACTTCGGCAAATACGTCGCCGGCGGCGGCACGGTGGTTTTGGCGGCGTCGGCTGAGTTCGTCAATTCGGCGGCAGCCCTGCCGGCGTTCCAGACCACTTACGGCTTCACGCTGAAGCCGGAGCAGTTGATCACGCTTTCGGGCGGCGACACCGCCGCGACAATCGGTGCTGCCGCCAACCAGACCAACGGCGCCAACGCCGCCATGGTCTACGGCACCGACGGCGGCATCGCGCCGTCCGGCCTGGTCGTGCTCGCCGACGACAAGGGCGTGCAGCCGGTCTACCAGCCGGCGCCGATCATCCGCGAAGCGGTGCTGAAAGAGCATCCGGAGATCGAGACGCTGTTGAAGCCGGTGTTCGCCAAGCTCGACCTCGTCACGCTCCAGGAACTCAACGGCCGCGTCCAAGTCGGCGGCGAGCCGGTCAAGGGTGTCGCCGAGGACTTTTTGAAGAAGAACGGGTTTTTGAAGTAGTCAGCGCATAGCTGATCGTGACGCTGGTGCGAGACACCCCTCTCTGGAAGCTGCTGATCTCCCCCCTTGCGGGGGAGATGTCCGGCAGGACAGAGGGGGGTGCTGTCCCGCCGACCTCACAACCGGTAGCAGGTGCGTGCCTCGACAGGGTTGCTTCTGAACAGGCCGACGCTCGAAAGCTGGCGATCCTTCACACCCCCCTCTGGCCTGCCGGCCATCTCCCCCGCAAAGGGGGAGATCGGATTTCGCGTCGGCTTTCGCCGATCACCAGCGTAGTCTGCGCAACGTGGAAAATCGCTCCTCATGAGGGGCATCCATGACCCTGCGTTTCGACAAGCTCGGCATGGTTATCGCGGCGATCGTTGCCTATGCGGCGTTTCTGGCCCCGTTCGCCACCTTCCGCGCCAATCGTATCGTCCCCGGTCAGGCGCGCTCGATGCTGGAGGCGTTGCCCGCAACGATCGGGCCGCTGCTGCTGGCAGTCGTCGTCGTGGCCGCAATTGTTGCCTTGCTGAAAACCCCGCTTGGCCTGCGCCTGGCCGCAAGCGTCGTGGCGCTCGCCGCCCTTGCCATCCTGATCGGTGTCGCCGGCACCTTCCTGACGCCGGCCGGCAACACCTTCGCCCGCATCTCGCCGGGTTCCGGCTTCTGGCTGTTGATCTTTGCCTTCACATTGTTGCTCGCCGACGTGCTGACCAGGCTCAACCTGTCGCCACCGGCCCGCATCGGCGTGCTCGTCCTCGCGGCGCTGGCCATCGGCTTGTTGCTGATATCGGGGCAGTGGGACAGCCTGTCGATCCTCAAGGAATATGCAAACCGCGCCGATAGTTTCTGGGCGGAAGGCTCCAAGCACATCACACTGGCGCTGGGGTCGCTGGCGGCGGCGGTGATCGTCGGCCTGCCGCTCGGCATCCTGTGCCACCGCGTCGAACGGTTGCGGGCCGGCGTGCTCAATGTGCTCAACATCGTCCAGACCATACCCTCGATCGCGCTGTTCGGCCTGCTGATCGCGCCGCTGGGCTGGGTCGCCGCGCATGTTCCGGGTGCCGCAGCGCTCGGTATCAGAGGCATCGGCACCGCGCCCGCCTTCGTGGCTTTGTTCCTCTATTCGCTGCTGCCGGTGGTGGCCAACACCGTGGTCGGGCTTGCCGGCGTACCCCGCGCGGCCAATGATGCAGCGCGCGGCATGGGCATGACCAATGGCCAGCGCCTGTTCGGCGTCGAGTTTCCGTTGGCCTTTCCGGTGATCCTCACCGGCATCCGCATCGTGCTGGTGCAGAACATCGGCCTGGCCACCATCGCCGCACTGATCGGCGGCGGCGGCTTTGGCGTCTTCGTCTTCCAGGGCGTCGGCCAGACCGCAATGGACCTGGTGCTGCTCGGCGCCGTGCCGACGGTGGCGCTGGCCTTCGCCGCGGCCATCATCCTCGACGCAGTGATCGAAATGACCGCCACCAGGCGCAGGGTTGAAACGGCATGATCGAGATCGAAGGCATTACCAAGCGCTATGACGCGACGACCGTGGTCGACGACGTGTCCATGGTCGTCGAGCCGCGTACGGTTTGCGTCATTGTCGGTACCTCCGGTTCCGGCAAGACGACGCTGCTGCGAATGATCAACCGGCTGGTCGAGCCGACCGCCGGCGTCATCAAGCTCGACGGCAACGACAACCGCACGCTGCCCGGCTACGAGCTGCGCCGCAGCATCGGCTACGCTATCCAGGGCCACGGCCTGTTCCCGCACCGCACCGTTGCGCAGAACATCGCCACCGTGCCGGTCCTGCTGGGCTGGGACAAGGACCGCATCAAGGCCCGCGTCGATGAGTTGATGACACTCTACCAGCTCGACCCCGAGGCCTATGGCCCGCGCTACCCGCACGAACTGTCCGGCGGGCAACAGCAGCGTGTCGGCGTCGCCCGCGCGCTCGCCGCCGAGCCCAATGTGCTTCTGATGGACGAACCGTTCGGCGCACTCGACCCGATCATCCGCACCAAGGCGCAGGAGGACCTGCTGGCAATCCAGAAGCGCTTCGGCACCACCATCATCCTCGTTACCCACGACATGGAGGAGGCGGTCCACATGGGCGACAAGATCGCCGTCATGGATGCCGGAAAGCTGGTGCAATACGCCAAGCCGGAAGAGATCCTGGCGCGGCCGGCGAACGCCTTCGTCGAAACCCTGGTCGGCGCCAGCGAAAAGCCGTTCCGGCTCTTGTCGCTCGGCCGCGTGCGCGACGCCGTGGAAAAGGGGACTGCCGAAGGCGAGGCGATCCCAGGCGACGCCAGCCAGCGCGACGCGCTGGCCGAGCTTCTGTGGTCGGGCCGGCCGGCGCTGCCGGTCAAGGGCGAAGACGGCAAGCCTCTCGGCCGCGTCACCGTCGACGGGCTGGTGAAGCGCGCGGCGAGACCGGCATGAAAGGGGCCGGTCTAAAAGCCTGGCTGCCTTCGCTGCTCAGGCTTGCCCTGGTGGTGCTTCTCATAGCCTTCGTCACCAATCCCGGCTGGTTCGAGCCGCTGTTGAAGCCGCTGACCGAAAACAATGCGCCGGCGATCTACAATCAGGGCAGCCTGCTGACGCTGACCCTGGTGCATCTCAGGACCGTGCTGATCGCTACCGTCGCCGCAACCATCGTTGCCGTGGCGCTTGCCATCCTGGTGACCAGGCCGGCGGGCGCCGAATTCCTGCCGCTGTCGCGCAGTCTGGTCAATATCGGCCAGACCTTTCCGCCGGTGGCGGTGCTGGCGCTGGCGGTGCCCGCCGTCGGTTTCGGCGAGAAGCCGACGCTGATTGCGCTGTTTCTCTACGGCCTGCTGCCGATCTTCGAGAACGCGCTGACCGGCCTCACGACGCTGCCGGGCAACATCATGGAGGCCGCGCGCGGCGCCGGCATGACGGGCTGGCAAAGACTGGTCAAGGTCGAATTGCCGCTGAGCGCGCCGATCATTCTGGGCGGCATAAGGCTGTCGGTGGTGATCAGCCTGGCCACGGCGACGATCGGCTCGACGGTTGCCGCCAAGACGCTGGGCGAGGTGATCATCGCCGGCCTGCTGTCCAGCAATCTCGCCTTCGTCCTGCAAGGCGGCCTGATCGTCGCGGCGCTGGCGGTGCTGATCTATGACGGGCTGTCCGCCATCGAGCGCTACACGGCGCGCAAGATGGGGCAGGAGACTGGCGACTGACGTTCGCTGGACTGCGGGCAAAGCATTGACTGACGCGGCGTCATTTCAATCGATCTAATATCAGGGCATCGGCAATGGGAATGTTGTGGCCTAAACCTTTTGGCTGAAAGCGGGGCAAAAACCGAACAATATCTTGACGTTCCGAGCCCTGTTTCGCATACACCGCTGCGAAGGACGGATTCCGCCTAGGCTTTATCCGCTCCCCGCACCAACGGCCCAGGGAGGGGTTCTTTTGGGCCATCAATCGAGGAAAATTCGGCAATGACCATCATTTCTGCCGTCATCGCCTGCGGCTTGCTTTCAATCCTTTACGCCATCTGGGCGACACGATCGGTTCTTGCAGCCGATCAGGGCAATGCACGCATGCAGGAAATCTCCGCCGCCATCCGCGAAGGCGCGCAGGCCTATCTGGCGCGCCAGTACACCACCATCGCCATCGTCGGCGTGGTCGTGCTCGTGCTCGCCTGGTGGCTGCTTTCGATCACCGCCGCGGTCGGCTTCCTGATCGGCGCCGTGCTTTCGGGCGCCGCCGGTTTCATCGGCATGCACGTCTCGGTGCGCGCCAATGTGCGCACCGCGCAGGCGGCGTCCAACAGCCTCGCCGCCGGTCTCGACATCGCCTTCAAGTCGGGCGCCATCACCGGTATGCTGGTGGCTGGCCTGGCGCTGCTCGGCGTGTCGATTTACTACTATATTCTGACCGGCCCGATGGGCCTGCAGCCCAATGACCGCATCGTCATCGATGCGCTGGTTTCGCTCGGCTTCGGCGCTTCGCTGATCTCGATCTTCGCCCGTCTGGGCGGCGGCATCTTCACCAAGGGCGCCGACGTCGGCGGCGATCTCGTGGGCAAGGTCGAAGCCGGTATTCCCGAAGACGATCCGCGCAACCCGGCCACCATCGCCGACAATGTCGGCGATAATGTCGGTGATTGCGCCGGCATGGCCGCCGACCTCTTCGAGACCTATGCGGTGACCGTCGTTGCCACCATGGTGCTGGCTGCCATCTTCTTCGGCGGAACCGCCGCTCTGGGTGCGGCGATGCTCTATCCGCTCGCCATCTGCGGCGCCTGTATCCTGACCTCGATCGTCGGCACCTTCTTCGTCAAGCTCGGTTCCAACGGCTCGATCATGGGCGCCCTCTACAAAGGCCTGATCGTCACCGGCCTGCTGTCGATCGTCGGTCTCGGTGTCGCTACCTCGGCAACCGTCGGCTGGGGCGAGGTCGGCACCGTCGCCGGCATGACCATCATCGGCAAGAACCTGTTCATCTGCGGCCTGATCGGTCTCGTTGTGACCGGTCTTATCGTGGTGATCACCGAATACTATACCGGCACCAACAAGCGCCCGGTGAACTCCATCGCCCAGGCCTCGGTGACCGGTCACGGCACCAACGTCATCCAGGGACTTGCGGTGTCGCTCGAATCGACCGCACTGCCGGCAATCGTCATCGTCGGCGGCATCATCTCGACCTACCAGCTCGCCGGCCTGTTCGGCACGGCGATCGCGGTCACCACCATGCTCGGCCTTGCCGGCATGATCGTCGCCCTCGACGCCTTCGGCCCGGTCACCGACAATGCCGGCGGCATTGCCGAAATGGCCGGCCTGCCCAAGGAAGTGCGCCACTCCACCGACGCGCTCGACGCGGTCGGCAACACCACCAAGGCGGTGACCAAGGGCTATGCCATCGGTTCGGCCGGCCTCGGCGCGCTGGTGCTGTTTGCGGCCTATTCGAACGATTTGAAGTTCTTTGCCGCCAATGGCGACAAATATCCGTACTTCCAGGGCATGGGCGATGTCTCCTTCGACCTCTCCAATCCCTACGTCGTCGCCGGCCTGATCTTCGGCGGTCTGATCCCGTATCTGTTCGGCGGCATCGCCATGACGGCCGTCGGCCGTGCGGCCGGCGCCATCGTCGAGGAAGTGCGCAAGCAGTTCCGCGAGGATCCGGGCATCATGGCCGGCACCTCCAAGCCAAACTATGCGCGCGCCGTCGACCTTCTGACCAAGGCGGCGATCCGGGAAATGATCATCCCCTCGCTGCTGCCGGTGCTGGCGCCGCTCGTCGTCTATTTCGGCGTGCAGCTGATCTCGGGCTCCAAGGCGTCCGCCTTTGCGGCACTCGGCGCCTCGTTGCTCGGCGTCATCGTCAACGGCCTGTTCGTCGCCATCTCGATGACTTCGGGCGGCGGCGCCTGGGACAATGCCAAGAAGTCGTTCGAGGACGGTTTTGTCGACAAGGACGGCGTCAAGCACCTCAAGGGGTCCGAAGCGCACAAGGCTTCGGTCACCGGCGACACGGTTGGCGATCCCTACAAGGACACCGCCGGCCCGGCGGTCAACCCGGCAATCAAGATCACCAACATCGTGGCGCTTCTGCTGCTGGCCGTGCTCGCGCACGGCTGAGGCAAAGCCACTGATTCAAGAAAAAACCCGCGGAGCGATCCCGCGGGTTTTTGTTTGAGATTCATGCGGGGGTCTGTTCAGACCTCACCCGGCTCGGTCCCGGCATCGCCGCGCTTGCTGTAGCGATCCAGCAATTCGCTCACGCCAGGTTCGCGCTCAGGCATCGGCGCCAGGCCACGCAGGCGCCGCAGCTTGGCAAGGAAGGCGCCTCGCTTATACTTGCGGCGGAAGGCGCGGGCGCGGGGATGGATGCCAAGAGCCGCCATCAGCCTGCGCCTGAGATAACTCGATGCCGCCAGGCGAATGGGTTCGCCCGCGCAGCCAAGGATTTTCACGCGCAAGGCGTCTGGCGTCTGCATGGCATCCAGAAGATCCTTCTGTTCCTGCGCATTGTCGCCGAGATAGGAACCCTTGCGTATGCCGGAATGCAACTTGATCACCGTGAGGTGCGGCATCGTCGCGATCACCGCGCCCTTTCGCCATGCCCGAAACAGCCAGTCCTGCGAGCTTTCGCAAAAGCACTGGCTGGCGGGTCGCCAAGGTCCGAGCAGGCTGAACGAAGCGCGGCGAAACATGTGTGCCGAGCCAAATCCTTCCGTCGTGACGGGGTCGTAAAAACCATCCTTGCCGATCCCGAAGATCGAATTGACAGGATTGCCGGCCGCCGACGGCGGCTGGATGACGGCACCGCGCGCCAGCACCACGTCGGCGCCCGAGGCGTCGATCCAGCCGGTCATCGCCGCCAAATGGTCGGGAAACCACAGATCGTCGTGGTTGAGCAAGGCGACGAAGCGGCCACGCGCCCTGGCAAAGCCGATATTGTTGGGACCGGACTGTTCGCCGAAATTGACGGGAAGATCGATGTAGACGATGCGGGCATCGTCAAATTCAGCGACAACGGCCGCCGTATCCGGCCTGCAATCGTCGCCGATGACCAAGGCTTCCCAGTCTTGCAACGTCTGGCGCATGACGCTGGTCAATGCCTGCCACAGTGCTGCCGGCCGGTTGTGCGTCGCGATCACGATCGAAACCAGCGGTTCGCCGCCGGCCTGATCGCGCTGCGCAGATGCTTCCACGCTACACCAGTCTGTAGGGAATGTGGTCGGTGTCTGGCGGCAGGCGCCAATGGTCGGGCTGATCGTAGGCATAGGCCTTGTCGACGAGGTTGAGCAGCACCGCCGTCTCCGCTCCGAGCGAAACAACACCGTGCCATATTCCGGGTGGAATGATGACGACCGCCGGGCGCAACGGGCCGATAATCTTGTGCCAGACGGCGCCGAAGGTCGGCGAGGCCTTGCGTCCGTCAAACAGCGAAATGCGAACGCTGCCGACGCAGCAGAACAGCCGGTCGGTGGTCACCGCGTGTGCATGCCAGCCAGTCACCGCGCCGGCATACAAGGTCCGTTGGAAGACCTGGCCGACCGGCTCCGAATCGAGCTCCCACTCCTCGCGAAAGATCTCGGTCAGATAGCCGGTGGAGGTTGCGACCGGCCTGATCTCCTTGACCCTCACGCCATCGATCGCCACCGGCTCGATGGGTATCCAGTCAGGCGTGACCACCTGGCCGTCAGCCGTTCCGGTCGCCATCCAGCCTGTCGGTTTTGTCCGGGTTTTTTCCGGCACGGATGCTCCTCCCAATTCAGCGTGATGCGCCATTGGCCAGCACGGTCTGATACGAATTTGACCGGTCGCTGGCAAGTACGCGTCAATGTTTGCTGATAGCTTTCGACCTCACGGCACTTGATGTTTCCGACGCAATCGGAGGGCCGCATTGCCCAAAACATCGTTCCATCCTACCCAAGCCCGGACCCTCCGCCTGCTTTAATACCCCGGCCATTGGCCAGGACATTGCAATAGGCGCGGTGTCGGGCTCGCCTCTGCGGCGATTTTGGCCAGGGAAACGACATTCGGACAGGGAAAAGACATGGACATTTTCTTGATGGCGGCTTCGCTTGCGCTGGCTGGAATTATTGCCGGCATCTACGTCTCGGGCGTAATCCACGATTTTCGCATCGATGATCTTACCGCCGGCCAGTACATGGCCATGCATCAGATGCGCGACCGGACGTTTACCCGGGTGATGCCGGTCGTCAGGCTGACGACGCTGGTGCTGATCGCGGCGATGGCGATGTTTGCGGTCGATGCCGGCCTGCCGCGCATCCTGACCATCGTCGCCGCGGCGCTGGTGGTGATCGACATTGGCTTCACCGTCAGCACTCAGGTGCCGCTCAACAAACAGGTGCAGAGCTGGACGCCGGTGACCATCCCCGATGATTGGGCGCAGACCCGCGACAACTGGGCGGCCAACCACAATTTGCGCCTTGTGCTTGGACTGGCCGAATACGCCTGCTTGTTTGCCGCGGTCATCCTGACGCTCAGCCGGTGATTCAGTTTTCGCGGAACGCCGCGGCATGGGTCGGCACTTCTGCCGGCCGCCGCCGTTGAAAACAGGAGTATTGCCATGCTGCACCACGCTTCATTCAACGCCCGCGATCCGCAGGCCGTCGCCAGCGTCCTTGCCGAAATGCTTGTCGCCACCGCGGTTCGTGCGCCGTCGCCGCCATTTCCTGAGGGAGCATGGTTCGTCTGCCTCGGCGACGATTTCGGCTCGCTGATTGAAATCCTGCCGTGCGGCACGGTTCTGGACCAGCAAGCGCCGCTCGGCATCGGCTTCGACCCGAACATGCGCCTGCGCTCCGGCTCGCATGTGCTGCTCAGCACGCCCAATTCGACCGAAACCATCCAGGGCATTGCCGCCCGCATGGGCTGGCATAGCGGGCTGATCGATGCCCGCCTGTTCAAGGTGCTCAAGGTCTGGGTCGAGGACGAAACCCTGGTCGAATTCCTGACGCCCGAGATCGCACCGCTGTACCGCGCGACATTCGCCTGGGGCGGCATGGCGACACTCGACGCCAAGCTGCGCGAGCTGGAGAGCCAGATGGCGGCAGCGCTTGCCGCCAAGACCGCAAACCAGTCGGGCCGCAAGGATGAGCAAATGGCCGATACGATGTGATGAGAGCTCCTAGACGGCCGCCGAGGTCAACCGTCGCCGGTGTTGTCGCCGGCTTCCGCCTTCAGCCAGTTGATGAACGATCTGGCAGGCTCCCAGGCGGAGATGGACGGGTGGACGACGACGTAGTGGTTCCAGTTCGTCGGTATGTCCGTCGTCAGGAGGCGGACGAGCCTGCCGGTGCGCAAATCGCTCTCGACCAGCGACTTCCTCGCGATGGCGACGCCCAGACCGCTCGCCGCCGCTTCGACCGCCAACAAGGTGCCGTTCAGATTCATGCCGTCGCCAACCGTATCCAGCGGCAGATTGTTTCTCTCGAACCAGTGGCGCCAATTGGCGCCGCTCTCGTCATTTTCGGCCGTCGTGTCGAGGATGCGAAACAGTCGCAGCACATCGTGCTGGTCTCTGACCGGGCCGTTGGCGGCGAGATAGTCGGGACTGACGACAGGAAAGATCGCATCAGCCATCAGCCATTCGGTCTCGACGGCCGGATAGTGTCCGCCGCCGAAGCGCAATGCGATGTCGACTGTTCGCTGCGAAAGGTCGACGACTGCAAGATCCGCATTGATGTCGATCTCTGTTTCGGGATGCTTTTTGCGAAACCTGTGCAGACGCGGGGCCAGCCAGCGCACGGCATGCGAAGGAATGGCGGTGACCCTCAGCCTCGTGCGCTCGTTGCGCGCGACACTCGCGATCGTGCTCTGGATTTCCAGCAGTGCGCGTCTCACGCCCGCGGACAATCTTTCGCCTTCAAGCGTTAGTTCGACGCGGCGGACATGGCGGGTGAACAGAAGCACGCCGAGATCGGCTTCGAGATCGGCGATGCGGTGGCTGAGCGCGCTTGGCGTAACATTCAGCTCATCGCCGGCGCGCTTGAAGCTGCCCAGCCGGGCAATGACCTCGAAAGCCCGAATGGATTCCAGTTGTGGAAGCCGTCTTGTCATCTGCCGTTACCCTATCCTGCCCCTGGGTTTCTTAGCATGAATGAACTAAGCTCATCCATAGCTTCGTAAATAGTCTTTTGTCCAAGTGCGCAAATCATTGTAGCCATCCACTGCCCCCCGATTGCCGCCGTCGGAATGAGAGGCCGTTCATGGAACGAGCCTCGACTACGAACGACAGTGAAATGAAGACAATCGCTTGGGAGTACCCCATGACTATTCGACCCCCCGAGTTTGCGCATGCGCGCTTTTCGACCGCCATGTGGCCGCGAGCGGAATGGCGAAACGTCTATTGCGACCTGTTGCGCCGGATGGTGACCGACATGGATTTTAACGTCACGGAGGAAAAGCTCTCCGTCGACGCGACCATCCTGCGGCTGCCGGGCGTCGGCATTGCCGATTCGAGGACCACCGCCTTCCGCACCATCCGTTCCCGCGCCGTGGCCAAGGGGACCGATGATTACATTTTCTTCATGTGTCTGGAGGGCGCTGCCACCTTCTCGCATCTCGGCCGCGAGGCCAGCATCGAGGCCGGCCAGGCAATCCTTCTGTCCTCCTCTGATCCGCATGTGATCGAGCGGGCGATGTCGCATCATCTCTTCATCACCATCCCCAAGGCAGCGCTCGGGCCCATGGCTGCGAATGCGGATGCCGCCCTGATGACGCCGATGTCATGCGTGGGCGAAAAGTTCTTGCTGCTGACCAGCTATGTCCGTCTGCTGATGCAGGAGCCGAACCTGGCCGCGTCCGAATTGCGCTGGCTTGCCGCCAAGCACATACAGGACCTTGTCGCGGTCGTGGTCGGGGCAACGCAGGACGCCACCGAGGTCGCCGCAGGCCGCGGCATACGCGCCGCGCGGCTGCGCGCCATCAAAGCCGATATCGAAAGCAATCTGGCTTCCGGCGATGTCGGGTCGGACGCGCTGGCCGGGCGCCACCGCGTCAGCGCGCGCTATATCAGAAAGCTGTTCGAGGGTGAGGGTACCTCGCTGTCGCAGTTCGTGCTTGGCCGGCGGCTGGCGCTGGTTTGCAGCAAGCTATCCGACCTGCGCCTGGCACACCGCACCATCGGCGCCATCGCCTTCGACGCCGGCTTCGGCGATCTCTCGACCTTCAACCACGCCTTCCGCCGGCATTTCGGCATGACGCCTTCGGAAGCGCGGCAGAGTGCGGCTGTGCACCGCGCCTCGCTGGAGCCCGGCGGCCGAACAGGCCACGCGCGGCAAAGCGCGACGGGTGTTGCGGCCGCATAACCTCAAAACAAAAGCCCGCAGGATCGCTCCCGCGGGCTTTTGGTCGCCTGAGATGGTGTCGCTTCGGGGGAAGCAAAAATCTGAGGAAGGCGGTCGCTTCTTAGGCGCCGCCGCCAGGAATGGGGGGCGCCAGCTTGCTGGCGCCTTTGATGATCTGGCTGAGGAAGTTCTGGTCCTTGCCGCCGGTCGGCGTGGTGCGCGAGATAAAGTCGAAAATCTTGCCGTCCTTCAGACCGTAATTGGCAATCTGGGTGACGCGCCCGTCCTCGCCAAAATAGACCGCGAGCACTTTCTGGTCGACCAGGCGCGGCTTGTCGAAAGCGACATAGCGCTTGCGCGTCTGCGAAATGTAATAGAACGCCTCATTGTCGAAGGTGGCTTTCGTCGATGGCGTGCCGAGCGCCAGAAGCACCTGTTCGCGGCTGGAGCCCACCGGCACCGAATCGACCGCTTGCTGGTCGATAACATAGCCCTGCGTCAGCGTCTCGCTAGGGTTAAGGTCGCCGAACATCTTGGACGAATTGCAGCCCGACAGCGCGGAGGCCACCAGCACCAGCGAAACCGCGGCGGTGGCCCCAGGCAGAAAAGTCGACTTGAATTTCAGCGCGCGCAACAACAACTCCATTAGCTGGCCGCAACTTGCGCTGGGCGGCAAAACCGGTAAACCAGCTTGCTTGCCGATGCAACAAGGCCCATTCAAACAATCGGTCCCCAGGAGACCACCCTCAATGTTCCAGCGCCTTTTTGGCCGCGAACGCAATGCCAACCGCGCTATCACCGAGGCGCTTTACGCACAAATCGTGGCGGCGGCGCGGCAGACCGTGTTTTATTCCCACTGGAATGTGCCGGATACGCCGCTCGGCCGTTTCGAGATGCTGTCGCTGCACATGTTCCTGTTTCAGCACCGGCTGCGCGGCGAAGAGGGCGTCGCGCATGAGGTCGCGCAGGTGCTGATCGACGAGTTCTTTCTCGATGTCGAGCATTCGCTGCGGGAACTGGGCGTTGGCGATGTCGGCGTGCCCAAGCGCATGAAGAGGCTGGCCAAAATGTTCTACGGCCGTACCGCCGCCTATGACGACGCGCTGAGACGCAGCGACCCCGACGCGCTTGCTGCCGCCCTGGCGCGCAATGTCAGGCCCGATGCCGGCGCCTGGCCGCAAGCCTTGCCGCTGGCGTCCTATGTAATCGATGCCGCAAGGCAGCTTGAAGCACAGCCGTCCGAATTGATCGTTTCCGGTGCCGTGGCGTTTCCGGTCGCGAAAGCGGAGTGAGGAGGGGAGACCAAGATGAAACATGTGGACACGCCTAGCCCGGTCTCATTCGCGGCCAATGTCGGCCGCCTGCCGCACAAAGGTTTGCAGGTGGTGATCGACGCCGACGCCGCGCAGCGCGCAATGCTTGCGCGCGAGCACGAGCTGCTTTCGGTCGAAAACTACCGTGCTGAGCTTTTGGTGGCGCCGTGGAAGCGCAATGGCGTCAAGGTCAGCGGCCGCGTCGAGGCTGATATCACCCAGGCCTGCATCGTCACCCTTGAGCCGGTCGCGGCCCATATCGACGAGGAGGTCGAGGCGCTGTTCTTGCCCGAACAATCCAAACTCGGACGGCAAGGTTTCGAAGGCGGCGGCGAGATCCTGCTCGACGCCGACGGGCCAGACGGCCCGGAAACATTCTCCGGCGACACGATCGACGTCGGCGCGCTCGCCGAACAGTTCTTCGGGCTGGCGATCGATCCCTATCCGCGCAAGGCAGGCGCCTCTCTCGATGCCGCCGGCCCGGACGAGCCCGTCGAGAATGAATTCCAGCAAAAGCTGCGATCCTTGCTTGGAAAATCCTAAAACACGAAGCGATCGGAGAAAAGCCGGTTGTGCGGCAGCCCAAAACCGCTATTTTCGCCGAACCTTCGCGAGCCCCCGAATTTCGCGAGTTTAGTATTTCTTTCGCGGGCCATGTGCCCTGGCCCAAGCTAGTGAGATAAAGACCGCGTGATCAGGATTTCCATCGATGCCATGGGTGGCGATCACGGGCCAAACGTGGTCATCCCGGCACTCATGACGGTCGCCGTCAGGCGTCCCGACATCCGCTTCGTCATATATGGGCGCGAGGAATTGGTGCGCCCCGAACTCGCCAAATTTCCCAAACTGGCCGAGGTCAGCGAGTTCCACCATTGCGAAGTCGCGGTCAGGATGGACGACAAGCCGAGCCAGGCGCTGCGCCACGGCCGCTGGAAGTCGTCGATGTGGAAGGCTGTCGAAGCAGTCAAGAGTGGCAGCGCGCAGGCCTGCATTTCGGCCGGCAATACCGGCGCGCTGATGGCGATGTCGAAGTTCTGCCTGCGCACGATGGCGACCATCGATCGTCCGGCGATCGCGGCGATCTGGCCCACGATGCGCGGCGAGAGCGTGGTGCTGGATGTCGGCGCCACCATCGGCGCCGATGCGCACCAGCTGATCGACTTTGCCATTCTCGGCACCGGCATGGCGCGCTCGGTGTTCGGCATCGACCGGCCGAAAGTCGGCCTGCTCAATGTCGGCGTCGAGGAGATCAAGGGACAGGAAGAGGTCAAGGAAGCCGGGCGCATGCTGCGCGAGGCCAACATGGCCTCGATGAATTATCATGGCTTCGTCGAGGGTGACGACATCGGCAAGGGCACGGTCGACGTGGTAGTCACCGAGGGCTTCGCCGGCAACATCGCGCTCAAGACGGCAGAAGGCACTGTGCGCCAGATCTCAGGCTATCTGCGCGCCGCGATGAACCGCACGCTGATGGCCAGGATCGGCTATGTCTTCGCCAGGGGCGCTTTTGACCGCCTGCGCGAAAAGCTCGATCCGGGCCGCTCCAATGGCGGTGTTTTCCTGGGTCTGAACGGCATCGTGGTAAAGAGCCATGGCGGCGCCGATTCGGACGGTTTCGCGGCGGCCATCGAGCTTGGCTATGACATGGTGCGCAACAATCTGATCGACCGCATCGAGGCCGATCTCGACCTGTTCCATGCGCGCAACCCGCATGCCCAGGCAAGCAGGAAATCCGACGCCACCGTCGACGAAAAGGAATAGGAAAGAGCTTTGATCAGATCAGTCGTGCGCGGCACCGGTGCTGCGCTGCCCCGCCGCATCATGAAGAATGCCGATTTCGAAGGCATGGTCGAGACCTCGGACGAGTGGATCGCCCAGCGCACCGGCATCCGCCAGCGTCATATAGCCGCCGATGACGAGACGACGGCGTCGCTGGGCGAGGCGGCGGCGCGCGCAGCGCTCGACAATGCTGGTCTTACGCCTGCCGACATCGACCTGATCGTGCTGGCGACCTCGACGCCCAACAACACCTTTCCGGCGACCGCCGTCGAGATCCAGAACCGGCTCGGCATGCATCACGGCTTTGCCTTCGACCTGCAGGCGGTGTGCTCGGGCTTCGTCTATGCGGTGACCACCGCCGACCTCTACATCAGAGGCGGCCTCGCCAAGCGCGTGCTGGTGATCGGCGCGGAGACCTTTTCCCGCATCCTCGACTGGAGCGACCGCTCGACCTGCGTCTTGTTCGGCGACGGCGCCGGCGCGCTGGTGCTGGAAGCGGATGAGGGCACCGGCGGCATTGCCGACCGTGGCGTGCTGGCGATGAGCCTGCGCTCCGACGGCGCCCACAAGGACAAGCTTTTCGTCGATGGCGGTCCCTCGACCACCGGCACGGTCGGCCATCTCAGGATGGAAGGCCGCGAAGTGTTCAAGCACGCCGTCGGCATGATCACCGATGTCATCGAGGCGACGTTTTCGCAGGCCGGCATAACCGCCGGCGACCTCGACTGGTTCGTGCCGCATCAGGCCAATAAACGCATTATTGACGCTTCGGCCAAGAAGCTCGGGATTGCAGAGCAAAAGGTGGTGGTCACCGTCGATTTGCACGGTAACACCTCGGCTGCTTCCGTGCCGCTGGCGCTTTCGGTGGCTGTCGCCGACGGTCGCATCAAGAAGGGTGATCTCGTGCTCCTGGAAGCGATGGGCGGCGGCTTCACCTGGGGCGCGGTTCTCGTTCGCTGGTAAGTGCCGAACGGTCCGGTTTCGGTCCTTGACCTTGCCGGATCAATTACTTAGGCTCTGCCTTTACCTGTATCGATTTATGTTTTTTGAACTGATGGGACGGTCGCATGGGGGGAAAGACACTTACGCGCGCCGACCTTGCCGAAGCTGTTTACCGTAAGGTCGGCTTGTCACGCACTGAATCGGCAGAACTCGTCGAAGCGGTGCTGGACGAAATCTGTGAAGCCATCGTACGCGGCGAGACGGTGAAGCTGTCGTCCTTCGCCACCTTCCACGTCCGTTCCAAGAACGAACGCATCGGCCGCAATCCCAAGACCGGCGAGGAAGTGCCGATCCTGCCGCGCCGGGTGATGACCTTCAAGTCGTCGAACGTGCTGAAAAGCCGTATCCTGCGCTCGCACCAGAACAGCAAGGCCAAGGGCGGCAAATAGGTTCTGCCGCAGGCTTCGGTTGAAAACGCCGGGCCGTTTTGACGCCGGGCTTGAATATTGTTTCATAAACCGCTGAAATGATACCCGATTCGGCAGACTGGGCCGGATCGCCGTCCAGCGTGAGGATTTCGCCCATGGACAAGAGCCCCGACGCTTTCCGCACCATCAGCGAGGTCGCGGAGGATCTCGATCTGCCGCAGCACGTGCTGCGCTTCTGGGAAACCCGTTTCAACCAGATCAAGCCGATGAAGCGCGGCGGCGGCCGCCGCTACTACCGGCCACAGGATGTCGAACTGATCAAGGGCATCCGCCACATGCTCTACGACCAGGGTTACACGATCAAGGGCGTGCAGAAACTGCTGCGCGAGAACGGCAACCATTTCCTGGTCGCCATCGGCAATGGCGACATGGCTGCCGTCGAAGCGATCTCGCAGCGCAGGCAGGCCGATCAGGTGCCGCTGACGCCAGCCGCCCAGCCGCGCGGCATGGATGACGAGATGCTGGTCGGCCAGCCCAAGGTAAAACCCAGCCGCCGCTTTTTCGGCCTGGGCAAGACCGAGGAGGAAGGTCCGGTCCAGCCCGGCGCATCGAAACTGTCGCGCGACAACCGGGCCTTGCTGCAGGAGGCGCTGTTTGACCTCCTGGAGTGCAAGCGCCTGCTCGACCAGGTGCGCTAACCTTTCCGCTGCCTCGGGCAAGCAGACCGGAACCGGTTCTGCGGCCATGCGTTTGGCCTTCTCTCAAAAAGAAGGAAAACAATCATGGCATCGCTTTCGACCCTCTCCGATCTCGATCTCGAAAAGCAGGTCGCGACCCTTTCCAAAGAGCTCGCCGCCTTGCGCAAAGTCGTGGCCAAACGCGGCGGTGCTTACTACGAGGACGGGCGCGATGCCGCTTCGGACTATTATGGGCAGCTTGCCGACCTTGTCAGCGATGCGCTGCCGGCGATCAGGAAGCAGGGCAGGGCGATCGAAAAGACGGCGCGCGATCGTCCGGCAACAGCCGCTGCTGTTGGGTTGGTCGTGGTCGGCCTTCTCGCCAGCTTGTTGCTCAGCCGGCGCTAAAACAATTCACGAAAACAAAAAGAAAATGGCGGCCGTCCCGCGGACGACCGCATTTCCCTGATCTGCGGCCGATTACTTGGCGAGCTTGATCTTGGCCTGCGGCGAAACCTGCGCGGTCTGGCTGCACTTGCCATAGACAGTGCCATTCTTGTCCGTGGCGTCGGTATAGGTGCCTTTGCACTCGATCGAGAGCACCAGGCAATGACCGGAGCCCTTGCAAACCGCGCCGCCGTCGCCCGTGGGATGCGTGCCGTTGGCGAAAGCCGAGGTCGGAACGGAAGCCGAACCGAAGGCCGAGACGATGAGGGCCGCGGCGAGCGTGATGCGCTTGAAGTTGGTCATTTGAGCATTTCCTTCTCTGGATCGAGGATCGCCACCATGGCGTCCTTCTGTGTTGGGATCGCCTTCTCGGCGTCCATGCCGGTTAGTGCGGCCTCCAAAGCAAAGGTTCATGCGTGGTTCGAATTTTCTTCGCGTTTTTTCGCGACGTCGATTTTTAGCCTTCGCCAACGGACGGCGCCTGGCGGGGCCGGCATCGACCATGCATTTTCGCGTGAAGGCCGCTGAGGTAGCGGCGCGGCATCCCATGCGAAGGTCACACCGTGGCGTGCCCAAATGGCCGGCCAAGACCGAGTCCGCGCCCGGCTCTTGTCAGGTGGCGGCAGCAGTCATTGCCGCCACTTGGCACCGCGCTTTCTGCCACTCCCGGCTGCGACTATAACGCCAGTCCAAAGGTACCGGCGGAGGAGACGGGCGTGGTCGCAAATTACATCGACGAGTTCATCATGTTCTGCGCTGGGCTGTGGATGACAGGCGTTGGTTTTGGGCTGCTCCAAAGTCCTTTTCAGGCCCAGAAAGGTCAGCAGCCATGGTGGCTGCAGGTCGCGAAGCATTTCAAATGGATGGGACCGCTTTTGATTTTGATCGCAATAGTGCTCGCGTTCGCGGCGCCGTCCTAGCGGGTTCCGACAGCATTGAGAGACCCGTGGTGTCCTGCAACTGGCAACCGCTGTGTTGTCGGCCTTGCGCCTGATACGTTCGTTGGGGTGCGCTGTGGTTGCTCGCGTTCTGGCGCATCGGCGCCATCGAATCCTGCCTTCAGCTTTTCCACATGTCGCCTGGCAAAAACCAACGGGAAGGCGGCCTTGGCGAGGACTCCAGGGCCAGCCTTCCCGTTGGGCAAGTCGGCCGTGTCAGGCCTTCTTGGCCTCCACCTTGTTGTGGTGGTGGTGGTGGTGGTGATGGTGATGGCGGTGATGCTTGTTGTGATGATGATGATGGTGATGCTTCTTGTGCAGCGATGCTGCGTCGGCTCTGCTGGCGCCGATGAGGGGCAGAGAGACAGCCAGGGCAAAAGCCAGCCCGAGAGCCGACAGGAGGGACTTCTTCATGACTTCGTTTCCTTTTCTGCGCGGGCTGAATTTGACCGTCACCGAGCAAGATCGGTCCCGGTGAACCCCGCAGTCATGACTATCGCCTCCGAACTTTTCGACAGTTTTTCCGGACTGTAGAATTTTGTTTCTGGATTGTGTCTGGCCGCTTCGTCGGCAACTTACATTGGCGGAATGACGCCGTTGGTGCCGACCACGACCCGGCCCGCGGTCAGCTTGCCGTCGCTGCCGCGCTCGGCGTTGACGAACACCACAGAGCCAGGCTTGAGGTCGGCGGGCGTCGCCGGCGCGAAGGTCACCACCGGCGTCGTCTGCGGGATCGCGATCTGCTTTTTCTGGCCATTGTCGTAGGTCAGCGTCACCGTGCGACCTGCAATCTCGGTGACATCGGCGACCGTGCCGTTGGTCATCCGGCTGTTGGGCTCGAGATCCCACGGGCGGTCGCCTTCGCCGGCGCCTTTGAGCGCGGCCGGGAAGATCACCACCTCAAGCGCGCCGCTGCCGCCATCGGCCTTCGAAACAGAGGCAATGCCGAGGAAATCGCCTTGCTTGATATCCCCGGCATCCGCCTTGGCGACGCCGGAAATCTTCCACCCTTCAGCCAGCGCGATGGCGTCGGTAGCGCCTTCGCGGGTCTTCACCGTCAGCGTCGCTCCGGCAAAGGCGGTCACCGTGCCGCGAATGCGCACGGCCTCGGCGGCTTGCGCCGCGACCATGCTCGCGCCGGCGAGGCCTGAAATCGTGGCGAGCACGATGGCTGATGTCTTGAATGTCATGGATCTGATCCTCTTGGGAAAAGCTGGCCCGATGCGACTGCCAGCAACATCAGGCTAACGCGCGAGCGGCGCAAAACCGCTGAACACTTCGGCGTGCGGCCCTTCAAAAGAACTTGATTGGGAGATCGGGGCGGAGATCCTATATGTGCCCTGGCGCCTGCGGTTTTGACGCCGGTTCACGATGCTGTGACGGTCGGTTTGGGCCTTGGCAAATCGCCGTCAAGCGGGCATTGTCCCGGCTCTCAGGCAACACCCTATCATTTGATCCAAAACTCTTTAGCCCCATGGAGTTGCCAATGCCCCAAACTGCAAAGCACGAACCCTTCTCCAGGCTGGCGGCCGATGTTGCGGCCGATGTAGCGCTTGAGCACCCCGGCCTCAAAGCCATCCGGGAGACAAAGGGATACAGTATTGAAGAGCTTTCCCTGACCTGCGGTCTGTCGACCAGCGAGATTGCCGACATAGAGAGCGGCAAGGACACCGATCCGACGAAACTTCGCCGGATCGCCGCAGCATTGCAATTGCCGGAAACGGCCCTGATCGATGCCCCGGCGCCCACGGCGCCTGTGGAAAACCGGTCCGTTTCATAAACAACGGCCAAGCGTCGTTCAACAAGCCCGCCATGGTTTGCCCTGGCGGGCTTGTTGCATTCGCCCAATGGCGAATGTCACTTCTTGCTAGGATCGTCCGCCGGGTTGACGTAGGTGATCGCGAACGGCCCCTCGCCATGAACCTGGACGATCGTAGCGCTTGTCGTCCAGGCGTAATGGTTCATTCCCTGTGGGGCTACGCCGAAGCCGCCGGCGGTCAGTTCGATGCCTTTGGTCTCGTCGAGCTTGTCGCCCATGCCGATATGAAAATTGCCGGAAATCACCGTCACATACTCCGAGGTGGGATGGTTGTGCGCGGCAATCCTGTAGCCGGCCGGCAGCTTCAACCGCAGCACGTAGATGCCATCCTTCGAGGGGTCCCCGGCGATGACAGCCATGTCCGCGCCGGCGGGCAGGACAGCAGGAGCAGGGCCCCATTTGATGGCGTCCGCGTTTATCGGCATGTCGTCGGCAAGCAGCGGCGCCGTCCCGACAAGCAGCAGCGCCAGAGCCGAGGCGAGCTTGAGCATGATGATCTCTCCGGTTGGTCGTGGGAGCACAGCATCAGCGCCGGCCCTGGTCCATTGCGACCTACCAAGGCAGCAGCCCGAACACATCTCCCGCACGGGGGATGCGCCTTCCATTGCCGACATGCGGCGCGGCCCGCCTGGCCTGGTACCGCTGCAGCCGTCGAGGGGCGGGGAGGTTGCCGCCGACCGAGCGTGAAGCTATCCAGTGTGAACGCTAACCGCATTTTTCGAATGGGACGATGCCGAGATGAGCCTTGAGACCGTGCGCGCCTTCCTGGCTGCCCATGCGCCCGATGTCGAAGTGCTCGTCACCGAAGCGAGTTCGGCGACGGTGGCGCTGGCGGCTGAGGCGCATGGCGTGGAGCCGGCGCAGATCGCCAAGACCATCTGCCTGCGCGTCGGCGGTGAGACCATGCTGATCGTGGCCGGGGGCATGTCGAGGCTCGACAACCGCAAGTTCAAGGACCGCTTCGGCGGCAAGCCGCGGATGCTGGACGCCGATGAGGTTGTCGCGATTACCAGCCATCCCGTCGGCGGCGTCTGTCCGTTCGGCCTGCCGGCGCCGCTGCCGGTCTATTGCGACGTCTCGCTGCGCGCCTTCGATGAAGTCGTGCCCGCGGCCGGCGCCACCAACGCCGCGGTGCGGCTGAGCCCTGAGCGCATGGCACAGATTGTCGATGCCGAATGGGTCGATGTGTGCCAGTAGTAATCGTCGGCTGATTTCAGCAGGAGATTTCTGGGAGCAAAACGACTGCGAGCGCAGCTAGTAGAAGATTGAACGACCCATTATACGTGGCGGAATGAACGACGTTTTTGGTTACATCGCCTATGGTGAGAACGAGCTTTACCATCGCGGCGCGCTACTCAGCGCCCTCAAGCTTTTGCACCATTGCCCGACCGCCAGAATAGTCGTCGCAACGGACAGGACTGACCTATTTCGCGCTTATCCTGTTGAGACAATGCTCATAACGGCCGAACAGAAAGACCAGTGGTCTTTCGGCGGAAGCTACCATTTCGGTATCAAGGCCGGGGCTATGCGTGAGCTTTTGCAGCGAGCAGATCGGCTCCTTTTCATGGACACCGACATGTACCCGGTGGGTGACCCGTCGAAGGGCTTCCGCTCGATCTCTGCGACCCATTCCACTATGCGCCTGTGCGAAGGGCCGCATCGCATCTATCAGAACGCGCTGCCGGGCAAGAACATCAGCGTCGGCGGCCAGGTCCTGACCGGCCAGGAACCGATGTGGAACAGCGGCATCGTCGGGATCCACCGGGACAACCTCACAGCCATGGTGGACGCCTTCGCCGCTATCAAGGCCGTTCATAAGGTGACCGACACTTGGGCGCCCGAGCAGTTCTGCCTCGGGGTAGCCCTTTTTCAAAACGGCCGAATCATAAGCCCTCATAGCCTGCCGATCCGACACTACAATACCCGAGGCAAAAAGCAGTTCGCTGAGCCGCGTGTTCATGCGTTCTTTAACGCGTACGGCATGGCGCCAGTCGGCCAGCAGGTTGCAAAGGCCAGTCGATATCGTCTATGGCGGACTCCCGCGGATCTCTTGCTCCAGAAGCTTAAGAGGTCACTGTGACGGGCTGGCTGCGCATGAGGAATCTGTTTCGATCCAAGCTGCCCCCAAGCGTGACCGTTGGACGTCACACCTATGGGGTGAGCCGGAAGAAGGTGCTTGGAGCGTCTGCCGCCACTCCGTTGGCCCTTGGGGCGTTCTGTTCGGTCGCCGGCAACGTGAGCTTTGAATGTTCCGGGGGAAGCCACGTGCCTTGGGCTGCAACCACTTTTCCGATCCACAGCCGCATGATGAACGCGACCGATCTCAATTCGCACGGCGGCAAACCCGTCGGCATTACCATCGCCAATGATGTCTGGATCGGCCGCCAAGCGCTGATCATGCCAGGCGTCCACATCGCGGATGGCGCTATTGTTGCGGCCGGCGCCATTGTCACCAGGGATGTGCCGCCATACGCGATCGTCGGCGGGGTCCCGGCCAAGCTTATCCGGTATCGCTTTTCACAGGATGTTATTGCGAAATTGCTGGCGATCCGGTGGTGGGAATGGAGCGACGAGAAGATCAAGCAGGAGGCTGCTTTTCTCACAGGTCCCATCGAACTCTTTATCGAGCGGCACGCCAGCATGGCGGCTTAAGAATGCACCTTGTTTGCGGGAAGTCGAAAAGACGGTAGCCACCTTGGGGGAAGCGGCCAACTATTTGTTTGGTCGGAGTGGCCGGATTCGAACCGACGACCCCTTGACCCCCAGGAAATAGGGCGCAACGCAAATTGTTGTCTAGGCGCATTGCGTTAGGCAGTTTTTGGCTTTCGGGTTCGGGACTTTGTTCGGGACTTCGCGGCAGAATTTTGCAGCGACTCCATTGCAGCCGCCACCTCCTCATCAAGGACATGAGCGTATCGAGTCGTCGTCTTGATATCGGCATGAGAGAGGGCTTTCTGTACCATCTTCAAATTGCCCGTCGCCCGCAAAAGCTTGGTGGCGAGGTCGTGGCGGAAGTCATGAAAGCGGAAGTCTTTAACGCCGGCAGCCTTCCTAATCCGCTTCCACTGTGAGGTCAGGCCACTGTAGGTGATCGGGTAGCGTTGGCCTTTGATGTGTTCCTTGCCGTCGCCTTTGTAAGAAGCATCGGCCTTGCGTGTCCGCTTCGCTTGGTAGGTGAACACCCATTCCTTGTGATGACCACGCAACGGAAGCAGGATGGCCCGCACAGCGGAGGTGAGGGCGGTTTTGACCATGCGGCCACCCTTACCTGTCGTAACAATCCAGCCGGTCTCCCAATCGACTTCGCTCCAGCGTAGCAGGCACTCATCCAGCCGCAGACCGCTTGCGCGCTCGAATTCAAAGACTGGCGTGTAGTCAGATCGGGTTGCCAATCGCAGCGCAGCGCTTTCTCCCGCCTGAAGTTCGCGAACTCGTTCTCGTGGCTCGGCAATGAAATGATCACGCCAGACAGGCTCGGCGGGGAACGTGTGCCGCCATGTGCGCTTGGCGCGGGTAAACATCTTCTTCAAGACCAACGTGGTGGACCGGTTTACGGTGGCAGATGAGACCAATCGCATTGGCTTGCCATCCTGCGTTTCCGACTTGCCCCATGCGGTTTGAGAGCGGCGCCACTGGACTAGCTTGGCGACGTCATCGTCAGTGATTTCCACAAAGAGCTTGCCAGGGCCGAAGTAGTCGACCAAGCGACCGAGATCCGTCCACGTCGTTTTTGAATTGGCGTGGCGCTGGCCAACCTCAAGCCAATAACGGGCGGCTGCATCATCCATTGTCAGCGGGCCACCCTTAGCGGCACGGGCTGCCTGAACAGCCGCCTTGGCTTTCGCACGATGGTCCCGCTCTATTCCGCGTGCGTCGCGCTCATTTTTGCTGCCCGTAGAGCCATGAAACCGCTGCCCTGCGAGTTGGAAGTCGTATTGGTAGAACGGGCTGTTTTTGGGCTTGTAGACGGACAATTACGTGTCCTCCTCAATTCGATGAATCTGATCACGTCGTCTGGTAGGAAACTCATCCGGGGGCGCACCACACCGCGGCCCGACGGGACGTAAGGAAGCTCTCCTGAAGTTACGTGGGCAAGCAGGGTTTTGGTTGTGATGCCCAACGCCGCTGCAGTCTGTTTCGATGTCCACAGCAATGCATCTGGAGTGTTATCGTTAGCAGCGTTGCGGCTCATGCTGTTTCTCCTCAGCGCACGCGTGAACGCCCATTGGGCGGTAGCAAAAAGCCCGCGCGAGGCGGGCCTTTCATTTGCGATATCGCATGGTTCAGAGGTTGACCCCCCAGACACTCATGCCGACTCCGAACCCCTCTCCATCTGTCGAGCCGCGCTGACTGCGGCTTCATATTCGGGAAACCAACCGATCGGATTGGCTATGTACGAAAAGCCACGGCGGTGGTGCGTCAGTAGGCCAATAGAATAGCCATCCACCTTGTAATTCTTATTCCCCCAAAACGTGCCGGCTGGCGGCCTTTCTGGCTCGCAGGCAACACGCTTTGGCGCAAGGTGAACGGCCACCTGTTCGGTGGCTGCAGAGTCTACTATCGTGTGATTCATGCCCCAAACCCTTGTTGATTGTTTGTAGCGGAATCGCTACAATGTCTCAACAATACGCCGTACCCTCAGAACGTCAAGAGAATTCGCAGATGCATCCAATACAATGCAAAATGGCAAGGGCAGCGCTCGGCTTGGGAGTTCGCGATTTGGCTAAGTCGGCCGGAGTGGCAATCAACACGGTAACCCGGTTCGAACGGGGCGAGGAACTCTTGCCGCGGACACTCCAGGCTATACGCGCCGTTTTCGAATCCGCTGGTGTCATCTTCCTGGCCGACGGCGAGACGGTCGAAGGCGGGCCGGGTGTGCGATTGCGCACCTGAGAACGCTCCAGGACGCCCGACGAATACCGTGAGAAGTGGGGCTTGTCTCGCGATTACCCCATGGTCACGCCGAACTACGCCGCGAAGCGATCGGCGCTTGCGAAGGCGTCTGGTCTAGGTCGGAAGGCTGAGGGTTAGGCGTAGTCCGATCCCCACATGACGTAACGGAAAGACTCAGCTATCAGTGAGCCGCGGCGGACATGATTACCGTCCGGCCGGCGCTGATCAGGCAACCTCCCACTGCAGCGCCGGCCATTTTCCTCGAATGAAATCGTCAATCACAACCTTGCGAAGGCGAAAACTATGGATGGCTGCGACCCTTGAAAACAACACCACGATCGTTCTTCCATGTTTTCGTGGAGCCCAATCTTGAGGATTACCTGGCGGAACCCGACGACGCGCGGCGCGGGTTCAATGCTTGCCTGTCGGCCTTTCAACTCGCGGATATCTTCTATGCATTTTATGAACGCGAGAATCCGGCAATGGTCGCGCAGTGGCCAAATAAGGAGAAACTTCTAAGACACCTATGCAGTCTGGAGCCGAGCTTCCTCACGATTCAAAGTGTCGCCACGGTCTACAAGCACCTATACGCCATTAAGGGCTTCTACGAAGTTGGCACACCGGGAGCGCTATGGGGTGTGAAGATTCCGGGGGAGGATATCGAGATAGAAACCGATTTTCAGGGCGACGACAAAGGAGATGTTCTTGTGCGTCGCCGGGACGGCAGCGTCGTGTCCCTCACCACTGCGCTACGACGGGTAGTTGTCGAAATGTGGCCGACCTTCCTGCCGATTGAGGATGATTAGCGCCTCTTCGGCTTCGGCGTGATCTCCTCGATCTGCGCCTTAACGCCATCCTGCACCATCACCTGTTCAAGCGCCTCTGCGGCTGCCCTGTCCTTCGTGGTCAGGATCGTGCGCCAATTCGGCTTGTCGAACACGCTGACGATGTAGGTTGTTGCGGGCTTTTCAGGCATCGCTAAAATATAGCCGCTGCCCGCACCTGCCGTCTATCGTTCGAAAGTCGGCTTCCAGTCACGGTTGCGAGCCCTGTTGAGGCCCTCATAATCGGGAATACAGGTGAAGAACACCGGTCGGCGATCGCGGCCGGCAGCCTTGCATGACGAGCATCCAAACATCCCGACAATATCCCAGTGCATGGCACCATGATCCGGCCCGAGCCGGTCGATCAGCGCCTGAATGTCGAGCTTGGTCGACTTCGCGCACATAGGATGCCCGCAGTTGACGTATATGGATTCGTTGTCGGCAAGGGCGTCGGCGAGTGTATGGGGCATCTGGCGATCTCCGTTTGAGGGGTCGCCGCAACAGGAGGATTATATTCCTCAAATTATCAAAGATCAAAGCGCAGCCGGAGTGGATACCATCGACGGGCAGTCTGGCATCATGACGGGGAGGATGAGCGTTTAAGCCCTTGATATCGGTCCCCGAGAGCGACCAAACAATCTGCAAATTCTACGAGGCTATCGTTGTAGTGACTGATGTCTCCGATGTAACGCAGAGCTTCGGCATGCAGATTGTGGTCGGCAGCATTCCCCCGCGCCAGATTCATTTTGTGCAAGTCGTTGACGCCAATTTCCAAGCCCGGCATCGCGAAGCCTAGACCCTCGTAAACCTGCGCCATTCTCGGCCCGAAAAAATCCGCAGCAGATTTCACAAGCGTCATATTGACGGCGATATTGAACCGCTTTCCGAGATTGATGAGGGCGTCGATGTCGTCCTCACTTGGGCGGATCGTACCACTTTCCAGATTTGCCTTCACCTTTCCGGTGGTCGCCGCGATGTCGCCAGCGAGACGGCGATAGAAGTGGTCCATGTGAGCGGCCCGCTCGACGGCAAGGATGTCGCGGCGGAGGGTCAAGGCGTAGATTTCGTTGTGACGCTCCAGCTGTTTTGCGTCAGTGCGGAACATGGCAAAGACTGTCAGCAGCGCGGCGCCTATGGCCATCAGCCCGGCGAAAAGCGTCTGCCACATGTATAGCCATCCGTTGACCCCTGGTTGCGCTCCCCAGATGGCCCCCATCTGAAAGCCGATGAAGAGAAGCGTCAGGCTGATGGCCAGACGAATGGCATTGTCGATCGTGATCACGAAGCACCCACATAGCCCTGGCTAATAGATGTGCATCGCGAAGGAGATCCGCAATGCAGATCGGTCTGGCTCCGGCATCGGACAATTTCTCCGCCGCCGCCAGTACATCCGTGGTCACCGACGGCGCCATGGCAAGCCCAAGCGATCTCTAAAACGGCCAAGCCAGCGCCAACACGACGCCCGCGGAGAGCATGCGAGCTTATCGACCATTGAGTGACCTCAAGCCATCGCGCACGCCCATGGCAGTCTGCCTTCGCAGTTCGGCCAGGCTTTCCTTGGATGGCGACACGCCGCCAGGGATGCTGATGTATTGTTTGATTTCTACAGGTCGCTCGCCTCCGCCAGCGGACCTTGACGACCCACTGCGCTGATCGCTGATCTGGTCATTATCGGCAATGATGACCCGCTCGCTCGGCCTCTTGAAGAACTCGACCTTTTGCGTGTCGCGAGAGTCGCCGCCAATTATGCCGCCTGTAGCCATGCCGTAGACAATGCGACGCGCTATTTGCTCCGGCGTGGCGCCGAGTCCCTGCGCGCCATAGCCAATGTTGCCGCTGCCGACGATTCCGGCAGCCGCAAAGTTTGAGTTCCATGTGGCAAGGACTTTCCGGTATTGCCGGGCTTTGTCATCCAAGTTGCTGCCTGACGACGACGACCCGCTGCTGACGGAAGACGACGACCCGCCGCTATAGCTGCTTGTAGTCGCCCACTTATCGACACCCTCATAAGTCTTGCGGGTGTTGGCCTCGATGTTCATGAACAACTGCCACATGCGATCGGTCTCGCGCGTGGCTACCTGTCCTGTGAAGGCGGATTGCGGGTTGGCAAGTGTCATTGACTGAGCGTTCGGGATGACCGTTCCGGCCGATTGAGGCATGACCAGTTCCGGGCCTTTTTCGCCAACCCAATAAGGTGTGTTGGGCGAGATTGGACCGCCGGCTGCACGCTGCGGGTACATGGCATTAACCTGCGCAAGCACCCTCGGGTCTTGATAGGTCTTGGGCTGCGTGTAGCCCCACGAATTGGTGGAGGTGTTGAAGATCGGAGTCGAGGAGACCGCTGGGCCGTTCGAGGAGTAGCGCGTGACGCCTACGCCGGTAGTGCCGCCTGTCTGGTTCGGTACATCGTAGGTCGACTGCGTGCCGGTGCCGACTTGGCGCGTGACCACCGTGACGGTGATTGTCTTGTCGCGCAGAGCGTTGACCGCAGCGCCCAACTGGTGGACTTTGCCAGTGTCGGCGTCCAACATCATGCGGGCGCGGACTAGCGAGTCGATGAACCTGTCGACCGCTTCAACGCCCAGACCACCATCGACCAGGGTTTTGCGCAGCAGGTCGACCCCTGATGCCACATCGCTGGCTTTGGCGTTGCCGGTGCTCATCGCGTCGAAGAGTCTGTTGATGATCCCAACGGTGTTGCCGAGAGCCGCGTTGGCGCCCTCGATACTGTTCACATCGCCGAAGAAGGCCTTGATGTTGTCCTTGCCGCCAGCCGAGGCAAGGGCCTCTTTCAGCGTGTCGACCTCCGTCGTTGTGTCGCGGAACTGCTTGGTAAGGTCCAGCATCCCTTGAAGCTGGTTGCGGCGGGAATTCTGGACGGCCTGCTCGATCTGTTCGAACTGACCCAGCGTGGCCTGGATAGAGCCGCTGAGGCCGCCAAGTGACCGCGTCACACCAAAACCGCCAGAGCCGCCGCCCATGTCGCCAAACAATTTGGCAATCGTCGTGTCGGCGTTGCCCGCCTTCTCTGAGACATCCTTGAACCCGGCAGCGATGTCGGCAAGCGTCTTCACTGCGTGGCCGCCTCCTATGACGTCGCTGACGGTGCCCTCGGCCTTGATAGCATTCTCGAGTTTCGCCGCCTGGTTGGCGGTATCCTGCAATGACTTCGCGAAATCCCTAGCCGTATCTGACAGGGTTGGATCTACGCGCAGGTGACCTAACGTTGCCTGCAGATCGATCGCATCCGTCTTACCTTGCGTGATCTTTTCAGAGATGTCGGCGAATGCCTTAGAGCCGACAGAGCCGGTAAGGGCATAGTCACCGCCCAGCACCTTCAGAATCGATCGCCATCTTCTGCATGAGAGACGACATGGTCTTCTGTGCGTCAGCCATCTGGTCTTTGAGATCAGCATTGGCAACCGATTGCGGCATCTTCGCCGCCTGTTCCTCGTATTTTTCGCGGCCTCGGCAGCAGCCGGGTAAGCTTTGGCAATCTCGTCAATCAACGTCTTATGGTTCTGAAGCACCTCGTCCGCTGACTTGATGTCTTCCCGCGTCGCGAGCAAATAGGCGCCGACAGCCGCAGCCGCGGCCACGCCCGCCCCTGTGAGCAAGCCGGGGATTGTCGTGATCCATGTTCCGAATGCCGCGCGGACGCCGGCAGTTGCAGCAATGATGCCCTGAGGACCGCTCATGGCGTAGCTGAGATGGTTGGCCTGCTGGGTCAAAGCCTGCATCGGCGATGCGCCAATGGCGATGCTTTCCGCAGCGGAGCGCGCAGAATGGCCAAGCGAAGCCCATTGGGTCGCGCCAAGCTTCGCAGCGGCTGCACCCTCTTCAACAGCCACAGCGGTGCCGAGATGCTTGGTGCGCGCCAAGTCCATAACGCGGTTGATTTCAGCCTGGTCAACGCCGAGCTTCTTCGCTGCAGCGTCGGCGGTCAGTAGCGCGCCCTCCATGCGCTTCGTTGCCTGGTAGGCAGGGTCGACGCCAGCCTTAAGCCGCTCCCAAGCCTTGGCCGTCGAGGTGATCGAGCCGGCTGTTCCGGTCATGACTGTAGTCTGCTTTTCCATCGCAACAGTGGCAGCGTTGGTCTGGTCGATGGTCTTGTCGTAGGCAGTTTGCGCAGCCTTCATGGCGCGCACGTAGGCTGCCGAGCCCTGCTCGGCCTGCCTCGCGTCAATGACCAACTCGGTAATAACGGTTTCGTCGGCCATCAGTGGCGCGCCTCCCGCGCATCGCCTGGGCTGAACATCGCGGTCGACTACTCAACTTGATGCGTAAGGTGATCTGGTCCAAGTCAGGGACGGCTGCCATTCTCGCCAAAAGTTCGCGCGCTGCGCGCTTCCTGCCGCTCTGAAAAAGATTGCTGGCGGTTCGAATGTCAGCCTTCAGGATGCGAACGAGTTCTTCGAAAGAGCCGACCGCGGCCGCGGCTGCGTTCATGCCTTCCACTGCACTGCCAAGGGCGTAGTGCATGCGCTCGAGTTCGTCAGCTAAGAGCAGCGCGTTCTCGGCAATCTGGGTCTTCGTCATAGATTTGTGCGCGGCTGTGAGTTGGTCGCGGGCTGTGATCATTTACGGTTACTCCTAAGTGCCGAGAGCGGATCCGGTTCGAAAACCGACAAACCAGCGGCTAGCATCTTGTCTTGCAAGGCACCTGCATTGGGATCGCGGCGGATGCCTTCGGGGTGGGCAATATCAGCGAAGGCCGGGGCGGTTTCCCATGGCTTCAAGTTGAGGGCCTGGGACTGCACGCAATAGCACGCGAAGTGCGCTACCTCGTCCCAGTGGCGATCCTTCAGCATGCTGTCGAGTTGCTCTGCCCGGCTGCGGTCGCGTGAGGCAATTTCCATGCAACGTTCCAGTGCTTTCTTATCCTTAGCGTTCATCGTTCATCATCTCGTACGCGGAGGGTTCCCAGCCGCTGTTGCGGTTGCGTGCTGCGGTCTTCGGATCTTGCTGGGATTGGGGCGTCATGCGCAGGGAACGAGCCGCCGCCGATGCTGCGCGCGACTCCCGCTCTCGCATCTTCAACAGCCGGTCGAACCGCTCCAGTCCGCCTTCCTTCACCAGCCATCTCGGGTTGAACTCGGCGACCATCTTGGACAGATCGCGGGCCGACACCGAGTGGCGCACATAGCCAGCGAGAAGCTCTGCGTTTTCAGGACGAAAGAAGCCAGACGGCATGCACGCCATGACGTCGAACCACATTTCGGCCTCGGCTACCGACAGGCCTTCCGCCGGTCGCAACGTGGTCGCCTGACCGATGTTGATGGTCTGGATTGCCAAACTTGCCGCAGATTTTCTGCCTCGCGCTGCCATGAAAAAACCTTCGTCAGAAACAAAAAAAGTGGACGTTTTGAAAAGGTGAGGGACCCATCGGTCGCAACCCAAAGGCTGAAAAGGGGTCGATGACCCTGTACCCTGGGTTGCAATCACGCTGCCTCGAGGTAGCCCACGAGATCCCAAACATCTTGCACGTCAGTCGCAACGACCATGGCAGTCGCATACCGCTTGGAAATCTTCAGCGTCTCTGGCGTGTTGATCGTGACGCCATCACCAGCAACGAATGTGACTTGACCTGTGCCGCCCTGCAGTACGGTGCGCGTCGTACCAGGCGGGAATGGCACCGACGCATACGGCGGCACGATGATCGACACAGCGCTTGCGCTTGTGGTCCGCACGAAGCGCTCGCGCGTCGACAGCGTGAAGCTTGTGCCAGCGAAGAATTCGACCGTCTCGGGAAGGTCGATGACGGCGCCTGCTTCGGCTCGAAGGTTGCCGCCATTGCGAACGATGATGGATCCGCCAGATTCGATGACGAGCCTGTCGCCGTTGCCATCGAAGTGAACCTTCTCTGTCATACCATCACCTCGACGTTGATCGCGCGCGACTTACCGCTGCGTCTGTCGACCTGGCTATCGTATGAAACGCGCTGGCCGACGCGCAGGCAGTCCAGGCCACCCGGCAAGGCAGTGACGTGCGCGAACAGATCAGCGCCACCATCATGGGGCGAGATGAAGCCGTATGCTGAACCGTCGATCCACGTGTTGACGGTCCCGGTTTGCCTGTCTTGATGGGGCATCTTTGTATCCTTGCTGCGAATTGAAAGGCCGGCGCCGAGGGTCAGACGCCACCTCGGCGCCGGATGGACACCCCGTCTCGGAATGCCCAATCTGGATCGTTACCGGCTGAGCTGCGCGAACTTGCGCTTGGCTGCGTCGAGGCGCGGCGTCTGGCTGGCCGATCTGCCTGTGATCAAAGCGCTCGAGTTGGCGGGCACACTGACGAAGCTGAATTCCAGCATCTCGCTGCTCGTAAACCGCTGCCCGCCGTAAGGCTTCGATGGATCGATCGGCACATACTTGAGCGGCACAAAGCCAATCGAAGTGCTGTTGATGACGCCCGCCTTGATCAGGCCATAGACCTCATCCGATTTGGCACTGACGCCTGCATCCGGGAACTGCACCAGGGCGACGAGTTTGCCGCCTTCGATACCGACGCTCAGACACTTCGCGATCGGATGGTCGGCATCGTGCTGCCACAAGACTGTCGGAGACTTGCGAAATGCGGTTAGGTCGATTCCGCTCTGGACGATGATATCGCCCATGCGGTCCACCTCGCCAGTGGAGACGACCGCACGGACCTGTCGGGGTCCGATGCCATCGCCGGCAAACTTTAGCACTGTTGCCACAAAGGAGCGTTTGATCTCGGCCATGGTCAGTTTCCGATCAGACCAACAAGAGGTCCAGCAACGGTGTTGCTGCCGAGATCGTGCACGTTGATGTCGAAACGCGCGGTCGCGCGGCAGCCTATCTGGTCGTACTCGAGGTATCGCTCCTCAGTCGTCTTCACGGTCACGCCGCGGCGGTCGCCGAGGGTTGCCGCCATGGATAGGTCGCCAAAGGCAATCATCACCTTGCCCGACTGATCGCCGCTGCCGGGCAGGCTGAGCACGGCTTCGATGAGATAAGAGCCGTACTGCAGGATCGGCTTCGGGCCGGTAGGCGTCATTTCAAGCCCAACGACGGTCGCGCCGAGGCGAACAAACGTCTGGCCGATTGCGTATGAACTCGCGTACCACTTTGCGTTACCCAAGGCATATTCAGGGCAAGCGGCAATAACTGTGCCCAGGTCGGCGGCCGTTAGCTCGGCGAACGTGTCGTTGTTGGTAGCCGCCACGATCTTCCCGGCGTCGTGGTTGCCATCGATGAGCTTTGTGGAGATCCCGACAATCCCGCCATAGGCGCCTGTGCCGTCACCATTCCAGCCGCAATCATCCTCAAGCTTTGAAATTGCGAAGGCTGCATCCTCGGCGAAGTCCTGGCCAACGTCGATCGTCTCGTCCTCGCCGAGTTCGCTGGAAATGCGAGACAGGGCTGCCGCTTTCTTGGCGTTAAGCGTCACGGAACTCCAAACGCGGTCCTGCTCTGCAATCGCTGCATTTTCGCCGACGAAGGCAGCCGTCAAACCTGTGTCGAGCCGCGGGAATGAGCGCGTGTCCGAGCCCATGCGCTTGATGTCGGCGTTGCGTCGAAACGTTCCGACCAGTGCGCGGATTTTGATGATTCCGGCCTCAACTTCGGAGGGGACAAGATAGCCGCCGATAGTGCCGCTAGTTTCGCCTTGCGCCTTCTCGATACGCACGCTGTTTTTCGCGCACCAGGCTTGTGCGACCTCGTCACCATCGTGCAGAGCCGCACGGAAAAACATGCCAGCCTTTAGGGCTGCCGCGTCGGTATCGAAGGCGCGGATGCGGGCGCCGGAGTGAAAATTCATTGGGCGATTTCCTTTTTGGTGATGATCCCGGCCGCGACCGCAGATTCGAGAAACGTGTAGACGCCGTCGCCGACGACAGGCGGTCCGAAGAGCGGACCCGACGTGACGTCGCAAATTAGGTTGGGGTTTGTTCGGGCAATGCGCCGGATGCGCTCCCGGAATTCGAATGCCGCGGCGTTGACGCGCCTCAAAGTGAGAACAGCAAGAGCGCGCTGCCGGACAATTTCCCGCCATTCGGCCGCCGATTCCTGCAGCATCTCTGCAGCAGCGATGCGCCTGGCCTGGTTCTCCTGTTCGGCAAGCGCGTCGAGTGCGATTGCGATGGCCTGGCGTTCGAGAACGATTTTTTGAAGATCTTCGCCAGGTGTTGGATCGCGATCGGCTGGGACCGCTGAACCATCGAGCAACGCTGCAGCCCAATCCCTCACGCTGGGTCCGACCGCAGGCAGTTCCGGTCGAATACCGGCCTGTTCTAGTTCGATCTGAGCGGCGAGCAGTTCCTTTTCGCGCGCTTTGAGGCCGCCCGCCCGGCGCTGGATTTCATCGAACTCACGCGCTGCGGGTGCTGCCTCTGCTTTTTTTGCGGTGGCCATCTCTATGGTCCTTTCAGAAGGGAAAACGGTACCCCAACCACCCCCGACGGGACGGCTGGGGTCGATCAACAACTGCCGTTGCCGACAGTCGGATTTCGGGAAGTGCGGGCGCACCCGAAGTGCACGATTGACCGCGCCCTGGCCTACTGGACCAATGAGCGCGTTACGCATGACGATGACGAGACGTCAGGCGCAAAAGAAAAGGGACGCCGAAGCGCCCCGATTTCGTTGTTGTTGCCCTAGAGGGTTTTCGGGTCCACGATTTGGCACATGGGCCTAAGCAGCCCTCATGCGACCAATGTCATTCGCCATCGCCAGTACCGCCCACCGGCCTGCCGCGAGCAGCTCGGCGCCCCCGCGTCTGTCCGCATGTCCGCCCTTCGCCCCGAAAGCCCTGCCAACGTCGGCAACACCGCCTCCTGCCAAGATCACTTCGATAACGGCATCGATCTCTGGAGGCGGATTGCACAGATCTGCGCGGTCGGGGTGTCGCACATCACCACGTCTTTTTCCCATCTTGAGATGGCCGAGTCCGCCCATCGCGCCAAGGAAGCTTGCACCCTCAGCGATCTCAGGAGGATGGAAGCTGAAGCGGCAGTGTGGGCTGAATTCGAAGTTTTGCCGCTGCGGCTTGATCGTAATGCGTGGCTGCTCGGCGTCTTCCCTGCCAGCCCACCACGGGCGTGGCGCGGGCTCTGGCTCTGCGTCGCCCATGCGTGGCTGAATGGCAGGTAGAGCGAGATACGCATCCAGCGAGCGCGGAATCGGATTCTTGCCGCGCGACCTTCCATCCTTGCGGCTGCGGTCGACGTTAAGTCCGGCTTCAATCGGTAGGTTATCGTTCGCGGCTTGCGGCAACCGCTCTCTGGCTACAAGCCATAGAGCGGCGGCGCCGGTGGCGTTGTGCTTCTTCATCCATGTCAGGGCCGGGCGCCCGCCGCGGTATCGGATCCGGATCGCCGTGCTTTTCTCCACCGGGTTGGCCTTCAGAATCGTGTCGGCAGCAACCAGCATTTCTTTACGAGTGGTCTTTGTCATCGGGTGGTCATCCCATTCGAGAAACCGGCCAAGCCGGGCAGTGCCATTCCGCAATAAGAAAACGGTGCATAACATCCTGCGCCGTACATTAGGTGTTGCTAATTCTTCTTTCCCGGCGTCCCAGTCCGGTGGGGCTTACTGAAGGCGAAATGCCAAACCGCGCAGCTTCCACCTCGCGCCATTTGAACTTTCATATTCCCGATGACGTCGCTGACGCTATCGTCGGGTATATCGGCTGCTCTGCTCCTGGCCGGATCATTTCAACCTTTGCTGCCGTTCAGTGGGTGCGAGATAAAGTTCCCGATTGTGAGATGTCCGACGATCAGCTCGAGCGGTGCGCCGTATTGGCCGCAGTCGACGAAAGCCTAGCCGTGCATTTCGATCGGCGAGGACGCCAGCCGGCTCCCTTTTCGAGCTTGAGCAGGAGCCATTGGCATCTTGTTCCCATTTGGCAAATCAAGGTGCGGCCTCGTCTGGCTACCCCCATGCGTGCCGTGGCTCGCCCCAAAGTCCGAACGGGTATCGTTCGCGGGCTTCCTGACCGGCACGATTCGATAGAATTCAGCCCAAGATAGCTTGCGAACCTGCGCCGTTTCGGCGCCGACCGCGATGGTGCGGGACATCATTTGGAACTCTAGGGAAAGGCGCTGTAAGCGCGGGCTCCGGCGCGGCCGGTCTTCATCGGCGCCAACGCGGCGACGGTCTTCTGTCTATATATAGCGCTTTCGCGCATCTTTTTCTGCCGGTCTGTTCACCCTACCTAGCGTCGAGCGCGCCGGTAAACACTAAAATAGTATTCTGAGGCGATTTTTTCCAGTCCACTCCACACGTCGTAAACAGGTGAGGAGCCGGGAAAACCGCATTTTATTTCAGCGCATGGCCCATAAAAGGCGGCTCGGTCCCGTCCGTCAAGAATTCAGTAAAAGCCGCATTGTGACTTCCCACATATTGTGTGTTGCATGTGTAGCCAACGGGTACCGGTGTGTCGATAAATCGATTCTCGTTGTTCATGAGGTGCGTCGATGGATATCACTGCTCTGATTGGACCAGCGGTTGTCGCGGCGGTCGTCTCGGGCGCAATATCATTGGTTTCAGCTACCCTTGCCGCCCGCAGCGCAAGGACGATGCATACCGAACGTCTAGCTGCAGATGCCGCATTGGCGGAAAAGAGGTATCTTTACGAACGAGCCCTGGCTGATTGGAAACGAAAGACTGATATCGCTGAGACGGTGTTGGGGGGCTTTTACAGGGCTCGATCTATCTTCCAAGCCGCCCGCCAACCTTTTGCCCGCAGTGGCGAAGGAACCACGCGAGAGAGGGGCGAAGATGAAACTGATGATGCGGCGGCTTACAAAAATGCCATTTACGCACCACTGGAGCGGCTCACAAAGGAGCTTCCATTTCTTTCAGAGTTAAATGCGCAGCGATATCGTTTCGCGGCGCTTTTTGGGAGCGATGGCGACGCTGCCTTTTCCCATTTGGTGACTGGCTATAATCGAGTTCAACATGCCACCTATGCGTTGCTGAACGACCGAAAGCCGTTGAATTCCGAACGCCAGGAGAAATATGAAGTTGTCATTGGTTGGGACGAACCTGACAAGGATGAGATATCGAAGAACATCGATTCCGCCGTGGCAACGATAGAGCGCCTCTGCAAGCCGGTCCTTTCTTCGCAGCCCTAGCGGCACCACGTCGATTTGCGGCACCTCTATTTTTGGTAGTGTGCTGAGAGTTCTGCAAATTCGCTGAGAGAGGGCGGTCATGGCAGGCTGGTGATGTTCAACGTC